>JBIOVA010000056.1:0-22753 GCA_044867485.1 Lacipirellulaceae bacterium | reverse complement strand
CGCCTGACGAAATGCCATCGGCCGTGGCCTAACTACGATGGACGCCGTCGACCCGACGGGCGGCGTCCTGTCGACGGTTGCCCTTACCGACTCCGCGTGAGCGAAGTCGGCTGTACCCAGATGAACTTGCCCTTCGTCTTCGTCACGCGCCCCTTGAGTTCTACGGTCAATTCGTCGAAACGAGCGTTGAACAGATCCGGATAGTGTTTCTCGCCCCCTTCAACGACGTACACGGTTTCACCGGCGACCACGGCAATCCCCATGCTGTCGGAGTCCGAGATCGGGGTCACGCCATAGGTACACGCGGCGCACGTCGTCGCGCCGACGACGCTGATCACGTCTGGCTTGACGGTCGGCGCGATTCCAAGCTTCGCGTCCTCTCCGACGAACGAGGCTGGGTCAGCGTCAAATGTGGCGCGCTCTTTGGCCGAGGGGAAGAGATAACGCAAACCCTTGTAGACCGAGGCGAACTCCGCCTTGCCGGGCACTTCCGCCTTCATCATCTTGGCGCACACGACGCAGTTACCGTCATTGGCCACGTCAACGTTCGCGTACTTGCCGGGATCGGCGAGGAACTCCCTGCGCGCTGCCTCGTCAGGAAGCAGGTACATTCGACCCTCGTGAGCTGTCGAGAATTTTGGCGACCCAGCGACGCGCTTCGCATCGTCCTTGAAGCAGACGACGCAATCGCCGTCGAGAGCGGGGGTGAATTTCGCCGGGTCGGAGTCAAACGCCTTTTTCTCTTCGGCGCTAGGGAATGAATACCGCACGCCATCGTAGATGCTCACAAACTCGGGCTTGCCGGCCATCCACTCGTGCGCGCCGACGGCGCACACGGGGCAATAACCGCCTAGGCCGACGTCGATCGACTCGTACGTCTTCGGATTGGCGTTGAAGACGTCGAGCTCCTTTGCGCTCGGGAACAGGTACGCCCGCATGTTGTGGATGACGACGAAGTCGACCTTTCCGGGCATCCGCACGCCCATCTCGGCGCGGCAGACGACGCAATCGCCGCCGAGAGCTGGGACGTATTTAGCTGGGTTCGCGGCGAACATCTCCTTCTCTTTGGCTGAGGGGAAGTAGTACTCCTGCCGGTCGAACGTGACCGTGTGCGTGTCCGAGCCGAGAACGAGCTTTCCCATTTCGACGAGGCAAACGGGACAGTTGCCGCTGAGCGCCGGTTCGGTCGCGCTGGCGGCCAGCGGAGTCAGAAGGACCGTGAGTGCAGCGAGCGATCGGATGTTCATGGAAACACGCCTCTTGGGTCTTGGGTCGGAAGTTGAATCGTGACCTCGATGGCATCACCGCGTTCAATGTTACCTGGAGCCGTGGCAGGCTTTTGTGATGGGGCTCACACACTCGCTGGTTTTCTGGGCGGTCGTCGGCAGGGTCATCGAGCGTCGGCCAGGTCGCGAAATGAGCCGGCGTCGGCCGGAGCTGCGATCGGCGCCGTCGCGCTTAGGGGGCAGGACCTGCAGCCGCCGGAGGAGGCAGTAGATCGCGAGCAGGACAAGCACCCGCCCGCGTGCTGGCAACCGGCAAAGGCCAGTACGGCAAAAACGGCAACAACACCGAGCATGCGCGTCTGCAACATGAGAGAGTCCTTTCTCGTGGGGAAGAAGGATCAACCCTGAAACTGGGAGTAAGACCGCCACTGGCATCCATGCTGCGGCACGCCTAATATCGCCCCCTTTCATCGGCGGGTCTGTGAGGCAGATCACGATGACTCGGAATTGCGTCGAAAGGAACGACGGGACCGGAGTCGTATCCAATCGCAAGAAAGCGCCGCAACACGACGCCGCTAATTGAGCCTCAGATGATTGGCTGAACGGGCGCCACTGCTGGCTTGTCCAGCAGTGGGCGGAGGGTACACGGCGACCATCCTCGAAATATCAAGCGATCCGATTCAACTCTGGCAAACGGTTGTAACAAGAGGACGTCGGATTCAACGGCTAACCGTGGACCCGCTTCACACGGCTGGGCGAGCCAGCAGTGGCGCCCCGGCGCCCAGATCCTCGCTCTTCGCTTCCCCGCCGTATTGAAAACCGTCTTCCCTCCCCTTGACGGTCTCCAACACCTTGATGTCCATGATATTGTCCGATTCGATCGTCATCGGGTTCTCGGACAGGATCACATCAAGCCTTAGCCGATCTTCGGCAACACTTCGTTGAAGAGGATGCCGAGCAACTGGCCGCCTTCCGGGCGGCTCCAATCCTGCGCCAGTTCGGCCATCAGCGTGTTCGTGGCCGTCAGGACGACGCCTTCGTTCTCCATCCGTCGACGGGACATGTCTTCGGAGACGTCGAACGGCGACCCGCTGGCGTCCATCACCGCCTGGACGTTGAACCCTTCGCGGACGGCGCTGATTGCCGGGAAGACCAGGCACACGTCCGTCGTCACCCCAGCCATGATGAGGTTCTTCCGTCCGGCCTTTTTGACGGCGGCGACGAAGTTCGGGTCGTTCCAGGCGTTGACGATCCCGGCCCGCTTCACACGGGCGGCGAAGGCGTCGGGCAGGATTTGCTGCAATTCGGGGAGGAGCGGGCCTTGCAGGTTCTGTTCCTGAGAACTCGTCAGGACGACGGGGATGTTCAGGATTTTCGCCGTCTTCGCCAGGGCGAGTGCGTTTCGTTTCGCCACGTCCAGCGGGATGTTTTTGATGAGCTGCATCGTGCCGGTCTGGTGGTCAATCAACAGCAAGGCAGAGTCAGCGGGCGTAAAGGTCGGCATCTTGGCAGTCATGGTCTGTCCCTCCGAGTACGGGTTCGTCAGCGAGGGCCGCTGACAGCGGGCCGCCATAGTCATGGGATAATAGCGCGAGTAGGATGGTTTGATGCAAGTAGGCACTCCAAAGTGCCGTAGACACTCGGAGGTTCCCTTGTCGAAGAAAGTCCAGCACACGCCACTTTGTCTGCTCGATGCCAACTGCCCGCTGCGTCAAATGTTCGACCTCGTCGGAGATCGGTGGACCTCGACCGTTCTGTTCGTGATTTCGGACGGCGTGAAGCGGTACAGTGAACTCCAGAGGCAAATCCCCGACGTGACGAAGAAGATGCTGACGCAGACGTTGCGGACTCTGGAACGTGATGGTTTGGTCGAACGCACGGTGTACCCGGTCGTCCCTCCCAAGACGGAGTACCGCCTGACGCCGCTGGGCCTTCGTTTTCTTGAACCCATCGCCTCCTTGGCGGAGTGGGCCAAGACGCACCAGAAGGACTTGAAGCCGATCTTTGTCCGAAGGAATGGGCAGCGCGAGGACGCCAAGCCGAGTCCCGAGTCAAGGCGCCGCCAAGGATCAAAGAAGGATAAAAAGGGTCGGAACTATTTGAGACACGCGTCGTAAATAGTTCTGCCCCCTATTGCTCCCTATCTGCGGAGATCTGCGACATCTGCGGATCACTCTGGAATCAGAAGGTTAACGGCGTAGGGCGCCACTGCTGGCCCGCCACCGCGGATCTGAGACTTGTCCAGCAGTGCGAAGCGCACGACACGGCGTCCACTCCCGCGACCCGCCCGCAACGCTTGGCCAGCGTGTCTCATTCCCCTCCCCTTTCGTGCCTTTCGTATTTTTCGTGGCCAAAAAATCTTCTTGAATTCGGCCGCGCCTCCGGTAGGGTGAAATAGTAAACAGGCGTACATATTCCCGCGAACCGTGGAACCAGCGGAGATGACCACCCCATCGCCAGCTCGCCGCGCACGCCAAGGTGTGCCGCAATCGCGGCGTCGCCTGCGCTTCCTTCCTGGGTTCATCCCCACGCCGACTCCGGCCGTGGACTTGTATGCCCCGTTTGCCGCGACGAGCGCCGGGCATTGCGCGGTCGCAACGGGTCGGCCATCGGTCACGACCAGTCCCAAAACGGACACTACCGGCCTATTCGCGGACAATATACGGACAATTCCCGCCCGTCCCGCGTTGCACTCTTGCCCAAAATGGCCGAGAAAACCGCCTGTCCACCCCACGTCGCAAGATCTCCAATTGGCCGCGCCGCCGTCGGTTCGGACAGCTCGCCCCCGTTTGCTCAATCACGTCGATGGGCGGCGTGGCGGAGCTACGATTGCCCCCCGCTTCACCGCCGGAGGGCTCTTCCCAGAATTCACAACCCGCACCTTCCGGATTGTCTCGCCAAGCGCAACTCCTTATCACGCTTCGTTTTTCGCCGCCCGGCCCTACCACAATCCGGCCTCGCGCCGTAAAATCCGAGAACTACTGGGCAATCGGTCACTGGGCGGCACGACTTCCCTTCCATAAGCCTCGCCGTAGGACGCGGCCAGGCTCGCCCCCCACACGTCCATTCCCACCTCGTCTAGCAGAAGAGCCAAGTCGCGTGGCGTCGTTGTTCGTCATTCAGGGTCGCGATCAAGGGACGCGATTCCATCTGGAGGAGTCCGTCCACTCGATCGGACGCACCCACAGCCATTCCATCCGGCTGCACGACACCGAGGTGTCGCGCAACCACGCCGAGCTCGTGCGCCGCGGCGACGCCTACCAGGTCCGCGACTTGGGCAGCTCCAACGGCACGTTCGTCAACGGCCGGCTGGTCACCGAGCGCGACCTCATCAGCGGCGACCAGGTCCAGGTTGGCCGCTCAACGCTGCTCTACACGGGTTTCAATGAGGAGCGGCTCGAAGATCTCGCCGGCAAGGTCGACATCGTTCCCCGCGCCGCGATCGACGACGGCTCGCGGATCGTCGCCTCGCTCAGCCAGACCGGCGGCAGCGAATGGCTGATGCCCGACGCGCGCGGGTCGTCCCACCCCTGGCTCAGCCGCGCTCGCAGCAACCTGCAGATCATGTATCGCACGGCGCTGGCGGTGAGCCACACGATGGACATCGACCAGTTGCTCGCCCGCATCATGGAGATGATCTTCGACTGGGTCGACGCCGACCGCGGCTGCATCATGCTCAAGGACCTCGAAACGGGCAAACTCACGCCCAAGGTTCGCCGCCACCGCCGCGGCATCCGCAGCGACGACAAGATTTCGATCAGCAAGACGATCCTCGACTACGTCGTCGAGAAAAACGAAGGCGTCCTCACCAGCAACGCCCGGGACGACTCGCGCTGGGACCCCGCCCAGAGCATCGTCAGCCTCGGCGTCCGCGAAGCGATCTGCGTCCCCATGCAGGGCCGCTACGAGGTGGTCGGCGTCATCTACATCGATACCGCCGTCACTCCGCAGAAGACGCTCGCCGCCAAGGGCGCCAACCAGTTCACCGAAGAGCACCTGCGGCTGATGATCGCCATCGCCCATCAGGCGGCGCTCGCCGTGGAAGACACCTCCTATTACAAAGCGCTGGTACAAGCCGAACGCCTCGCCGCCGTGGGCCAGACGATCGCGTCGCTCTCGCACCACATCAAGAACATCCTGCAAGGCGTCCGCGGCGGCAGCTACCTCATCGAAATGGGCCTCCGGGACCACGACGGCGCGGCCGCGTCTGAAGAAGACGGCGCCAGCGAAACCGACCAGGAAGCCGCCCAGAAAGCCGTCGACACGATCCGCAAAGGCTGGGCGATCGTGGACCGCAATCAAGAACGCATCTCGACGCTCGTGATGGACATGCTCACCTTCAGCAAGGAGCGCGAGCCCGACCCGCGGCCATCCGATCTCAACCAGGTCGCCGCCGAAGTGATCGACTTGATGGCCAGCCGCGCCGAGGAGCTGAGCGTCGAGCTCGCCTGGCGCCCGGCGCGGAACATGCCCACGCTCATGTTCGACCCCGAAGGGCTCCACCGCGCGATCCTCAACGTCGTCACGAACGCCATCGACGCCTGCGACGAGAAGGAAGACGGTCGCGTCATCGTCACGTCGAAGTACGACGACGGGCTCAAGCTTGCCCAGATCATTGTCGAGGACAACGGCGCGGGCATCGCCCCCGACGACATCGAGGCGATCTTCACCGTGTTCGTCTCGCGCAAAGGCGGCCGCGGCACCGGCCTGGGCCTGCCCGTCACCCGCAAGATTCTCGAGGAGCACGGCGGCCAGGTCCACGTCGACAGCACGGTGGGCCAAGGCAGCCGCTTCACGCTCGACCTGCCCGCCACGCCGCCGGCCCCCGAAGGCGACGCCCAGCAGCGCGCCACACAGGCGATCTCCCCTGCCGACTTGCCGCAGAACGCCCCGGCGACGTGAGCGCCGCCGCGCGGTAGTTCGCCCTAGAAATCGGCACTTGGCTGGCAGCTGACACGCGCGGCCAATTGGCGCCCATTTGCTTGCTAAGCGTCCAGTTTCGATGCTTCTCCCGCGGAGAACGCATCGAGCAGTCGCAATTCATGTTTGGCACGCGCATTGCGTTGAGATTGTTCGGTCGTCGCAGCAGTCGTCGGAATGACGAATGTTGCCGGACAATGCACGTGCCAATCAAACACCCATGCGAATCATTGCCATGAAAGCCAACGAACTAATCGCCGCCCTCGCCCTTCCGCAGTTCATCCTTGGCCTCGCCGCCTTGCTTACGCTCGGTTGCGACAGCAAGGAAACGCTGCTCGAAGTCGACACGCCCCGTGGCGGCGTCGAGATCGAGCGTGACCGCGACACGGGAGACGTCGACGTCGACGTCAACCGCGACAAAAAGGTCCTCGACGTCGACACGCCCGGCGCCGACGTCAATATTACGCGCGATCCCGACAATGGGGGCGTCAACGTCGACGTGAAGGAAGAATAGGCGGCGCCCCGCGGGTCAAAGAGGCCGTTCGCGCTGTCGGTCACTCCTGCGTGATCCGATACAAGTGCGTGTCTGTCCGCAGGATGAAATCTCCGTCCGCGACAGCCGGCGACGCCATCAGCCGCCCGTCGAGGTCGTTCTCCGCAAGCACCTCGAACATATCCCCCGCCGTGACAACCGTCGTGCGCCCCTCGTGGTTGCAGAAGTACACGCGGCCTGAGCCCAACAGCGGCGAGGCCGAGAACTGCCCGCCCACGCGCTCGCGCCACACCGGATTGCCGGTCGCCGCGTCGAGGCAGCTTGCCACGCCGCCGTCGCTGATCACAAACAGCCGCCCGGCGCCCGCCACCGGCGACGGCATCGTTGGCATCTGCTGCGTCTGGCGCCACGCCACGTGCGTGTCGGTCACATCGCCGGCGCCGTCGACGCGCACCGCCCACATCTGCGCCTTGTTGAAACCCGTGTCGAGATACACCTTCTCGCCGTCGAACACCGGCCGCGGCACGTTCGAGTAGCCGCTGCCGTGATCGATCCGCCAGATTTCTTCGCCCGTCGCCGGGTCATATGCGATGAACCATTGGGCGCCGGGGATCACCATCTGCACGCGCCCGCCCGCCTCGTACACCAGCGGCGTGCAGTACGCCTTTCGCAAATCAGGATCCTCGATGCGAATCGGCGGGCGGTCGACCTGCCACACCGTGTCCCCCGTCTTGAGATCGAGCGCCACGATGAACTGCTTGTCCCCGCCGTCGCATGTGAGAATGACAAGTCCGTTGTGAACGACCGGCGAGCTACCTGGTCCGACGATGTGGTTGATCTCGAACCGCTTCCGCCACAACACGTCGCCCGTCGAAGCGTCGATGCATGCCGTACCCATGGCGCCGAAGTGGCAGACGACGCGGCCGTCGGCGATCACAGCCGTGGGCGACGCGTAGCTATTGAGCCCGTGAATCGGCGGCGGCCCGTCGACGGTGAACAACTCAACGCCGCGCTCGACGCGCCCGGTCTCCAGATCGACCGCCAGCGCCGACAACCGCACCGAGGCCACCGCGGCCATCTGCTTGGCGATCCCCATGTTGGCGACGTCCTTCATCAACTCGGTGCGCTCCTCATCCGTCGCCGCGCGCTCTTCCGCGGTCGTCACCCAGATGCGGCCGTCGGCGATCACTGGCGACGACCATCCGCGCCCCGGCAACGGCGTCTTCCACGCCACGCCCTCGGTCTCGCTCCACCGAAGCGGCAGCTCCGCATCCTCGACCACTCCCTGCCCGCCGGGCCCACGGAATTGCGGCCAGGAGCCGTCGGCGCTCGCGAGAGTCGACAGGAAAGTTGACGCCGCAAGTGCAGCTAGTACCGATAGCGGATGTCGTCGCTTCATGGAGGACAGTGCTGCATTTTTTTGGGACGGGAGAACTCCAAGGACCGCGAGTGGTTATACCACATCATTGTGTGGCATGCCCTCGTCCGCGTGGGCATGTCGACCCACGTAGCCGCGTTTCTCCGAAACTCGGATGCGAGTTTCGGAGAAACTCGCCTACGTGGCCACGTCGGCAGACCTCCGAGGCCATGCTACCCGGTCAACCGATGGCGCCGCCAACAAAAAAAGCCGCCCTCTCGCGAGGGCGGCTCCTTGACTGTCCAAATAACCGTGTCGACAACTACACCCGCGCCTGCACCGGTTTGTACGGCGGCGACTGCGGCTGATACGCGCCGAACGACGAAGCTGTCGTCCCGGTCGCCGCGGCGGGCGTCCGCTGGAACGCTGGCAACCCGCCGGCGGGCGTCGTCCCCTGCGACAGCCGCGGCGCTGGCGCCGTGGTCTCGCCAGGCCCGCCCCGCTCGTTCGGGATCATGTCCTCGCCAATCACCTGCAGCAGCTTCGAGATGCACAGCTTGTTCATGCTGGTCCGCAGGTCGTGGGCCTCGGTTCGCAGGTACTCGTGCATGCTCTTGGGAAGCCGCACGGTGATGACCCGCGTCGGTTCGGTCTCGACGTCGACGTTCGACCGCTTCTCCCGCAGGCGGACGAGCAGCTTTTGGATCTTGTCAAACTGCGGGGTTTGCTCAAACGCCGTCAGTTCGTCAAACGTGGGGAACGCCTTGCGGACGGTTCCCTCGACCCCCAGCACCTCGCGAAAAAAGGTGACCCAATCGGGGTTCTGGCGATAGAGCGTTTCGGCGACCTCCAACACTTCCTGATACTTTTCCTGGCTTTGGGTAAGCACGGCTGACGTCTCCTTCCGATTCAGCATAGGGAAAGGGCGCGAGGCCGCTCGGCACGGACCTCCTTGTGCCCGCCATCTTGCGACAGCAGGCAAGCGATTCACCGAGGTCCTTGCATTGCTTGCACTTACGGCGCGAGCTGCAGCGTGCCTATTTGTGGGCAGCGGATGCTGAAGGTCGCCGCACGACCCACGTGCCCACTTCTTGGGCAGCAGCCCTTTTCCCATCGACCGCCGTGTCGCGTCACGGCTGACGCGAAGCTGCGGCGACGACTCGCGTCGTAACTGCATACCAGACAACGGCAAACTCCTCCCGGCGCGTCGCGTGTAAAGAATTTTCAACGGTCTGAAACCGAACCGGACACTTCGGCGGCGTTCGAGGCCATGTAATTTGGACCTTCGTGACTGCCCCAACGCCCCACTGCCAGAATGGCAGGCAACCTCCGACGACTCCATGGAAATGTTTGTCGCCCTGCGCATGGACGGCCATAATCACCGGCCTTGTCCAAACCCTCATCGCGATCAAAGGGCTTGTCATGTCACCGCGACGACAGTCTTCCCACTCTTTCGCGCCGACGCGGCGCGCCTTTCTCACACAGTTAGGCTCCGCCGGCGCCGCGCTCGCCTCAAGCTCCTGGCTCGCTAGCATCGGCTACGCACAGACCAGCGGACCAGCCCGCACCGTCATCGACCAAAGTCGCGTCAGGGCCGATCTCGACCGCCGGCTCCTGGGCGCCTTCCTCGAACACCTGGGCCGCGCCATCTACACCGGCGTGTACGACCCCGACTCGCCCCTGGCCGACGAGCGCGGCTTCCGCAAGGACGTGCTCGCCGAGGTCAAACAGCTCGGCGTCCCCATCATGCGATACCCCGGCGGCAACTTCGTCTCCGGGTACAACTGGCTCGACGGCGTCGGCCCCAAAGACAATCGGCCCACCGTCCTCGAGCGCGCCTGGAACTCGCTCGAAACCAATCAGTTCGGCACGAACGAGTTCATCGAGTGGTGCCGGCTCGTCGGGACGGAGCCGCTGCTGGGTTTCAACCTCGGCACCGGTACACCGGAAACCGCAGTGGCCTACGTCGAATACTGCAACGTCGACCGCGGCACCCGCTGGAGCGATCTCCGCCGCGAGCATGGCTACGAGCAGCCGCACAATGTCCGCACGTGGTGCCTGGGCAACGAAATGGACGGTCCCTGGCAGATGGGCCGCCTCACCGCTCGCGAGTACGGCCGCAAGGCCCGCGACGCCGCCCGGCAGATTCGCGTCATCACTCCCGACGTCCAACTCATTGCCTGCGGCTCCAGCAACACGATCCTGCCAACCTATCTCGTCTGGGACCGCCAGGTGCTCGAAGAGTGCTACGACCAGGTCGACGGCATCTCGCTCCACAACTACTACGGCAACACGCCGCAGCTCACGGGCGATGACTCGTCCCGCTATCTCGCCATGAACCTCGACATGGAGCGGCAGATTCACGAGATCGCCGCCGTGTGCGATTACGTTCAAGGGACGCTCAAGTCGCCCAAGCGGCTGTGGCTCTCGTTCGACGAGTGGAATGTGTGGTACCGTGCCCGCGGCGGGCTGTTCGCCAACGGCCAACGGCAATTCGCCCCGCGGCTGCTCGAGGAAGAGTACAACCTCGAGGATGCGTTATTGGTGGGCGGGTTCCTCAACACGCTCTTGCGCCGTTCCGATCGCGTGCGCGTCGGCTGTCTCGCGCAAATCGTCAACGTGATCGCCCCGCTGGTGACGAACGAGAAATCCGTCTTGCGGCAGTCCATCTACTATCCCTACGCCTGGGCGCTCCAGTACGCCCACGGCCGGGTGCTCGATCTGCAAGTGGAATCGGAGACCTATCCCATTCACGCCACGGGGCTGCGCGCCGACTTCGCCCGCGACGAGCAAGTTCCGTTCATCGACGTCGTCGTCACCGTCGACGCCGCCACGGGCCGCGCTTGCGTGTTCATGCTTAATCGCGATCTCGAATCGGAGCGAGAGCTGATGCTTGACTGGCGCAATCCGACGCCTACCAAAGTCCTCGCATGCGAAACGCTGACGGGCGCTGACTTGAAGGCCGTCAACACGTTCGACGACCCGCAGAAGGTGGCGCCGCAAAAACTTGACGCCCCGCAAGCCGGCCCGATGATGACGTTCAAGCTACCGAAAGCCTCGTACACCGTCGTCCACCTGGCCATCGACGCATGAGTCGACGTATCGGGCGCCCCTTTCGATGGGCAACGCAACAATCAATCGCGATCAATCATCTCAATCCGCCGCTGATGCCGGCCGCCCTCGAAGGGCGTCGCCAGCCACGTTTCCAAAATCGCCACCGCGTCGGCCTCGCTGACCATCCGCTCCCCCAGCGACAGCACATTAGCGTCGTTGTGAGCTCGCGCCAGCCGTGCGGCCTCGACATTCCAGCACAACGCGCAGCGCACTCCCCGCACGCGGTTGGCCACGATCGCCTCCCCGTTGCCCGACCCGCCGAGCACAATCCCCCGCTCGAACTCCCCCCGCGCCACCGCCTCCGCCACCGGCCGGATGAACAGGGGGTAATCGCACGACTCCGCAGAATGCGTCCCTAGATCGGCGACCGCGTGCCCCAGCTCCGCGAGTCGCGATTTCAGTAGTTCCTTATATCGAAACCCCGCGTGATCCGAGCCGATGGCGATGTTCATGATGGGATCCTTGACACTTCGTAAGACGACCGCGACAAGTGAACAGACCGCCCAACGACAGGCCCGATGTGAGGTTTGCAGCCAGTAAAGAACTTGAGCAACATGTCCGACATTGACGCGCCAGCCGCCACGCCGTCGTGCCGCCAAGAGTTGGAGCCTAATCTCGTCATCCTTCACTGTCCTAGGGTTGGGGTATTTACATCTAGTTATCTGAGCTCGTGCACATTGCCACATCGGCCGCAGGGCCGGCAATTCCTGCTCGCGATCTCAATTTTGATGCCAGTGAGAAGTTTTTTCGTAAAACTTCAACCGTCACTGACATTAAATAACGTCCAGGTCGTCACCTCTTCTCGCACCTCTGACGTTCTCAGCACCTGAGTCTCTGAGGGACCTGGCCCGGCGCCGATGTTGCTGCCGGAAGACGGTCGCATCACACAGCGTTGCATCGCAGAGGGTTGCATCGCAGAGAGTTGCATCGCAGAGAGTTGCATCGCAGAGAACGGACGACAGGAATCGACGGCGTGTACGCCCGCCGGGGCGTCGTGCATTATCCGGGGTGACACGGGCGAGGGCCAGGTCGCTGCCGTCGTGGCGGTAGCCGCTCAAGTTGCGCGCGCCCATGCGCGCGGTGGGCGCAAGAAAGGAGGTCGCAACTCGCCCACCTGACGGCCGAGCGCCATGCTCGCTTCATCCGCGAGCGCTCCCGCAGTTGGCTTGGCTTCGCCTTGTTCCAGGGACAATGAGCAGAGGCACGTCTCTCGTCCTAGGGAGGGAATCGCAATCGCGTTTCTCGTCATGGTCGGCCAGCGACGCGCCGTGCCAACGGCTCGTCGTGCGCCCCAACTCCAACAGGAAGGTGATCTTGTCTATGCGCAAAGCAACGATCTCGCTCGTCGCCGTCGCGACGATCGCGTGCCTCGGCCTCGCTCCGGCCCAGGCCGTCATCATGGTCAACAACGGGACGTATCCCTGGGGATCGCACACCCACAATGGCAACGTCTACATGAAAACCGACCATGCCTGGTACAGCAATGGTTGGTGGTATTGTCGGGCCGATCAGCCTGGCGAGGGGGGGATGAAGTATCGTTCTGGCGTTCAGTATCTCAGTCAAACCCTCAGGTGCACGCTCACCGACGCCATGGGCGCCCAAGCCCGCATCGAGGCGCCTACGGCCCGCGGCACATGGCCCGCTTTTTGGGTCACCACGCTCGGCGGTTGGACCGGGGAAATCGACATCGCTGAGTGGAAGGGCAGCGGCACCGTCTGGCAGAACACCTACGACGGCGGCTGGGAAACCAAAACCACCACGTCGAACAATACCATGTACAAAGTTCACGTCCAGGCGAAGAACAATGGCACGAACGACGCCTGGGTGTACCTCTACATCAACGGCAACTGGACCGCCACGCACACCGGCACGAACTTTGTTAACAAGGACTGGTGGTTGATCTTCAATCTCCAGATGGAAGGCTCTTCCGGGTCGCCCGGACCGGCTAGCGCCCAGGTGCGCATGACCAATCTCTCCTGGTGGTAACCGCGGTCCGCTCCAACATATTTAGCCTCCGGTCATTGACCGGGGGCTAAATGTTGGAGTCGTCGCGGCAAGCTGCCAGGCGCGGTCGAAGTGGCTGCCGTTGGCGCTCATCTCAGGCGCCGTGCGCTTTCTAAGTCCAACTGCAAACTGTCCATCGACAGATCCTTCTCTCGGAGGGCTTTCCGTGGGACTTCTTGCCCCGCTTGTCGTTGCCCTTTCGCTGCTTCTCGCCGCCGCCGCCGCGCCCGCCGAACCCAACGAGTTGGTCGTCTCCGTCAACGGCGATCCCATTCTTCAGCAGCAAGTCGTCGACGAAGCCGATGACCGCATCAACGCCAACAGCGCGCGTGAGGCGGCCCACGGCCTGACGCTCGACGAGTCCGCCCGTGACGTCGCGCGCGACCAGATGCGCGCCGAAGCCATCCACGCCCTCATCGAACGCTTGCTCATCGCCCAGCAACTCGCGGCCGACCACGTCGAAATCACGGACGTCGACGTGGACGCCCACTTCCGCGAAATGGCCGCGGCGCGCGGACAAACGCCCGAGGAAGCCGAGCAGCAAATCCTCGCTCAGCGACGCACGCTTCGCGCCATCAAAGAACGGATCCGCTGGAACACTCTGGGCGTCCAGCGACTCTACGCTCTCCACGCGAACGAGAAGAAGGTACTCACCGAGGCTGAGGCGCGCGAGCTCTACGACAAGTATCCGGCGGAATTCGATCAACCGGAGCGGCGACGCGTCAGCCACATTCTCATGCGCGTCGCCGCGGACGCCTCCGCCGCCGACCGCGAGGCCGCGCGCGCGAGGGCCCAAGCGCTCGTCGCGCGGATTCGCGCCGGAGAGGATTTCGCCGAGCTGGCCGCCGCCCATTCTGAAGACGAAGCCACCCGCGACCGCGGCGGCGACCGCGGCTACTCCACTCGCGGCGTCATCATGGGCCCCGACTCGGACCCCTTCGGCAACGTCGCTTTTGCCATGCAGACAGTTGGCGACGCGAGCGACGTCGTCGCCACGACGGACGGCTATCACATCATCAAATTGACCGGCCACGAACCTGCCCGCCGACTCGCCTTCGACGAGGTGAAGCAGCGGCTCATCGACGACTTTCGGTTCCGAGAAATTGGCCGATTCTGGGAAGACTTCGGCGGCAAGCTGCACGCGTCCGCCAGAGTTGAGTGGTCCCCCGCCGAGGCGGCCCGTCGCGTTGCGGCGGAAGCCAGACAGCGGGCGTTCAACGCCGAAGTGGAACGCCTCATCGCCAAAGAGAAGAGGAATGCTGTGGAACCATCCGACGAGACGCCGGCAAGCAAATCCGACGCCGTGGCGCGACCTCGATAGCGGCGCCAAGACGATTCCACCCGACGGCTCAGGATCAGACGTCCGTGGTCGTCGTCGCCGGCTTGCAGTCAGTGCTGGCTCCATCGCGCCGACGCCGTTGACGCGTCAGCGGGGCGCCCTGTATCGTACCGCCCCTCGTCAGATCTCCTCTCGTCCGACCCTTGAGCATGCAGCGCAGGTCCACCCGCGGCTGGTTCCCAACGTACGCACCAATCTGGCGACTGGTCGCCCTGTTGTTGGCGGCGTGCGCCCCGGCGCTCGTCCACGCGCAACAACTGGCCGAGCTGGACCTCCTCCCGCCACTCACGCCCGAGCTGCCGGCCAAGCCGATCACGCCGCGCGAACCGATCGCCCCGGGCGAACTGGTCGTCCCCGCTGAGCCGCAGCGCCGCTTCGTCGCCGAGTCAATCCTGCCAGAACCCGTCGATGGTGAGATCGTCGCGCTCGGCGAGCCGTCGCTCGAAGGCACCGTCGAGCCGCCCCTGGCGCCCACGACTCTTCCAACCATGCTTGGCTACAACACCTCCACCGGCCGCACCGCGTGGATCATCGGCGACGACGATCGCTTCGGCATGGTTAGCCTCGAATCGTCCGCCACTCTTCCTGCGGGCGAGTCTCACGGCATTGTCCTCGGCATGGGCTTCCACTTTCTCGACGGCCCGGTCGTCACCGACATGCCGCCGCGGCTCTTCGATCTGGTTCTCGGCTATCAGCGCCGCCGGTGGATCAGCCCCAATGTCGGCTACGACGTGGTCGCCCGCGTCGGCGTGTTCACCGATTTCGAGGGCAGCGCCCGCGACGGCGTACGCTTTCCCGGCCACGCCGTCGTCCAATTTCGCACCACCCGCGACAGCGAATGGCTCATCGGCGTCGACGTCCTCGATCGCGACGACGTGAGCCTGCTGCCCGTTATCGGCTTCCGCTGGGCGGCCTACGACGAGTTGCGGCTCGACCTGGTCTTCCCACGCCCGTGCCTCGCCGTGCGTCTGCCCGACGCCGACCACTGGGCCTACCTCCGCGGCGAGCTCGGCGGCGGCACGTGGGCCATTGAACGCGTCGACCTCACCAGCGACAACGCCACCTACCGCGACCTCCGCCTGGCATTCGGCGTCGAAGACCGCAGCGACCCCGCGGGCGGCGCCGCCGTCGAGATCGCGTACCTCTTCGGCCGCGAGCTGACCTACCGCTCCGGCAACGGCGATCTCGATCTGAAAGACGCCGTGATGCTGAGCGTAGCCAGCACGTACTAGACGCCTCGCGACGCCCCATGTCACCCTGAGGTCGGCCGAAGGGTCTAGCCTCCACTCACGTCCGACGCTGGTCCGCCGTTTGCTACAGTGCACGCATGCCTTCTTTTCAATCCTGTGTGAGGGGCAAAGTCATGCACTACCTCTACGCTTCCAAACGCGATCAGCCATTCCGGCTGGTCGCCACGTTCGATTCCGAGCCGCAGTTGCGCGCCTACGTCCGTTGGGCCACGCTCAAGAACCTCGGCGACGGCCGCGGCAAGTTCGAGCAAGGCAGCGTTCTGGCCAGCTACGACCAATGGGAAGCCGCCGATGCACCCCGCAGCGAAGCCGACGCCGCGGCCGACGTCGACCACAACCCGACGCCCAACATGCTCTGACGCCAGTCTCTCGGCGATACCTGCTTCGGCGACGGCTCTGCACGCCTCGTGAATTCCTGTAAGATTCGTGCAACTCGCAACGTTGCACGTACCTCGCCTCCTTCACGCGGAGCTGCTCTCCATGACCACGCGCACGCTCGTCCGTTTTGGCACGCTCGCCCTGCTGGTACACATTTACTACCCGCAAGGCGTCGCCTTCGCCCAGGAGTCGGCGGATCTGCCCAAGGCGTCGATCAACGGCACGGAGCCCGGCTTCCGCGCGCTGGGCGCCGCCGACTTCGTCAAAGTTAACTGCGACGACGACACCTGGACCTGGTCGGACGACGGCGTCGCCTGCACCGGTCAGCCTATCGGCGTCATCCGCTCCGCGAAGCCGTTCACCAATTTCGAGCTCGTCGCCCAGTGGCGGCATCTCAAGAGCGGCGGCAACTCGGGCATCTTCGTCTGGACGAGCGAGGCGGCTCTCAAGGACCTCAAGCCCGGCGCCCTCCCGCCCGGCGGCATTGAGGTCCAGGTCCTCGACCACGGCTACACGGAAGAGTACGAAAAGTCCTCGGGCAAGAAGGCCGACTGGTTCACGACCAACGGCGACGTCTTCCCCGTGGGCACGGCCAAGATGAAGCCGTTCCCGCCTGTCGCCCCGGACGGCATGCGCAGCTTCCCCCGCAAGAACCTCAGCCGCGGCCTGGGCGAGTGGAACCACTACTACATCCGCGCCCTCAACGGCGAAGTGCGGCTGTGGGTCAACGGCGAGGAAGTCTCCGGCGGAACGGAATGCGACCCGCGAACAGGATACCTGTGTCTCGAATCCGAGGGCTCCCCCGTCGAATTCAGGCGCCTGCGCATCCGCGAGCTGCCCTAACCGTCGCACGCCCCGTTAGCCGCGACGCGGCAGCGCGCGGGTGCCACTGCTGGCTCGTCCAGCAGTGGGCGCCGCACTACCCGCTTCGCACTGCTGGGCAAGCCAGCAGTGGCACGCGTTCAGCGCGCCGCTGCGCCGGCTCAACTCGGCGCCGCCGCCATCTCGTCGCGCACCGTCTCCAGCAGCCGCTTGGTGAGCATGATCCCCTCATGCTCGCCGGGGTTGTCGCCTTCCCACTCCACGCCGATGTACCCGTGGTATCCCGCGTCGAGCACGATCTTGAGCATCTTGCGGTAGTCGGTCCGCACTTCGTTGCCGGCGCCGTCGAACTCGTGGCTCTTAGCGCTCACGCCCTTGGCGAACGGCATCAGTTCCGCGACGCCCTTGTAGCGGTCGTACCACTCGCCGGGACTGGTCTGGAAGTTGCCGAAGTCGGGTAGCGTGCCGCACCGCGGATGATCGACGGTCTTCATCACCTCGGCCAGCCACGCGCCGTCGGACGACCAGCCGCCATGGTTCTCGACGATCACGTTGATGCCGAACTTGTCGCCGTACTCCGAGAGCCTTCGCAGCCCGTCGGCCGCCAGCTTCACCTGCTCGTCGCGGTCGCCGCCGGACTGCGCGTTGACGCGGATCGAATGGCAGCCCAGGAACTTCGCGGCCTCGACCCACTTGTGATGGTTTTCGACGGCCTCGGTGCGCTTCGCGTCGTCAGGATCCCCAAGGGCCCCCTCGCCGTCGCACATGATCAGTACGCTCGTGACGCCGTTGTCCTCGCACCGCTTCTTGAGCTCGCCCAGGTACGCTTCGTCGCGGGCCTTGTCTTTGAAGAACTGGTTGACGTACTCGACCGCATCGATGCCGCACTTGTCCTTGGCGTATGCGGGGAAGTTGAGGTTTTCGAGCGTTTTGTCGTCGAAAATGGCGCGATGGAGCGACCACTCGGCGAGCGAAATCTTGAACAGCGGCTCGGCCGCCGCGGCGAACGCACGAGACATGGGCGCAGTTCCCAGGGCCAGCCCGGCGCCCGCAGCGGCGCCAGTAAGCAAGAATTGACGACGGCCAGCGGAGAATTTCTCGCGATTCATGGGAGGGATCGACTCCGGTGTGAAAAGGACCTCGCGCGGTGCAGCCCCACCGACCGCGAGCGACCGTGAGTATAGGGGACGAGCCCGCCGCGGGCAATTCACCGCCGGATCATACCTTGCCCTGTCACCCCGAGGTCCGCCGAGGGGTCCGGCAAGAATTCCTGACGCGTCACGTGACGAACACACGCACCTGGAAGGGCGCCAGCGAGAGCTTCGCCCAGTCCGGGCCCGTGAGCTCCAGTGGAGCGCGGTGCGTAGGCGGCGCGATCTCGCGAGTGCGCGATGCGTCGCGCCACGCCCACGGGAGGTGGAACTCCCCATAGCCGCGGCGGCCCAGGTTGGCGACCGTCACCACCTGCCGCGCCGTGCCCAACGCCGCGCCGCCGGTGCGGCAGAAGGCGAACACCGCGTCGCCTTCGTTCTCGTTGAACGCCGGATGCCAATAGAAGAAGTCGATCTCATTGCGGCCCAGCGCCGGCTCCGTGGTCCGCATTTCCACCAGCTCGCGAACGTTGTTCCACAGCGCGCGGTTGTTGTCCGACTTGTCCCGCCGGCTCCAGTCGACGGGGTCCGACATCTTGAGCCGCCAGTCGCGGTGGTCCAGGTCGTGCACGTCGCCCAGCTCCTCGCCGGCCAGAATCATCGGGATGCCCACCGACGTCATCGACAGCGCAAACGCGCTGCGCACCCGCTCCAGCGCTTCGCCGTGAGCGACGCGGTCGACGTCGTCAACCACATACCGGCCGTCGCCGTGACGATCTTGCACATGATCGGCAATCCAGCGGATGTGCTCCAAGTTGTCGGGCCGGCCGTACCACCGCAGGATCGGCTCCAGCAAGTAGTTGAGAATCCGCTTCTCGTGCTCGCCCTCCACGTCGTGCGAAGTCAGATAGTTGACGGCCTGGCTGAGGTCGTCGAAGCCCGGCTGAGCCGACTTGTTCCAGTCGTCCCACACAGCCGTGCCCGCGACGGCCCAGGCGATTCGGTCCCGGCGCGACGGCTGGCCCCAGGCGGTCTTCAAGTGATCGCGCATCGCGCGGCGCAACTCGTCGCGATGGGCAAAGTTCCACATCGAGTCGGTCACCTTCCGTCCGCGGGGATTCTGCGGTGCATCGTGCGTGATGACCGCGCGGCGCCACGAGTCCTCGGCGATCACAAGGAACGGCCGCCCCGGGAACTGCGCCTGATGGGCGCTCCAAGCCCGATCGCGGAACTCCTGAATAAATTCCCAGTGGTCGATGCCGCGAAATTCGTCGATGCGGAACCCGTCGGCGTGGCATTCGCGGATCAGGAACTCCGCCATCCGATATTGGAACTCGCGGGCCGCGAATGTGCCGTCGGCGCCGCGCGAGCGATACCGGAACATGTCGCCGCCGTAGTCGTCGCCGCGACCGGGCTCGTCGCCAGGGCGATCCAGGAAGTAACTGTCGTGGTCGAGATCCTTCAGCGGGCACAGCCGGGCGTGGTTCATCACCACGTCGAAGATCACGCGAATGCCGCGTTGGTGACACTTCTTGACGAAATACTTCAGATCCACCGGCCCGCCCATGTCGAGGTCCGGCGCGAAGAAGAACCGCGTGCCGTAGCCCCAGTTCAGAGTGTCGGCCGAGTCCTGCACGGGGAGCAGCTCGATGGCGTTGACGCCCAGGGCCTTCCACTCGTCCAGTCGCGCGAACACGGCCTTCTCGAACGTGCCGAGCGCCACCTGGCGGCGGTCCTCCGGCGCATTCTCCGTCCACCGCATCGGCAGCTCGTAGATGACGAGCTTGTTGTTGTTGGCCAGCCGCTCGCCGTCGGGAAATTCGTCGCCCCAATAAAACGGTTGCCGCCACCGCTTGCCGTCCTTGATGTGGAACACGCCGCGGTAGCCGCTGAACCGCGTGATCTCCTCCGCGTACGGATCGGCCGCGATCACCTCTTCCATGCCCGGCCCGTTCTCGCGCGGCCGTTTGACGAGAAACTCGTATTCGTAGTCGCCGTCGTCGAGCTGCAGCTCCTGAAGGTTGATCTCGAACCATCCCGGCCGTTCGGCGCTGGGTTGGAGCGGGTCTTTGCGCCACGTGACGAAGCGGTCGCGGCGGGCGAGCGGCGCGCTGTGGAGCTCCACCGCGTCGGCGCGGGCCGGAACGGCGAGCACGCTCTGCAGGCCGGCGTCGAACAACTCGGCAAGGTCTTCGTCCAAGAGCGGCGCAACGGGGGCGGCGGTTTTGCTGGCCATGGTCGAGTCCTTTCATGCTGGGGGGAAGGAGCGATCCAAGCTCAAAGCGGCCAATCGGCGTGAAGATTCAAGGCGGGATGCGTCATGCAAGTGGCCACAAGTTTACCGCCGAATAGGGAACCAGGCCAAAAATGTGCAGGAAATGCCGAGGATTTTGCGGGTCGAAGCCACGGTCCCCCGCTCAGACTTGACGCCGCCGCGAAATCGGCGACGTTGCTAGCATGCCATTTGACGCCACGATCGCCGACCGGGTCCGCCCGCTGCTCGCCCGCCGCGCCGGCTTCGCCGAGAAAAAAATGTTCGGCGGCGTCGGCTTCTTGCTCCACGGCAACATGTGCGTCGGCGTGTGGAAGGAATTCCTCATCGTCCGCATCGGCGCCGACGCCTACGACGCGGCTCTCACTAAACGCGGCGTGCACGAGTTCGACATTACTGGCCGGCCGATGAAGGGCTGGGTGATGGTCGACCCCAGCGGCGCCCGCGACGATCTGGACCTCGCCGCTTGGATCGAGCAAGCCGTGGCCTTCGTCCGCAGCTTGCCGCGGAAGTAACGCTGTGTGCCACTGGCGCTGTGTGCCACTGGCATGTTGCCAGTGGGAAGCGCCGCTGGACGTTGCCTCAACTCGACCGTTGGCGAACGATCGAGCCCCGCCCCGCAGCGACCTCGCACGTCAGGCTGGAATCGGACAGGCTGGCCGTGTCTCCGCTTCTCACTGGCGGCACGCCAGTGCCACCCGCCGATTCCCGACCAGGCCTTGACCTGGATTCCGATCCCCTCTGGAAATTGAATTCGGATTCCCCCTAGAAAAACAGCAGGGCTCCCCTCTTGACACGCAGATAGTTGCATATACAATGATATTAGGGAGACATGAAGTGAGAGCCGAGCATATGCACACGATGATTGACAAGATCGCCGACGAATGCGTCGCCGTCCGAATACGCACGCTCAATCGCGTCATCACCAACATCTACGACGACGCCCTGCGGCCGCTCGACTTGAAGGCGAGCCAGATGAACGTTCTGGTCGCCGCCGCCAAGATGGGGACGGCTCGTCCCGCTGCAGTTTGCGAGCATCTCCATCTCGACGTTTCGACCCTCAGTCGCAACGTCGAACGCATGAAGGCGCGTGGCTGGCTGGAAGTCGTGCCCGACGAGGATGGCCGATCGCAGCCATTTCGCCTCACGCCGCGGGGACTCAAGCTTCTGGATAAGGCGGTTTCCGCCTGGAGCGAGGCCCAAGAGCAGGTCAAGAAGGTTCTTGGGGGCAAGTTCGTGGATCAGTTAGATCAAGCCATCAAGCGAGTCCGCAAGGGACCCTGACAGAGTAAGTCAAGAACTACAGACGCATTCGTCGGCCGCATTGCCCTAGTGGGGGGGAACGAAATGAATACATCAGACGCATCTTGGGTTCTCATCACGGGGGCATCGAGCGGCTTCGGCGAGGAGTTCGCCCGCCAACATGCCGCGCAAGGCCATGCTCTGGTTCTGGTAGCGCGCCGGCTGGACCGGCTGCAACAACTCGCCGAAGCGCTACGCCAGCAGTACCGCATCGAGGCCATCGTTGAGCAAGTCGATCTTTCAGATATTGCGGCGGTGATCCAATTGCATCAGCGGCTCCGTGAGCGAGGAATTGAGATCGACATCCTGATCAACAACGCTGGCCACGGACTGCAAGGTCCGTTTGCGGATGCTCCGCTCGCCGCGGTGCTGTCGATGGTGCAACTCGACGTCGCGAGCCTGACCGCCGTCACTCACGTGTTTGCGCAGGCCATGCGGACGCGGAAGCGCGGCAAAATTTTGCTCGTCGCCAGTCTGTTGGCGTACCAAGGCGTGGAAAATTTCGCCGTCTATTCCGCCGCCAAAGCCTACGTCTTGCGCCTGGCTGAAGCCCTGCATCGTGAACTCAAGCGCGACGGCATCACGGTCACGGCGCTTTGTCCGGGCATGTCGGACACTGGATTCGCCACAGCCGCACAACAGAAAATCACGCCCCTGTTGAAGTTCATCATGATGCAGCCAGCCCCCGTCGTGCGCGCCGGGATCCGCGCCTTGCGGGCAGGACGCATGAGCGTCGTGCCAGGATGGGCCAACAAGGCCATCGTGTTCTTTACCTGGGCAACGCCGCGCTGGCTGCACCAAGCCGTCATGTCGCAAACGATGAATGGATGAATCGAAGCGTCTGCCGTACCGACAGCACCAATCACACAAGGGGAACGCCATGAACGAGACGAAGGACCTGAGTCGCCGAGAGGCGATCGCCCTGCTCGCCGCCGGGACGGCAGCCGGCTTGGCCGCCGAGACGAACGCCCACGCCGAGGAGAAGCAGGCCCCGCAAGCGAAGTTCGACTACGACGTGGTGATCGTCGGCGGCGGGCCGGCGGGCCTGAGTGCCGCCCTAGTCCTGGGCCGGTCCTGCCGCAAGGTGCTGGTGTGCGACGCGGGGAAGCCGCGGAACCACACCTCCGCGGCCGTTCACGCGTTCTTCTCGCGCGACGGAATCAGCCCCGCCGAGCTGCTCAAGAT
>JBIOVA010000055.1:0-15298 GCA_044867485.1 Lacipirellulaceae bacterium | reverse complement strand
TCTCTTCGCCATATCCCCTTCGCGGATCAATGCACAATACGTCGAATTGATCTCGCCGGGACCGCCGGCCGTGCCGTCCGACTATCTCCACTTGGCGTTCAGTTTCGCAGAGAACCCGCACACCGTGCGCATGGGACTTGTGACATTGACCAATCAAGTCGTTGACCTCGTGAACGACTCCGCCTACCTGCGCAAAAATACCATCTGGTCTTTTCCCGAAACCAGAGGTTCCATATCGCTTTTGGGAATCTTCCCCGCATCTTCGGGACGATTCATTATTGGGTTCGCCCCGGAATTGGATGCCGGATTCGACGCAATCGACGTGTCCATCGGTACGTCTCATTTTGACCCCTCGTCGCTGATGAATGTTCGGGACGTAATGATCGCTGGTCCGGGGAACTACTCGCGCTCGTTCACCGTGCAGAACATCCCCGAGCCCAGCGGCGCCGTCCTGGCGCTGGTCGGCTGCCTGTTCTTCCAGCGGCGCCTCGTGAGCCGGCGCCGCGGCTAAACATTCAGCGACATTGCGAATGATCCTCATGGTTTATCTCCCAAGTGTGTGATCAAGCTGCCGCAAGCGATCCCTTGTCAATCAGCAGAGTCCGGTGTCGTAGTTGTCCCGAGGAGATCGCCCCCTTGTTGCGCCGGCTTGCCCTCGCCCTTGTTCTCTTCGCTATAGCCCCGTCGCGGGCCGAGGCGCAGTACATTGACTTGATTTCGCCAGGGCCGCCGGCGACGCCGAGCGATTATCTGGAATTGAATTTCAGCTTTGCTGATACTCCTTATGCCATCCAAATGGGTTTGGTGACAATTGTCACGCAAATCGTTCCTCTCGTGAATGACGTAGCACACCTTCGCCGAGACGCTACCTGGTTTCCGGCGTTTCATCGGGGCGAAGTTTCGACGACCGTCTTTTCGGCGCCGCTCATTGCCACTGGGGGCTTCGACTTGAACTTTGCTCCCGAATTGGACGCGGGGTTTCTCGCGATCGACGTCGCCGTGAGCGCGAGCTATCCCGTCAATCTGGGCATGAACGCCCGCGACGTGACAATCACCGGCCCCAGCGGCTACATGCGCTCGTTCACCGTGCAGAACATCCCCGAACCCAGCGGCGCCGTCCTGGCACTCGCCGGCTGTCTGGTCTTCCAACGACGTCTGGTCCTCCCACGGCGCCTGGCGAGCCGGCGCCAAGCTTGACGGAACATGACCTTCGCGACGAATTGCATTCATGGCACGCCTCCAGGTTGCCGCTTAACTTACCGCAAGAAATGCGATAGTCAACTAATCTTTCGCCGCACGCCCAACTGGGCGGGCGTTGGCGCGGCGCGCTCTTATGCCAGGTCCGTCTCGCGGACGCAGAGGCGTTCAATCGACGTGGCGCGGCCCGAATCGGCGTCGACGTCGACAATCGTGCCGTAGAGCCGCACGTCGCCGTCGGCGACGTCGAACTGCGTGGGGTTGGCGGTGAGCCGGGTCTCGAGCACGCGGTCGATGCGGCGGCCGAGGATGCTGTCGAGCGGGCCGGTCATGCCCACGTCGCACTGGAACGCCGTGCCGCTGGGGAAGATGCACTCGTCGGCGGTGGGCACGTGCGTGTGCGAGCCGAGCACCGCGGAGACGCGGCCGTCGAGGTAGCGGCCGATCATCTGGGCTTCGCTCGTAGCTTCGGCGTGGAAGTCGAGGAACCGCACGCGAATGTCGGAAGTCATGGCGGCAAGGACCTGATCAGCGACGCGGAAGGGGCTGTCGGCCGGCTTCATGAAGAGCTGACCCAGCAGCGTGAAGACGCCGACCTTCGTGCCGTCGCGGGCGGTGAGGGTCGTCCAGGTTCGGCCGACGGCTTCGTCGGGAAGATTCGCCGGGCGGACGATGTTCGTTTCTCGCTCGAGCACCGGCATGATCTCGCGGCGGCGATAAACGTGGTCGCCGAGCGTGATGCCGTCGACGCCCGCGGCGATCAGTTCGCGGTAGATATCGGGCGTGAGGCCGGAGCCGCCAGCGGCATTTTCGGCGTTGGCGATCACGAGGTCGAGCTGACGCTCGGCGACGAGTTGCGGGACTGCGCGACAGACAATGTCGCGGCCCGGGCGTCCGACGATGTCGCCGATGAAAAGGAAACGCATGGGAAGTTCAATGGACAGGATAACAGGTTTCTCAGGATCGACAGAATGAAGACAGGAAGGAGATTGAGGAACTGGCGGGCATCCACTGGCGACCTTAACTTATCTCTCTTTCATCCTGTCAATCCTGCCCATCCTGTTATCCTGTCAATTCAAGCTTCCTGCCAGTTATCGCGCGGTTTCCTGGATACGGGTCTCGCGGATGAGCGTCACCTTGATTTCGCCCGGGTACGTGAGCTGCTGCTCGAACGCCCGAGCGATGTCGCGGCAGATTTTGGCGGCGGATTCGTCCGTGGTGTCGCGGCTGCTGGCGATGACTCGCACCTCGCGGCCGGCCTGGATCGCGAACGCCTGTTGCACGCCGGTGAAGCTGGTGGCGATCGTTTCCAGCTCCTGCATCCGCTTGATGTAACGGTCGAGGGTCTCGCGGCGGGCGCCGGGACGGCTCGCGCTGCAGGCGTCGGCCGCGGCCACCAGCACCGTATACGGCATGTCGGGGCGGATGTCGTCGTGGTGGCCAAGGGCGGCGTGGACGACTTCGTCCTTTTCGTTGAACCGTTTAAGCAAGTCGGCGCCGATCTTGGGGTGGCCGCCTTCGAGGTCGTGATCGGCGGCCTTGCCGATGTCGTGGAGCAGGCCGGCGCGGCGGGCCAGCTCGCCGTCCATGCCCATCTCTTCGGCCAGCATGCCAGTGATAAACGACACCTCGATCGAGTGCCGTAGCACGTTTTGGCTGTAACTGGTGCGGTAGCGCAAGCGGCCCAGAAGCTCGACGACCTTCGGATGGACGCCGAAGACCTGGGCTTCCTGGAGGGCTTCCTCGCCGAACTTTTTGATCTCGGCTTCGACTTCCTTCTCGGTCTCGGCGACCAGTTCCTCGATGCGGGAGGGATGGATTCGGCCGTCGGCGATGAGCTTGTTGAGCGAGATGCGGGCAATCTCGCGGCGCACGGGGTCGAACGCGCTGACGATCACGACGCCGGGCGTGTCGTCGATGATCACGTCGACGCCGGTGGCTTTTTCCAGGGCCCGGATGTTGCGGCCTTCGCGGCCGATGATGCGGCCCTTCATTTCGTCGTTGGGAATGTCGACGGTGCTGGTCGTGCTCTCGGCCGTGTGCGAGGCGGCGTAGCGCTGCAGCGAGGTGATGAGCATTTCCTTGGCTTTGGACGCGGTTTTCTCCACGGCCTCGCGTTCGTAGCGGGTGATGAGGGCGCCCTGCTCGCGGATCAGCTCCTTTTCGAGCCGGGCGAGCAGCTTGGTCTCGGCGTCTTCGCGGCTCAGACCGCTGAGTTGGTGCATGGTCTGGCGCTCGAGGTCGAGCAGGTCGTCGAGCTCCTTCTGGCGACGATTCGCGTCGTCGAGCTTCTCGGCCAGGCGGCGCTGGTTGCTCTCGACCATCTTCTCTTGCTTGGCGAGTTGGTCGGCGCGCGACTGGAGGACATCCTCGGATTTGTCGAGCTTGCGCTCGCGCTCGTGGAGCTCGCGGCGGACCTCTTCGTTCTCGGCGTCGAGTTTGGCTTTCTCCTGGAGGGCCATCTCGCGCGCCGCCACGTCGGCTTCCTTGCGGCGCGCCGAGGCTTCGACTTCGGCGCGCTCGATGATCTGGGCGGCCTCCTTGTCGGCGTCGCGTTTGCGGAGGTAGTCGAGAAGTTTCACCACCGCCATGCCCAGGCCAGCGGCGACGGCGAACACGATGGCCAAGACGATCCCGTCGTTGACCGCAAAAAGCGGCTGCGGGGTGATTGTGCGAAGGGTATCGATGAAAGGCATGCGCGTCCTCTGTTCCTGCAGTTAGGGTCGCAGCGCGGCGAACCGTGATGGTCGACGGCGCGGCGAGGAGGCGCAGACCCGCTCAAGCGGCGGACTGTCCGCAGAGTATCCCTGCTGCGGATGCGGCGGCAGCGGCTCGATCGAGCAGAACAGTCTCAAGGCGGGCGCGTCAGTTGCGGCGGCGCGGGGCGAGCGCTCGTGGGGCGCGGGATGGCGCATACGGATCGCCGCCGTGCGGCCGCCCCGGGGGCGAGCCGAACTGTGTGCGCGGCAGGCGGACCTGCTGCGGGGCGACGGCCGGAGCCGGTCGGGCCCAGGCCGCCGCAAGCGCGGACCGTAGGCCGTCTGAAACGCATCCCAGCAAGATGGCGAGCGGAGCGCTCCGCATCTTGCGACCCTGGCGGCGGAGGCCCGGGGTCGAACCGAAGCTGATGCGCAGCGGCACGACCCCGCCAAGGGCGGCGGCGACGAGCGTGACGATCAGCATCAGGACGACTTCGAGCATATCCTACCTTGCCAGCAGAGAACGCAACGAACGAGTGCCTGTGTTGAGACTTTTCTACGAAGAACCACGACTGCCACAACGCCTTCTCGACGCACGCGGCCGCAACGGCAGCGCGACGCTGAGATGCGTAGTTTGTACGCGAAAGGAGAACCCAGGCGAACGTGGGAACTGTCAAGCGCCCAAATGTTCGCTGGAGAACTTGAATCCTATCAAAATCGGGCCAGACTGCAACGGGAGAGAGGTCCCAAGTTCGAGGCCGCAATAGTCACCCTGAGGTCGGCCGAAGGGTCTGGCTGGCCTCGCCGAAAATGCGGCAGGTGTTGGGTGCTAGATTCTTCGGCGGACCTCAGAATGACAGGGGCTCTGAGCAGACGGGGTGATTGTCTCTATGAAAAAGTTCGCCTGAACCCCCCGCCTTCCAAGCTTTGCCGATGACTCTGCCTTCACCTGCTTACTGTCGACCGGCGGCCTATCGCGCGTTCGCCGAGAGTTTGCCGATGATCGACGCGGCGGGCGGCTTGTTCCGCGCCGCGTGGGCCATTGCGCAGCATGAGCGGCCCGAGGCGAACCTGGCGGCGGGCGAGACGGTGATCGCCAATCTGGCCGAGGCCGTGCGGCGGCGCGTGCGGTCGGCCTCGCAGGAGGCGCTGCTTGCGCATCTGCATGACGTGATGTTCGACGTAATCGGATTCCGGGGCAATCGCGAGGACTACTACAACCCGGGCAACAGCTATCTACCGGAGGTGCTCAAATCGCGGCGGGGGCTGCCGATTACATTGACGCTCGTGTACCGCAGCGTGGCGGCAGGCGTGGGCCTCACGGTGCATGGGGTGAATGCACCAGGGCATTTTCTGGCGGAGGTGGAGTTCGAGGAGGCGGGCGAGCGGCGCACCGCGTTCGTCGATCCGTTCTACGGCGGCGATCTGCTCCACGAGGCAGAAGTGCTGGCACGGATTGCCGAAGCGACGGGGCACGAAGTGACGCCCTCGTCTGAGCTGCTGCGGCGGGCCACGCCGCGGGAGTGGCTGGCGCGAATCTTGCGGAATCTTCAGGCGGCCCTCGCGGCGATGGGCCGCGAACGGGACATGTTTGCCATGCAGGAACTGGAGGCGCTCGTCGAACGGGCGTGATTTGCGGCGGGTGGTACAATGGGGTGGCCATGAGCAATGCATGCCGAGACCGCCGACTCGGGAAACGACTCGCCGTCGCGGCGGGGTGCGCGGCATGGTTGGTCGCGGCGCCGAGTGAGGCGGGCGTCGTCGTCGTCTCCAACCGCACGACCAATCCCGTGGTGGTGACGGCGGTGCTCGACGGCGGATTGCCGCAGCAGCTTGCGCTTCCCCCTGGTGACTGCCGGCCGATGTTCGCGAAGTCGCAGGCGCTCGTGCGGCTGCCGGGCGAAGGCGTGGACAACGAGTACGACCTCTCGCCGGACTGTGCGTACTACATCGGCGCCAACCCGGGCGACGACAAGTTGTCGCTGGGGGCGATCGGGCTGGGCGAGACGCCGGGGCGGCGTTGGCCGGAAGCGAACGGTGCGGAACCGTTGCCCGTCGCTCCCTTGACTCCCGGAATTGGCGTCGAGCGCGGCGTCATCACGGTGAAGCTGCTGGTGGACGACGACGAGTTGCGCGTGCGGCAGGTGTGGGAGCCGGCATTGCGGCGGCGGTTGGACGAGGCGTCCGACATCATGGCGGCCCACGGCGGCGTGCGACTGCAGGTGATCGCGGTCGACACGTGGGAGTCGGACGATCGGCAGACGGACTTCGAGCGCTCGCTGGCGGAGTTCGAGAAGGAGGTGCTTCCGGCGCCGGCACAGGTGGCGATTGGGTTTAGCAGCCAGTACATGATCGCCGAGGGCCGCGTTCACATGGGCGGCACGCGGGGGGCGCTGCATTCGCACATCTTGCTCAAGGAGCGGGCCCGGAATGTCATGGACACGGAGCGGATGGAATTCCTGGTGCATGAACTGGGGCATTTTCAGGGCGCGTCGCACAGTCCGGAGCCGGAGAGCGTGATGCATCCGGTGGTCGGCAGCGGCCGGCAGCGGCGGCGGGGGGTGCGGATTCAGTTCGATCCGGTCAACACGCTGTTGGTGTCGCTGCTGGGCGAAGAGATTCGCCAACGCGGCGTGCGGAAGCTGGACGACCTGTCGCCGGGGGCGAAGCGGCGGATGGGCGAAATCTACGCGGCGCTGCGCGATGCGCTGCCCGATGATCCGTCGACCGGGAACTACTTACGGCGGATCGCGGCGGCGGCGACGGGGCCGTTGGTCGAGGATGCACAGCGGGTGCTGCAACAGGTGGTGACTTTGGCGCGAGCGCAGAAGCAGTTGCGAGATCGCGCAGCGCTGGGGAGCGTGGGGGCGGCGGGCCCAGCGCCGCTCGAAGGCGACGAGTTGCTGGAACACTATGTGCGACAAGCGGCGGTCGCCGCGCAACAGGCGCGGCCGGAGAACGCACGGTTGGCGTTCGTGCTGGGATTGGGGATTGCGCTGGACGATACAGGTACGCTGCGTAATCTGCCGCTGACGAGCGTGCTCGCGACCCATCTGGAGGACGAGCAGCAGTTCGCCGAACGGCTGTCGACGCTGGGGACGCCGACGATGCTGGGGCGGAACGATTTGACGAAGCATTTCTTTGTGTCGGCGCACCTCGTGGCGCTGTTGGGGAGCCAGCCGGCGCGCGGCGCCGGGATGGCTAAGGAGTTGCTCGACGCCGACGGGGGCTCGGGTTTCAGCTTTCGCGACATGGCGGCCAACCGCGCTGGGATCGTATTCGCACACGCGGTGCTGAGCGGCAAAGTGCCGCTGGACGCGGTGGCGGAGCGGTTCACCGTGGCGGCGTACATGCCCGCGGTGGAGGACCTGCGCGAGTCGATGCAGGCGGAGGAATTCTTCCGCGACTTCGGCGGCGTGGCCGACGAGCGGCTCACCGCGGAGCTGGCGCGCATCGAGCAGCGCATCGCGGAGCTGCCGGTCTATCAAAATGCTGCCGCTTCGCCAGCGGGAAAGTAGCACGGCGGCGAAGGATTTGCGGCGTTGGCGGCCAATTGTGAAGGCCACGCTACGGAGATAGACTGGCCTGCTGAAAACAGATCTCTCGCAGAGACGCAGAGGTCGGAGTGAAGCAGGAACACTAATAACCGCTCATCATCACTCATCCGGATGAGTGAGTATGAGCGGTTATTAGTGTTCCCTCTTTGTCTGCTCTGCGCCTCTGCGAGAGATTTCTTCCGCCGACTCTCCGCTAGCCGCATGAACATCGCCGAGTTCCAGCCTGAGCGGGAGTTTTTCGTCGGGATCGACTCCGACGGGTGCGTGTTCGACACGATGGAGCTGAAGCACAAGGAGTGCTTCATTCCGGCGTTCATCAACTCGTACGGATTGCAGAGCGTGAGCAAGTATGCCCGCGAGGCGGCGGAGTTCGTTAATCTGTACTCCAAGAGCCGGGGCGTGAACCGGTTTCCGGGATTGGTCGAGCAGCTTGATTGGCTGCGGCGGAGGCCGGAGGTGAAGGCCCGTGGCGTCGACGTGCCGAATCCCGAGGGGCTGCGGCGGTGGGCGGCGACCGAGCCGCGGCTGAGCAATCCGACGCTCAAAGCAGCGATCGCGGCGACGGGCGACGCGGATTTACAGCAGGCCCTGTCGTGGTCGGAGGCGGTCAATGCGGCGATCGCGGCGATGGTTCGCGATGTGCCGCCGTTTCCGTTTGTGCGCGAGTCCCTGGAGCGGCTCAAGCCGCGGGCCGATCTGCTGGTGGTGTCGGCGACGCCGACCGAAGCGCTCACGGCGGAGTGGCGTGAGCATGAGATCTCGCCGCTGGTGCAGGAGATCTTCGGTCAGGAGTTGGGGACGAAGAAGGAGATGCTCGCGGTTGCGGCCGGGTATGAAGCGAATCAGGCGCTGATGATCGGCGATGCGCCGGGCGACTACAAGGCGGCGGTCGCCAATGCGTGCTTGTTTTTTCCGATCAATCCGGGAAGCGAAGAAGCAAGCTGGCGGCGGCTGTTTGACGAGGGCATTGGCCGGTTTCTGAAGGGTACGTTTGCTGGGGCCTATCAGAAGCAATTGTTGGACGAGTTCGACAGTTACTTGCCTGAGAAACCACCTTGGCTGGTAGATTAGGCGACAGAAGAGATCTTCGAAAGTGAAGCGACCATGACGCAAGAGTTGTGCGATTTCGGCCTGATTGGCCTCGCCGTGATGGGCGAGAACCTCGCGCTCAACGTGGAGAGCCGAGGGTATCGCGTCGCGGTGTTCAACCGGACGACGGCGAAGGTTGACGAATTCATAGACGGGCGCGCGAGGAGCAAGAAGTTCGTCGGCTGCCATTCGCTGGAGGAGTTGGTCAAGTCGCTCGCCAGGCCGCGGAAGATCATGATGATGGTCAAGGCCGGGCCGGCAGTGGACGATCTCATCGAGTCGCTGCTACCGTTGTGCGATCAAGGCGACATCCTGATCGACGGCGGCAACACGTTCTACGAGGACACCGAGCGGCGGACGAAGTATGTCGAGAGCAAGGGGCTGCTGTTCTGCGGCACTGGCGTGTCGGGAGGCGAGGAGGGCGCTCTGCTCGGGCCCAGCATGATGCCCGGCGGCAGCCTCGCGGCGTGGCCGCACCTCAAGCCAATCTTTCAGGCGATTGCCGCCAAGGTGGGGCCGAAGGATGACATTCCCTGCTGCGAGTGGGTCGGGCCGCGCGGCGCCGGGCACTATGTGAAGATGGTGCACAACGGCATCGAGTACGGCGACATGCAGCTCATCTGCGAAGCGTACTTCCTGATGAAGGAGGCCGTGGGGCTCACGAACGACGAGCTCTACGACGTGTTCGATCAGTGGAATCAAACGGAGCTGGACAGCTATCTGATCGAGATCACGCGAGACATCTTTAGCGTGAAGGATCCGCACGGCGACGGATACCTGGTCGACAAGATTCTCGACAAAGCTGGCGCCAAGGGGACGGGCAAGTGGATGAGCCAATTGGCGCTCGACCTGGGCGTGCCGAGCACGCTGGTGACCGAGGCCGTGTTCGCGCGGTCGCTGTCGGCCCACCAGGAAGAGCGCGTGCGGGCCAGCAAGGTGCTCCCCGGGCCGAAGGACACGAAGAACAATTCGGATCGCACCGAGTTCACTGAGCAGATTCGGCAGGCGCTGTACGCGTCGAAGATCGTCAGCTACGCGCAGGGGTTCGTGCAGATGCAGGCGGCGTCGAAGGAGAACAATTGGGGACTGAACTTCGGCCAGTGTGCGCTGTTGTGGCGCGGCGGGTGCATCATTCGGGCGGTGTTTCTCGATCGCATCAAGGAAGCGTTCGACAAGAATCCGCAGCTTGAGAACTTGCTGTTGGATTCGTATTTCACCAGCGCCATTGCCAAGGCCCAGGAAGCGTGGCGGCATGTGTTGTCGAGCGCGACGCACCTGGGGATTCCGACGCCAGCGTTTTCAACGGCGTTGGCGTATTACGACGGATATCGCCGAGCGCGGCTGCCGGCGAACCTGCTGCAGGCGCAGCGGGATTATTTCGGGGCCCACACATTCGAGCGCGTCGACAAGCCGGGCGTGTTCCACGAGGAGTGGTTGAAGCTGCGAAAGCCGCCGCGGGAGTAACGCGCTACAGGACCTGCCACGCCAATTGTCCTTCTGAGGTCTGCCGAATAATCTAGCCGCAAGTAGTTGGAGGCTAGACCCTTCGGCTGACCTCAGGGTGACCGTACTGCTAACTTTGCCTATGCCTGCCACGTTTGTGATTTTTGGGGCTTCGGGCGATTTGACGAGCCGGAAGCTTGTACCGGCGTTGTACAAATTGCATCGCAAGGGGCGGCTGAAGGACGGGTTGCAGGTGGTCGGGTTCTCGCGGTCGCCGTACACGCACGACCAGTGGCGGGCCGAGCTCGCTTCCAGCACCGCGGAATTCGCGGGGGAGGAGTTCGACAAGGAAGCGTGGGCGAAGTTCGCCGCGAACGTGTACTACCACGCCGGCGATGTCTCGCGGCCCGAGGATTTCGGCAAGCTGGCGGACTTCCTGGCCGAGATTGAAGGCGGCGCGCCCAGCCCGCGCGTCTATTACCTGTCGATGGCGCCGCGGTTCTATGAACCGACGATTGAGCAACTGGGCCGCAGCGGGCTGGCCAAAGAGAACGGGGCGCCACGGCGGGTGGTTGTCGAGAAACCGTTCGGCGTCGATCTCGAAAGCGCGCGGCGGCTCAACGCGGCGATGCATCGCGTGTTCCAGGAAAAGCAGGTCTACCGGATCGACCACTACCTCGGCAAGGAAACCGTGCAAAACCTGTTTGTGCTGCGATTCGCCAACACGATTTTCGAACCGGTGTGGAACCGAAACTATATCGACCATGTGCAGATCACCGTGGCCGAAGAAGTCGACGTCGGCTCGCGGGCCGAGTATTACGACGGCGCCGGGGTGATGCGCGACATGGTGCAGAATCACCTGCTGCAGCTCACGATGATCACGGCGATGGAGCCGCCGGTGCGATACGAGGCGGACGCCATTCGCAACGAGAAGGTGAAGGTGTTGCACGCCGTGCGGCCGTTCGGCGTCGAGCAGGTGCACGACGACACGTTTCGCGGGCAGTACCGCGGCTACACGAAGCTGGCGGAGGTGCCGTCGACCAGCCGCACGGCGACGTTTGCGGCGCTGCGCCTGTGGATCGACAACTGGCGGTGGCAGGGCGTGCCGTTTTATGTGCGCAGCGGCAAGGCGATGTCGTGTCGCACCACGCAAATCGTCATTCAGTTTCGCGAGCCGCCGCAGAAGCTGTTCGCCACGGGGTCTCCAAACCTGTGCGGGGCGAATCGGCTGGTCATCCAGATTCAGCCGGCGGAGGGGATCCAACTGCACTTCCAGACGAAGGCGCCGGACGCGGGGATGAAATTGCGGCAGACGGATTTGAGCTTTGACTACCAGCGGCACTTTAGCCGGGCGATGCCGGAAGCATACGAGCGGCTGCTGCTCGATGCGCTGGAGGGGGACGCGAGCCTGTTCGCGCGGGCCGACGAGGTGGAGGCGGCGTGGAAGGTGTGCGACCCGATCATTGCCGAGTGGCAGGCGCACGACAAGCCGACGCTGTTCATGTACGACCCCGGCGGCTGGGGGCCGGAGGAATGCGGCGAGTGGATGCAGCGGCAGGAGCGATCTTGGTTTGATGCGTGTCCGGTGTTGAGTTGATCGGTGAATTGACAGGATCACAGGATGGGCAGGATTGACAGGATGGAATGCGAGGAGATTGTGATTGTGGGAAACGTCAACTGGATGTGGCGCGTGCGGCGGTCGGAAACGCGCGATTTAATCAATTGGTTCTGATCCTGTTCATCCGGCCGATCCTGTTATCCTGTCAATTCCGCTCTGCCAATGGTCGACGTTTCGCCGCTTCCCGAGAACATCCGCAGCGTGCAGCCAGGCGGGGGCATGTGCTACGAGATCGAGTTGGCATGGGGCCGGTGGCGGCGGTGGTATCTCAAGCGGTTCCGGCCGGGGTTTGTGCGACGGATGGCGGCGCGACGGCAGGGGGATGCGACGGGGGCGCCGCACGAGATTCTCGATCCACGGGACCTGAAGTACTGCTCGAATCAGTGCACGGCGCACTGGCACGCTGAGGACGATCCATTCGCGTGGCGCGACGCGCTGCCGGTTGTCCGGTGGGGGCTCGCGGAGCTGCAGATCGGCGGGTGGCCGCTGCTGGCTCTTTCGCTGGCGCTGGGGGCGCCGGGGCCGCCGTGGTGTTGGACGGCGGCGGTTCCGCTGGTGGTGCTCGCGTGGTGGGTCTCATTCTTTCGCAATCCGCGGCGGGTCGTGCCGCGCGAGGCAAATGCGATTGTGGCGCCGGCGGACGGCAAGATCGTCGACGTCACCGAGATCGCGCACGACGAGTTTCTAGGCGGGCCGGCGGTACGGATCGGCATTTTTCTGTCGATCTTCAACGTGCACGTGAACCGGGCGCCGCGGGCCGCCCGGGTGCTGGCGATGCAGTACAAGCCGGGCGAGTTTCTCGACGCGCGGAACCCCGAGAGTGCGATCCGCAACGCGTTTATGTGGATCGGGTTCGAGGACGCGGAGCGCCCCCGGCTGAAGTTCGCGGTGCGGCAGATTTCGGGGCTTCTGGCTCGGCGGATCGTGTGCGCCCTGCGTCCCGGGCAGGCAATGAGCCGGGGGGCGATGTTTGGTATGATTAAGCTTGGCTCGCGAACCGAGCTGATCCTGCCGCGGGACGCGGTGATTGTGGAGGTTGCGGTAGGGCAGACGGTGCGGGCGGGGAACAGCGTTGTGGCGCGGGTTGTTGGTTAGCGAAGCCGCGCTCCGCTGCGGCGGACCTTCGCGTCGCGGCTAACAGGCCCATTGGATTCCTGAACTCTGACACCTGACTCCTTCCGGCTATGCGTCGCATTCGTGCGGTTTCGCTGTTTCCGACGATCTTCACGCTGGGGAACCTGGTGTGCGGGTTCTTTGCCATCGTGGTGGCGTCGCGGATTGCGCGGCCGGGCGATGATGTGTTCGTCGGAGCGCCGCGGATCGACTCGGCTCGAGAGCTGTTCATGAGCGTCGACCCGACGCACAACGTGCTGCTGTGCGGGCTGCTGATTTTCGCGGCGATGTTGTTCGACGTGTTCGATGGCCAAGTAGCGCGGCTGGCGCGCGTGACGAGCGACTTTGGCGCCCAGCTCGACAGTTTGTGCGACGTGGTGTCGTTCGGCGTGGCGCCGGGCATTCTGCTCGTGAAGATGTGTCCCCAGTTCACCGAGGTGCACAGCGAGGCGATCTGGTGCATCGCGGCGTTGTTCGCGAGCTGTGCGGCGATGCGGCTGGCACGATTCAACGCCGAGGCGGACGACGACGACGATCACTCGTGGTTCGAAGGGCTGCCATCGCCGGCGGCGGCGGCGATCATCGCAGGCGCCGCCCTGCTCTGCTCGCGGATTCGCGCGGACATTCGCTACGAAAACTTTCAGGCGTTCGACTGGTGGCTGCAGCGGCTGTTGCCGCTGCTGGCCCTGGTGGCGGCGCTGCTGATGGTCTCGCGGATTCCGTATCCGCATGCCGTGACTCACTTGCTCCGCGGGCAGAAGAGCTTTCCGCAATTGGTGGCGATCGTGTTCGCGCTGATGGCGGCATGGGCGCTACGATGGTACGCCGTGCCGGCAGTTGCGGCGACGTACGCGCTGGGGCCGCCGGCGTATCACGCCTGGCAGTGGAGCGCGCGGCGGCTGCGCTACCGCGCCGAGAAGGCGAGGTAAGCCGCGTGTTCACCGGGCTGGTGCAAGGGTTGGGCGATGTGCGCGCGGTGACGCCCGCGGGTCCGGGCGTGCGGCTGGTCGTTCGCGAGGCGGCGATTGCGGCACGAGCGGCGATCGGCGATAGCGTGGCGATCAACGGCTGCTGCTTGACCGCCGTGGCGGTGGACGGCGGGGAGATGTCGTTCGAGGCGGGCGCCGAGACGCTCGGGCGGACGAATCTGGGGCGGCTTCACCCGGGGGATCGCGTGAACCTGGAGACGTCGCTGCGGGCGGGCGATGCGCTGGGCGGGCACCTAGTGACCGGGCATATCGACGGCGTGGGAACGGTTGACGCCCGGGTGGACGACGGCCCGTGGTGCACAATGTGGTTTCGCGCGGCGCCTGGCCTCTTGCGGCAGATGGCGTCGAAGGGCTCCGTGGCGGTCGACGGCGTGAGCCTCACGCTCGTCGACGTGGAGGACGAGCGGTTCAGCGTGGCGCTGATTCCGCATACGCTGACTTCAACGACACTGGGCGTGCGGGGCGCGGGCGATAAGGTGAATTTGGAGACCGACGTGCTGGCGAAGTATGTCGAGCGGCAGTTGGGCGAGAGTTTGGCGACGCGGGCGCGGCATCGCTCGCGATGACGGCTAACACGACGGGGGTTTGATGAGTCGGCAGACGAAGAGCTATTTGATGGCGCGGTTTCGCGAGATGGGGATTGCGCCGGCGACTCGGCATGGGCAGAATTTTCTGATCGACTTAAACCTGCATGACGTGATCGTCAACGCCGCGGACTTGAGCGACCGCGACGTCGTGTTGGAAATCGGCACGGGAACAGGGGCGCTCACGGAGTTGATGGCGCAGCGTGCCGGGGCCGTGGTGACGGTCGAGATCGACGCTCATCTATTCGAGCTCGCCAGCGAAACGCTGATCGACTATCCGCACGTGACGATGCTGCAGACCGATGCGCTGCGGAACAAGAACAACTTCAACCCGGCGGTGATCGAGGCGATCGGCCAGCGGCTGACCGAGGCGCCGGGGCGGCGGCTCAAGCTGGTCGCGAATCTGCCGTACAACATTGCGACGCCAGTGCTGTCGAACCTGTTGTCGTGCGAACATGCGCCGCATTCGATGGTGGCGACGATCCAGTTGGAGCTGGCCGAGCGGATCATCGCTGAGCCTTGGTCGAAGGACTACAGTGCGCTGAGCGCGTGGATCCAGTGCCAGGCGGATGCCCAGATCGTGCGCGAGATGGCGCCGAGCGTGTTCTGGCCGGCGCCAAAGGTGCAGTCGGCGATCGTGCGAATTGTGGTCAACCCGGCGAAGCGCGCGGCCGTGCCGGACCTAACTTACTTTCACCAGTTCACGAAGGCGATCTTCCTGCACCGGCGGAAGTTTCTGCGGGCCAATCTGGTGTCAGCCCTCAGGGGAACGCTCCAGAAACCGGACGTTGACGAGGTGTTCGCGGAGATGGAATTTGCGCCCGACGCCCGCACCGAGCAGCTCGACGTGGCGACGCTGCTGCGGCTCACGGAGGCGGTGCGGCGGCGGGCGCCGAATTGGCAAATGTCGTAGACGAAGCTGGCAGCTTCGTGTACGGATTTTGGGGAACTGTTGCCCGCGGGGGGCGGGCTGCTGTACCCTGGTGGCATGTGAGGACCACCAGCCATG
>JBIOVA010000054.1:0-20966 GCA_044867485.1 Lacipirellulaceae bacterium | reverse complement strand
GGCCGCACCACCGAGCGGTCCCAACATTCTAGATAGTGCTGCGTACGCGCCGGCTCAGTGTGACTAACGATCTCCCTCAAGCGTTTCCGAAGATCATTTGCCCGTGGTCGTGGTAAATCGTTCGGCGTTGCTAGAAACGCCTTTTGCCATGTCTTCTCGCGTGCAAGCAGTTCCTGCTCGCGATTGAAGCCCTCTGCGAAAACGACCGTTGCCTGCTCCTTTTGCGGCCATAGCGCCGTCGGGGTCTTGATTCTGCGCTCGCCCTCAGCCCAAAAGTCGGGCGGTGTCTTGAGATCGAAATGACGAAAATGAATTCTCAATTCCCGAGCAAGGCGCTCCCGCCAATTCCTGGGTGGCGTGTCTTCAGGCACAAATACAGCTTCCGCCTCCCCAGTAAGAGCCGCCATGAGCGCAAGATAACCAGCCTTAGCCCCCATCGTTTCGACCAAGAATGTTCGACCATGGCTATACGCGGTGCCGACTAGGTTATCCATCAACTCCATCGTGCTATTGATGGCCGTGTCCGTGCCAATGCTATAGTCGGTACCCGGAATGTCGTTGTCGATACTGCACGGAATGCCGATGACTGCAAGCGGCAAGCATGCGTTCCAACAGTAATTGAAGAATCGAGATGCGCCTTTGAAGCTCCCATCGCCTCCAAGAACTATCAGTGCACCAACTTGATAATGCCCGAGCGTCTCGGCAGCTTCACGCGCGAATATTCTGGCAAACTCTTCCTCCGTGTGTGCGTCCTTCAGCTTTGGGAGTCGTGCCGACCCCAAGACCGTTCCTGTGCTTCTCATGATTCCGGCAATTGATAACTCATCAAGGGAGACGATGTCGCCCTCTTGAAGCCCCTTATAACCTCGTCTTACTCCGTATACAGGCACCTCCCGCTTGAGCCCAAATGCAGTGGCCTTCCGCGCAGCTTTGACAATTGTCGCGATTGCGGCATTCATGCCTGGGGAATCACCACCGCTCGTTAAAATGGCAATACTTCGTTCTGACATGGAATAGGCCCTTCAACTGCGATTGCTCATGAAAAAGGGATTTGCGCCCCCCAGAAGTGACCACCAATATGGGACTGTGGCGGACGATTTTACCAACACCCACTTGGCAATTGCGAGTAGCAAAATGCTGTATTTCGGGTCGCGAAGGGAGGGCCGCCGTCTGCGGCAAACCCACCAGAGCCAAAACAGCCCCGCTAGGCACCGAGTACGATTGGCGTGCCGCCAGTGCGAAGCGGGTGCACGGCCTACCATCGTGATTGTGACGTGACGTGCGAAGCCGTTTCGGGGCGAGGCCCGAACGCTCGTCAACGGTCTCCTCGAAGCAGGGTCCAGCGGCACATCGCACTGGCAAGATGCCAGTGGCACACGATGCAAGACCCGATGGGTCGACGGTCAATCGCCCGCCGCTGGTTGAAGACCATCGCCCCGCTGGCACTCTCATCATCGTCGTCCCACGCCGGACGCCCACTGCTGGGCAAGCCAGCAGTGGCACACGGAGCCATCGGAGGCCCGCATCCTTGGCATGGTTTCGTCGAAGCAACGTCCACAGTCACGTCCCACTGGCAAGATGCCAGTGGCACACGGCGATTGCGTTGAGCTTCACCGGCAGTGCTCGACAAAGATCCAGAATTCGCCCACGCCGCTGAGTCCACACTTTTGGCAGATCGACCGGCGGTGCGAGTTGAGGGTGTGGACGGAGATCCCCAAGCGTTTGGCGGCCCGTTTCGAGTTCATGTCGGCCGCATTGAGCGCCTCGATGACTGACTTTTCGCGCTGGCTGAGGCGCCCCCATTGTCGCGGCAAGCGGCGCATGTGGAACAGCACCGGCGCGCTCGGTTCGGGCGACCTCTTCAAGTGCACGCGGCCCCAGATGACGAATCCGTCGTCCGCCACGCCGGCCAGGAGGGCTTGAGCTTCGTCGCCGTTGAGCGCGGCTTGGAACGCCCCTTCGAACGCCTGGTGCGACCCGGGCGCGAGCATTTCGCGAATGTTCCGGCCGAGGACGTGTTTGACGACCGCCTCCGCCTCGTTGCGCGAGACGAGGCGCACGCAACCGGCGCGATCGAGCAGGCCGACAACCTCCGCGTGCTTCCACATAGCGCCGCTCCAAGATCGTGTGCCGTTAGGCTTCCGAAGAATCCCGGACACATCCGCAGATAACGCAGATCGTCGCAGATGAAGCCCGAATGCAACGACTTCTCTCTCTCACTCCTCGATCTGCGAACATCTGCGCCATCTGCGGAAAAAATCCGGAATCAAGGGGCAAGCGGCGTGGCGTGGCGCTCATTCAGCTTGCAATCCAAGGCGCTGCGCATTCGGGCGACTCACGAAAATGATGATACCGCAGGTCCGGCTTTGTCGCATTGCGGTGCGTAGAACGGCTGTCGCCGGCCGCGGGCAGAGTGCCACTGCCGGCTTGCCCGGCAGTGGGCGCCGTGTACCGGGTTCACACTGCTGGACGAGCCAGCAGTGGCACGCTGGGGCCGACGACGTGCAGGGGCAAATTGCACGGGTGAAATGGGAGCTTGCGATGAATCCGGTAGAACACCACGACGGCTGGATGAGCCTGTCGGGTGGCCGAAGAAAGCCCAGCCGCGTCGCGACCGTGGCTCACGCGCCGAGCGACGCGAAGACCGAGGAGCCGCAGCCCGAAGAACGGCTGGCTCCCCTGGCGAGTGAGCGTGACGCGAATTCCGGCAGGATTTCGCCACGGCTCGACCATGGACGTTGGACTCGATTCGCGCGGCGCTGGACCGGACGGCGAATCGGCAATCGTCCGCAGGCAAAAGCGACGCTCACGATGGGCCCCATCGATTGGATCGAGACGCTGCGAGGCATGATTGTCTTGGGGATGTTGGGAGGCGTTTTGTGGCTGGAGTGGATCGTCATTAAGGCGATCGCCACATACGTTTCCTCATTGTTATGAGCGGCAACCGTCACCGGTCCGTGATCGGAGTCCTGCCGGCGACGCAGAGGTCGCTGAGGTTGGGCGCATAAAAAAAGTTCAGGCTGCGCCGTGACCGGCGGCGGTTGGGCCGGAGGGGATCAGGGTTCCCCTCCGACCAACATCCGGCAGTCGACGGCCTCCAGCCTGAACAGTTGTCCGGCGACCGCGATGGTGGGCGCCAATCGCTGGCCGGGGCCGGACGGTTTCAAGATGTGAGGGTCGGTGCACTCCGCGTCGGCCGCCGGCGCGCGCGGCGTGCCAGTAAGGGTGAGCACGCGCGCACGCCGACGGCCTCACTGACAGGGGTGCGTATCCTGGGAGCCCTGTGGCCGCGAGGGCCGCATGGACTCACAGTTCAAGACGAGACAACGAGGCGGGAAATCGAGGCAGGAACCAAGGCGGGATAAGGGAACAGATGAGTCCGACGCCGCGACAGAAGCAGACATGAGCCTCTGCGTCGGCGCTTCCGGCGGAACTCGGTGAGAGTCCCGCCAGCACCTGAAACCTACGTCGTGGTTTGAGGGAGTCAAATGAGCGCAGGAAGGAATTTCCAAGTTTTTTGGCGGGGCACGCGCTCCGCTGCCGCCTCGAGCGTTCACTTCCACTCCGGCAGCCGCCCTTCCAGCAGCGCCGCCAGGCCTTCGGCGGCGGCTTCGGTGGTGCGGGCGGTGGCGGTCATGACGGCGCCAGCCGACAATTGCGTCCCCAAGTTCTCGCCGAGCGTTTCGTTGATCAGCCGCTTCGTGAGCTGGATCGCCTCCGGCGCCCCGGCGGCGCACTCCTGCGCAAGCTGCATCGCCCGGGCCCAAACCAGGTCGCCGGTGATCAGCTCGTGAAACACGCCGATGCGAAGCGCTTCATGGGCGTCGATTGTCGCGCCGGTGAGCGCCAACCGGGCCGCCTGCCCAGCGCCCACGCGAAACGCGATCAGCGGCGCCGCCAGGCCCGCGACGAGCCCGTGGCGCACGTCGGGCAGGCCGAACGTCGCGGCGTCGCTGGCCACCACGACGTCGGCGGCCGCCGTCAACGCCGCCCCGGCGCCGAGCGCCGGCCCGTTCACCGCGGCGATGATCGGCTTGGTGATCTCCAGCATCCGCACGACCAGGTCGCGGAAATCAGCCGCGTCGGCCCCCCACTCGCCCTCGGGATCGTCGAGGTCTTGGCTCGCCTGCATCTCGGCGGCGTCGGCGCCGACGCAGAACGAGTCGCCCGCCCCGGTAATAATGATCGCCCGCACCCGCTTCTCCAAGTACAGATCGTCCAGCGCCTCGACGAGTTGCTGGACCATCGACCGCGTCAGCGCGTTGCCGTAGTCCGGCCGGTTGAGCACGATCGTGCCGGCGACGTCGGTGACCTTCAGTTCGATGGAATGGCTGGACATGTACATGGTGATGGTCCATCGGGAGTTAGCCGCGACGCGGCAGCGGAGCGCTCCGCTGCCGCGTCGCAGCTAACAGTCAATGTGATGGCAGGGGCAACTGCTTATTCCCACTCCTTCGCCGGGCGCGTGTCCACCGCCACGTCGATGGCGCTGCGCGGCACGCGGGCCGGCCATACGCCGCACTCGGCCTGAACCGTCGGTCGGCCCGCCGGCAGGCGAACCAGCTTCGGATTGGCGGCGGCGAAGCGGGCCACATGTTCCACGAACTCCATGCACGACCGCCGCGCCTTCATACGGCACGCCAGGTGGAGCCAACTGGCGGCGTCCGGTTGGCCGTCGGCGGCCCCCAATTCCTGAACCGTGACGAACGAACGTTCCTCGTCGGCGTCGACGAAGTGGACGCGGAACGCTTCGGCGATTTGCCCGCGCAGCGTCGGCGCGGCGGCGCCGGCGGCGAATTCTATCATGGTCTCGGCCAGAAAGCCCGTTTGATAAAGCACCTTAAGCCGCCAGGAGTCGTCGCCTTTCGCGCCGGCGACGCCGGCCACCCTGGCGACGCGGAACTGCGTTGGGCCCGTCGCCGCGACGTCGGCCTGCGTGGCGTCCCACCGCACGTCGGCCTGGTCGTGGACGGGACGCTTGGCGTGGCCGGTTTGCAGCCATTGGCGGAGCCGCGCCGCGTCCTCGGTCTCAAAGGCGTGGGTGAGGTCGACGGTAAATTGTCCGTTCGCATCCAGCTCGACGCGCGGATGGATCTGCGCCGCGGGCAGCGTCCCGGCGGCGCTCAGCCACTCGCATGCATGGCGATGCGGCCACAGGGCCGCACGAGCGGCCGCCGCAGCGCCGGCGAGATGATCCAGTTCCTTCCACGACCAGCCGAACTCGTTGACCGCCGCGGCGATCGCCGGGGCGGCGCCGTCGTAGGCCCCGGCAATAATAACCCGCCCGCCTTCGGCCAGCGCCGCCGTGAACGGCCCAGCTCCGTACTCGAGGTCCGCGGCCAGCACCGGCGCACGGAGCGAGTGCCAGGGCGCCCCGGTGTCGACGTTGTCCAGCCGCAGTCCTTCGGCCACGAGTTGGTCAAGTATCGGCAGGAGGTTGGCGCCGCGCACCGCCGACACCGGCAGGTCGGCGCAACCTGATTCCGCAAGCAGGCGCCCTGCCATTTCGGAGCACACGTACGAGTTGCTCCAACCGGCGCTGGTGATGATGCGAAGCGAAGGCTCGAGAAAGAGCGATTTTGCGACGCCGCGGAGCGCATCGAAGAAGCTGACTGCTCGCTCCGGAATCTCCGGCGGCGTCGCGCCCGCGACCGGCGCCGCGCGCGGGCGCTCGTAGTCGAGCTGCACCAGATCGAGCCCGCCTCCGGAGACCAACTCGTCCAGTCCCGGCGGGGCGACGTCGCTCTCGGCGTGGATGCGCGCGAAACGGATCACAGCGAGTCTTCCGAAGAGTCCGGGAAATCCGTCGCGTTGACTTCACGCGACGGCGCGTGCCACGCGGCGTTGCGAACTCGCCACACCGACGGTCGGCCGACAGGCGGCGCCGCGGCGGCTTCGCGGCCGCAAGCCGCGATCGCCAAACACTTTACGGCACACAGTGGCGGCGGGCAAGCGGGCGCCGGCACACCCTCTGCAATCGGCTTCCGACCGCATCGCACCGACGCCGCAAACTCCGAGGAAGCACCCGTGCCGATCAAGCCCCGCCGCAGCGCCCCGCTCAATGGACATGTCTCGCGGAATGGTCGTTCAGCGTCCGGGAACGAGGCCGTGCCGACTCGCCGCCGGGCGCGTGCCGGCGCGGCCGCGGCGCCCTCGCGCAACGGCGATCACTGCGACGACGCAGCGGAAAAGCCCCAGCGGCTCGTGGTCGACGAGGAGTCGCTCGATGACGACGATGCCTTGGAGGAGGTCGAAGTCCACGAGCCGCATGACGCGGAGGACGAGGCGGCCATCGACGATCCCGTGCGCATGTATCTCATGCAGATGGGCGAAATCCCGATGCTCAATCGGGACAACGAGGTTGCGGCCGCCGTGCAGATCGAGGGGACCCGCCGCCGCTTTCGCCGCACGATGCTGTGCAGCGACTTCGTGTTGCACGCCGCGGTGGAACTGCTGCAAAAAGTCGGCGACGGCAGCTTGCGGCTCGACCGCACCATCGAAATCTCGGTGACCAACACCTCCGAGAAGAAGCGCATCCACAAGCGCATTGGTCCGAATCTGACCACTGCCCGACATCTGTTGTCGCTCAACCAGACCGATTTCCGCATCGTCGTCAGCCGCAGCGCTCCGCCGGCCGAGAAGCGGGCCGCGTGGCGTCGGCTCATCGTGCGCCGCAACAAGATCGTGCGGCTTGTCGAGGAGCTCAATCTCCGCATCCAACGGCTCACGCCGATCATGGGCCAGTTGCACGAAATCGCCGAGCGAATGGTGTCGATCAAGCAGCAGTTGTCGGACGGCAGCGGCATGGCCCGCCGCGGCAACGAGCAGGAACTGCTGGCCGAGTTGCGGTATCTCATGCGAATCACGCTCGAGACCCCGGCCACGTTGCGGCGGTTGGTCAATCGCACGCTCCACCGAAAAGGCGCCTACGACGCCGCCAAACGCGATCTGTCCGCCGCCAATCTGCGGCTGGTCGTGTCGATCGCCAAGCGCTACCGCAATCGCGGCATGAGCTTCCTCGACCTCATCCAGGAGGGCAACACGGGCCTCATGCGGGCGGTCGACAAGTTCGAGCACGCCCGGGGGTTCAAGTTCTCGACCTACGCCACGTGGTGGATTCGCCAGGCGATCACGCGGGCCATCGCCGACCAGAGCCGCACGATCCGGCTGCCCGTGCACATGATCGACACGATGAGTAAGATTCGCTCGGTGACGACCGAGTTCGTGCAGATGCACGGCCGCGAGCCCAACCCGGAAGAGATCGCCGAGTTGGCGAGCCTGTCGCTGGAAGACGCCCGCTGTGTCCACAAGATGACGCGGCAGCCGCTGTCGCTCGACCAGCCGGTGGGCGACCACGAGGACAACTACTTCGGCGAGTTCCTGCAGGAGGACCGCGACGAAGACCCGCTGTACGACACGAACATCGCGGCTCTCAAGGAGCGGCTCGAAGAGGTGATGACCGAGCTCACCTACCGCGAACGCGAAATCCTCCGGCTGCGATACGGTCTGGCCGACGGGTACACCTACACGCTGGAAGAGGTCGGCAAGATTTTCTCGGTCACTCGCGAACGCGTGCGGCAAATCGAATCGAAGGCCGTTCGTAAGTTGCAGAGCCCGTACCGTTCGCGGGCCCTGTCGAGCTTCCTCGACGGCGTCGAGCCGCTGCCGGTGGATGTGCCGTGAGGCGGGGCGGACTGCTCGCATTGCCCCCGGTCACTGACCGGGGGCTCAATGTCGGATTGTTTCTGCATCCTCATCACCGCGCCGCGAAGCACTCGATCTCGAGCCGCACCAACTCGTCGGCCACGGCCGCCGCGTTTTCGGGCCGCCGCAGCGGGTCCTTCGCCAGCATCCGGTGCACGAGCGACGCGACAGGTTTGGGCGTCTCGGGCCGGCGCACTCGCAGGCACTCCGGCGTCGCCTCGCGATGCTGGCGGATGAGTTGCTCGGCGTCGCGGCCCACGAACGGCAGGCCGCCCGCGAGCATTTCGTACAATGTCACGCCCAGGCTATACACGTCGCTCTGCGGGGAGGCCGCCAATCGCGACGTGAGCGCCTCAGGCGCCATGTAGTTGAGCGTTCCGTACACCGGCCGGCTCGACCAGTGGCGGCTCTCCGCGGGCGAATGCACGAACCCCAGGTCGATCAGGGTGGCGTGGCCGTCCGACGCCACGACGATGTTGGCCGGCTTTACGTCCGCGTGAATCATCCGCGTGGTCGCGTGGAGCGCGTCGAGCGCCTCGGCCACCTGACGGGCGATCCACAGCGTGATCGCCAGCGGCAGCCGCCGCTGCTGGTCCAGAACCTCTGCCAACGAGCGGCCTTCGAGCTTGGGGCTCACGAGGTAAAACGGCGGCTGCTCGACGCCGGCGGACAACACCGGCAGCAGGTTTGGATGCGTTGTCTTGCGGCCCACCCAGGCGGCGCGGCGCTGCATCTCGATCGCGTGCGGGTCGCGCCACCACTCCTTGCGGAGCACTTTAACCACGTAGGCCGCGGCGGCTTCGGGCGTCGCCTCGGCCGGCCGAGCGATGTAAACGCGCGACAGGTCGCTCTCGCTCAGCAGCCGCACGAGTTGCCAGGGGCCGATACGGCCGACCAGCTTGCGCGAGCTGGGCCCTGGCGACGCGGAAGAAGCGGAGGCAACGACGGCGGCGCTCGCCGCGACGGGCGAGTATTCAACGGTGGCCATGCAGACTCAAATGCGGCAAAGAATCTGGGTCGAGAGCAGAAGCGGGCCCGGCGTCGGGAGGGCCGAACCCTGAAGAGGGGAATCGGACTTTGGAGCCGCGATTCTCAACGCATTCCGCGAGCCAATGAAACGGGCGTGAAGATGGGAAATCGGCGTGCGGTTTGTCGGCGCCAGCAGCGCTTCATCCCCCCACGTACCGTGCATGCACGACGCGGGCCTCGGCGGGATCGGCCGTGCCGCCGACGATCGTTCGGCCATCAGCGAACACCGTCACGCGGTACTTGTCGACCTCCAGCCTGAGCAGGAAGTCGTTGGCGGTGACGCGCCCCACGGTGCGCAGCTTGGCCGCCAGCTCGGCAAGCGACACGCCGCCGGAGCCTGCCGCGGCCAGTTGCACGGCGTAGCGGCCGCACAGCGAAATGGCCGCGACGCCGCGGCGGCCGTCGAGCCACGGGAAATCGCGCTCGCCGCAGGCCCTGCATCCGGTTTCTCCGCGGATTCGCCCGACGCCGATCGATCGCAACTCGTTCCGCCACAGATCGACCAGGGTCAACCGGCGATTCACGGCGTCGCGGTTGCCGCTTAGAATCTTCAGCGCCTCAGCCGTCTGCAAGGCGGCGATCACGCTGACGATGGGGCCGATCACGCCCGCGGTCTCGCACGTGGGCTGCGTCTCGGCGGGCGGCGGCTCGGGCATGAGGCATGCCAGGCACGGCGTTTCGCCCGGCAGGATCGCGAGCACTTGTCCCTCGGCGCCCACGCAGCCGCCGAACACCCACGGCTTGCCGGAGGCGACGGCGTAATCGTTCACCAGGTAGCGCGTCTCGAAGTTGTCCGTCCCGTCGATGATGAGCTCCACGTCGTCGGCCAGCGCTCGGATGTTCGCCGCGGTCACGTCGGCCACGACCGGGTCGACCGTCACTGCGGAGTTGATCTTGGCCAATCGTCGCGCCGCGGCCACGGCCTTCGGCAGCTCGTCGGCGACGTCGGCTTCGTCGAACAGCACTTGCCGGTGGAGGTTGTCGGCTTCGAGAAAGTCGCGATCGACAATCCGCACCAAGCCGACGCCTGCGCGCACCAGCAAGTCGGCCGCAACGCTCCCTAGGGCGCCGCATCCACAGACGAGCGCTCGGGCCGAAACGAGACGCCGCTGGCCTTCCTCGCCCAGCGGCGCAAACCGCACCTGGCGGCGGTAGCGATCCAGCGAATCGGGGTTGTCAGGCATCTTGCGTCGAGGCGACGAAATAGCCCGCGAGATTGAATTCCGGCGCCAACTCCGCTTGCAGGCGGTCGCACGCATCGCGGGCCGTGCCAATTTGCGAAGGCCCGGCGCTGCGCCGTATTGCGATCACCGGCTTTCCACACGCGGCGAGCCAGGCCAGCGGACGTTCGTCCGCGTCAAGTTCCACGGCTAGCACGCTGGCCCACGGCCGATCGCCGCTGACCGCGTCTTCGCCGGCGCGCACCACGCGGCCCAAGAGTTGCGACGGCACGGCGTCGAACGTCGCCGCGGCGTCGTCCACCAGCGCCAACATCACCGCCGGCTCCCACGCACATCGCCGCAGCGTCGCCGCCACGTCGCGATCCCGTCCCCGGAAGTCAGCCACCAGCGCGACGCCCTGTCGACTGGCCTCCTTGCAGAAGTTCTCCTTGGGATTGCGAACGACGAGCGCCGCTTCTCTCAGACGTGCCTCGTCGAGCGTGGTCTCGCCTGTCGCGGACACCGCGGCCCCACGGAGAACGATCCGCTTCCGCTCCAGCCGCAGGTTGGCGCCATCAGCGTGCCACCGCCGCAATCCGACCGTCTGGCTGACCGTCGACAGCGAGCCGTCGGGCCGCTCCACCTCGACTACCAGGATGTACAAAAACGGCAGCGCCGGAGTCCAGTAACAGGGGTCTGTGATCAGCAACTCCGCCGAGGCGCCGCCGGGGTCGCGACGCGGATGCAGGCGAAACACCGTCGGCAGCGTCCGGGCGTGCATGCAGTGCGGGCCGTCGAGCGTGCCGTGCAGGCTGACGACGCCGCGGCCCGAGGTCGAGCCGTCGACCAGCGCCAGGCGCGCCTCGCCGTCGTTGGCCACACGGCACACCGGCTGCACAAGTTCTGTAAGCGGCGTCGTCATGAGACTCATTGGCCCGGTGCGGTCCCATACCGGCAAGTTACCGCCACATGTCGTCGCCGGCGAAGGGGTGCGTGAACCCTTCCGGCTTCGGCTTGGGAAGCACTTTAAGAATTTGCTCGGCCAGGCGGAGGTCGTCTTTCGTGGTGATTTTGACGTTCATCGGCGAACTCTCCACCAGCGTGATCGCCGCGCCGAGCTTTTCGACGAGCTGGGCGTCATCGGTGGGCGCGCCGGCGCCGCGCGCCGCGTAAGCTTTGTTGAGCAGCTCGCGGCGGAATACTTGGGGCGTTTGCGCTTCCCACAGCCGCGTGCGGTCGACGGTTTCGGCGATCCCCGGCGGCGCTTTGCCGTCGGCCCGCTTGAGCGTCGACGACACGGGCGCGGCCAGGATTGCGGCGCCGCTCTTCTCCGCCGCTGCGAACACCGCGTCGATCCATTTCTCGGCCACGCAGGGCCGGGCGGCGTCGTGGATGGCGACAAATTCCGCGTCGTCCCGCACCTTGGCCAGCGCGTTCTGCACGGAGTCGGCCCGCTCGGCGCCGCCGATGCACACCTCGACGCCCATGATCGCAATGTTGGCGCCGAATCGGCGACCGAACTCCTCGCGGTCCTCGGCGTCGATGACCACGATCACTTGCTTCACGTCGGGCCGATTGAGGAATCGCTCGGCGGAATGCAGCCACACCGCCCGCCCGCCCAGCGGGGCGAACGGCTTCTTGTAGTTAGGGTCCCGAAATCGGCTGCTCTTGCCGGCGGCGGGGAGGATGACGGCAAACGTGGCCATGGCGCAATCGGCGGCGTGGACGAGCGGCAAACATTCAAAGCATAGCAGGAAATCGGCCCCCAGGGCGAGCCGCAGAGAGGGCCCGGGCATTCGCCCCTGCAAATAACGATGTAAACTTGCATTCAGCCCGCCGGAGCGCGACACTGATGCCACTCACAACTATGCCCCCCGTCATTGAAACCTGGGACGCCCGAACGCTGACGCCTGCCCAGGCGCAGGCGATCGGGGAATTGATTTGCCTCGTTTGGCCTAAGCCGAACGTGACCGTCGAGGATATCGCCGCGCAATCCTTGGCGTTGGGGCGAGAATACTGCGGTCCGGACGCCCAGACGCCGCGCTCGTACGTCGTGCTCAAGGAGAGGCGTCTCCTGGCCCACGCTCTGGTGTTCGGCCGGACGATCCGTACCGCCGACGGGGAGATGACGATTGCCGCGTTAGCCCGAGTGTGCGCCGATCCCGGCTCGCGGGGCGAGGGCCTTGGCGAAGCGGTCACTCGCGCGGCGTTTGCAGCGGTCGATCGCGGGGAATTTGCCTTCTCGCTGTTCCAGACCAGCGAACAGGTCCGGCCGTTCTACGAGAAGCTCGGGGCCGTCGCCGTCGACAACCCGATCATCAACTCGCTCGCTGAAGGGCCCAAGACCAATCCCTTCTGGCATCAGGAGACCATGCGCTACCCCGCGCACGGTCAGTGGCCCAGCGGCACGATCGATCTCCGCGGGCCCGGATATTGATGGCCGAACCAGCGACGCAATCGCGGCAATCACGTCGCACGCCGGATTTACGCGTGCGACTGCCGCGCGCCGGCGTCGCGCATCTTCACGCGGGCCCGGCTCAAGAGCGGCCCCACGCTGTTGGTCGGCATGCCGGTCGAACGGCCGATCTCCTGGTAGGTCTTGCCCTCCAAGTGATACATCCGCACCACCGCGGCTTCGGAGTCGTCCAAATGCTCCAGAAGCAGCTCGACTTCTTCGCGATCGGTAAACCGCTGCTCAGCCTCCGGATCAGTCGCCGCCTGATCGGCTGCGGCGCTTAGCGGCGTCGCGGAGCGGCTGTCGACCATCCGCCGCACGACCACCCGGCGGGCGATCACGGTCAGGTACGTGGCCAAGCTGCTCTTGCCGCGGAAATGCCGGAGCACGGCGAAATCGTCGCGGACGATCGCCAACAGCACGTCGCTCGTCAGATCCTCGCGGTCTGCGGCCGAGAGCATGATCGACCGGCACCGGGCCGTGTGATTGACCACGTGAATGATCAAGCCGGTGAACCGATCGACGAAGTCCTCCCAGGCGCGAGGCTTCCGCGCCAGGCAGCGTTCCAGGAGGTTGCGGTCGATGTCGGAAAGAGCCACTGGGAGTCGCCTGGGAGTGGTGTGAGCGCCCCATCGCCGCCGCCGGCCCGCGCGGACAAGGCTCGAAAGCATGCAAACTGGGCGCCAACCGCGTCGGCGCCCGCCCATCGGGCCAACTCTTCGCCGCTCGATCGATTCTAAATAGCCGACTCGCTCGGAGCAAGGCGACGTGCGGCGAGGCCAACGCCTCGCTGTTCAATTCGAGCCCGTTTTCCTGCGGCTTGGCAAGGTGTCGTCGGGTTGACACCTCTGAAGTCCATTTCTAAGATTTGCCCCGACGATCGGCCCGTGAGGCGTCCGATAAGTCCTACGCTCCCAACCACTTGTCGGCGGTGCGCCGCGGCTTGTATGATCCCCTTGAGGCGGCGCCTGCGGTGGGCGGCGGCCGCCATTTCCCAACGTCATTTGTGGCCGCTATCCGCGTGCCGCGTCCGCCAAGGAGAATGATCACCAATGACCCACGTTGTGTGCGAACCGTGCTTCGCTTGCAAATACACCGATTGTGTGGTGGTTTGCCCGGTGGAGTGCTTCTACGAGGGCGAGCAGATTCTGTACATCCATCCGGACGAATGCATCGACTGCGAAGCCTGCGTCCCGGAGTGCCCCGTCGAAGCGATCTTCCACGAAGACAACGTGCCGGAAGAGTGGAAGGACTTCATCGCGCTGAACGCCGAAATGGCGCCGCAGTGTCCGGTAATCACCGAAAAGAAACCGCCGTTGGCTGAGCAGTGAGCCATGGGCGCTGCGCATGCCGCGCACGCGCCCTACTTCAAATCCACTGACCAGTACGCGTTATCCAAGAATGTCTTCCAGCTCGCGTACTTCGGGTTGCCCAGTTTGATCGTCAGGATCGGGCTGCTGCGCGGTCTCACCGGCTTGCGAATCAGCTTCATGCCCGCCTCGACGGGCGTGCGACCGCCCTTGCGGACGTTGCACTTCACGCACGCGCACACGAGGTTCTCCCAACTCGTATCGCCGCCGCGGCACGTGGGCACGATGTGATCCAGGCTGAGTTCGCTCGTGACGAATCGCTTGCCGCAATACTGGCACTGGTTGGCGTCGCGAGCGAAGATGTTCCGCCGGTTGAGTCGCACCCGCTGCTTGGGCAGGCGGTCGTAGTACAGCAGCCGCACCACACGGGGCACGCGAATCTCGAACCGCACGCTGCGGACCCAGTCCTCGTGCGGCGAACGCTCGAACGCGGAGTGCGCCTCGCTCACCTCGCGCCACGAGTCGAAGTCGTAGTTGGCGTACTGGCCGTCCTCGATGTGGATGACCTCGGCCAACTGGTTAATCAGCAGCCCGAACGCCCGGCGCACGTTAATCACGTGCACCGCCATGTAGTGGCGATTGAGCACTAGGACGCTGGCGTTCAGTCCGCTGGCTTCGGCCATCGACATGCGGGGATATCTCCGGGGGGTTCTCCGCCTGCGGCGCCTCCTTTGGGGCGACGCCGTGGGAAGATAGGATGTCGGCATGCCGAGCGCTCTCCCGCCGTTCGACCGCATGGGATCGAACGCACTCGTGCGCCGCAGCCCGTGCCTAGACCCTAAGCACAGACATACAGCACGCGGGAAGTTCACGCAGCGCCGCCAGGATTCGCGCGCGGCAACGACGCGTAACCGGAGACTCGACGGCGACGCCGACAGGGACCTCCCCTCCGACAAGTGCGGTTCGCGCTCGCGGTGGAGACTGTCACAATCCGGCGTCGCCATCTGCATTCTAAACCGGCCTGCGCTGCAAAGCCAGCACGGAAAAGGGCTTGGAACGCTGAGATTTTGGAGCGACGCCCGGCCGCGGCGCCACGGCCGCGTGCGCCGATTCTTCATCCTTCGCCGATCCGAGACAAGCCGTGTCGCGCGCCGCCGGCACGCACATCACCCGTTGAGCTATGGCGAAGTTGAATCATGCCGACCGCGGCGACCTGACGGGCATGCCATTTGCCTTAGTCGCCGTTGCGCAACTTCCATGCGTACACGAAAGCGTTGCAAATCGCTACACTTGGCGCCGCCAAACCTCAAGTAACTCGACAGCTAGCGCACCATGCAAAGTGCGCGGCTTTTGTCTTGCGAGCCGCGCGCCGCTGTCGCTAGGATGAAACGCGTGGGGGAAGCGCGGCATGGAGCGGCGCTTGACGAACGATTCACCTAGGGGCGGTGACGATGATCCATTACACCTGCGACTGCTGCAAGCGAACGATCAATCCGGAACGCGACCTGCGCTATGTGGTGCGCGTCGAAGTGTATGCCGCGCTCGAGACCGTGGACGACGAAGCCGAGGATGAACGCGACCACCTGCAGGAGATTCAGGACATTCTCGAACGGCTCGACGACGCCGAGGACGCCGAAATCGGCGACGACGTGTACCATCAGGTCCGCTACGACCTATGCAGCGAGTGCCGCGCGCGCTACGTGAAAAACCCGCTGGGCCGTCCGGCCATGCAGGAACTGGGGTTTAGCCAGAACTAGCGCCGCATGCGCCGCTACAGGCGTTCTTATCGCTCGCAAGCGATCGCAATCGCGATCCTGCTCGTGCTGCTCTTGGCGCGCTGGCAGGGCTGGTTTCCCGATCAAGCCCCGCCGTTGCCGGGCGCCGCGTCGGGCGGCGTCTACGAAGTGGAGCGCGTCGTCGACGGCGACACGCTGCTGCTCCGCGGCCATCCGCGCGTGCGTCTACAAGGCATCGACACGCCCGAAACGGTGCTCGAGGATCATCCGGTCGAGCCGTGGGGTCCCGAAGCCACGACCTTCACGCAGCAGTTTATCCGCGACGCCAGCGGCCGCGTGCGACTGGAAATCGACGGCGAGTCCACGGATCACTACGACCGCTGGCTGCGCTTTGTCTGGCACGATGGCCGGCTGCTCAACGAGGAGCTCGTCCGCGCGGGACTCGCCCGCGCCAAGCTCGGCTACGACTACAGCCAGGCCAAAAAGGACCGCCTCCGCCGCGCCCAACTCGAAGCCCAACGCGCGGGGCGGGGGATTTGGTCGACGCGATGAGTGCAAGACCCTCTCCCTCTGGGAGAGGGAGCAATCTAGCGCGTAAACAGCGACGGCGAACCGACGCCGTAAGTCGGCAGTCGCTGCGTCCCCGGCAATGCTGTCGACGCCGAGGATTCGCCAGTCCGCGCGGCAACGCCTCCCGGCGGCACGAACTGAGGAACCGCACCGCCCGACGCCGTCGAAGTCACGGCCAACGGCGCCGCGGCCAGCGGCGTTGGCCCGGCAGGAATCGACCCCAACATGTTCGGCGTCGCCATGGCCTGGCCCGGCTCGGCCCAGTTCGCGTCGTTGATCTGCGCGCCCAGCGTCGGCGCTCCGCCCCCTGGCATGCTCGGCGACGCGGCGCCCAAGTCCACCGGCGGCGCCCCCGGAATCGACGGCAACGCCCACATCGCCGCGTTGTCCGCCAAGCGATTCAGTTCGACGGTCCCCACGTCGACCGTCATCGCCAGCTCTGCCGGCGGAATGCGAATCTCGATCTCTTGCGGCAATGACACGCCCGACTCCGGATAATAGCGGTGCGACCGCGCCACCGAACTGGCCAGCAACTTGCCGCCGCCGTCGTACAAATGCTGCTCCAGGACCAACGCCTTCGTTGCGTGCAGAACCGTCCGCTTCGTGAGCGGGCCATTCGACGAGGCGATGATTGAGGTGATCTCCACCGTGTCCTCGACCCGCCCGGGAATCGGCCCTTTGTGCTGGTCGGTCGCCTTGAACTCGGCCATGCCCAGCGCGTCCAGCAGCCACTGCGGCTCGATCGGCATGAGCTGCTGCGCCGCGCTGCCCGCGGCCTGCGAATGCCGGGCGAAGTACACCGCCGGCGGCTCGTTCCGCTTCACCCAGAACCAGAACAACTCCTCGTTCGATCCCAGATCGACTTCCGAACCGGAAATCGCCGTCGACGCCACCAATCGCACGCGGCCTGGCCGCGTCGCGGCGATGTTGCCTTTGAGCGTCGGAATGCCCATCGACCCAGGGATGGAGATCGACGCGTTGTGCGTCTGGTAGCTCTGCACCTTTTGCGCGTTCCAATTGACCGCCGCCGTGAGCTGCTGCAGTGACGACCCCGTGGCCAGCAAATCTGGCGAAGGCGGCCCCATCGAGCTGAACGGGTTCCGCAGCGACCGGGCGCATGACGCGGAGCACGCCAGGGCCACGGCAAGCGCACATCCCACAAGCCATCGCACGGCGTCGCGCTCCCGATTCCGCATTCCGCATTCCGCATTCCGCATTTGTCCGGCTCCTTACGCCCCGCCGTACACAAGCTCCACCAGCCGCCGCTCTAGTTCCGCCGCCCGCTCGGCGTCGGGCGTCGCCACGCAGAGCTCGAACTGTTCGTCGCGACGCGGGCAGTCGAGCACCAGCACCTCGCAGGCCGTGTCCGTCCGCGTATGGTCAAGCTTGACCAACCGCCGCCGTAACAACAGCAGTCCCAGCACGTAGCGAAACTCCGCCTCGGCCGGCTCGTCCGCCAGCGCGGCGAAGAGGTTGAGCAGCACATCCTGCGGCGCGAGCTTCTCGCGGCTGCCGCCGTCGCCCAGCTTCGCCCGCCACCATGCGACGATCCCCTCGGGCGGCCCGGTCCACGCGTCGAGTGCGTAGTCCCGCCGCACGGCAGCGCCGCCATCCATCGCCAGCGTCGACCAATACTCCTCGCCCGGCGCAATCGGCCGACCGCTGGCCGCGCAGCGCCGCGTGCAGTTCGCAATTTCGAAGTCGAGCAGCATCAGTCAGCCGACGCGCATGAGGACAAGAAACAAGGGCGGCGGATCGTAGGAAAAGGACGTGAGCGCGGCAAGCCGGCAAAGCCCCTGCTAGCGGTCGGGTTTTAACGCCTTGACGCCCCCGGCTGGCGTTCCCCTCCCCGTCGGCACGACCTATCCTTGTGCGGCCCAATTTCCGTGGGCATGGCCTGACTCCTGTTTGCTGCCCCCGACTCCTTCCTCCCATGACCGGCTACCAACTCGACCTATCGACCCCCGCCCCGCCGCCCCCGGCGTTGGTTCCCGACCGCAACGACGAGTCATCGCGGTTCCTGGGCATCCATTTCGCCTGCTGCGACGTGTACTCCCGCGTGTACGCCAACCGCCCACACACTGCCTACGTGGGCCACTGCCCCCGCTGCGCCCGCCGCGTCCAGTTCAAGATTGGCCCCGGCGGCACGGATGCTCGGTTCTTCGTCGCCCAATGAATCGCCAAACGGCCCGGAATTTGTCATTCTGAGGTCCGCCGAAGAATCCGGCCTGCCCTGCGAACCTTGACCGTGCCTTCCACGTCAGCTAGAACAGAACCAGTCACTGGACACCGACCCATGCAGACCTTGACCCTCCTAAGCCTGTTACTACTGGGGCTCCCCCGGAGCGAGGCTTAGGGTTCGTCTGCAGACCGACCGCAAACGCACCAACCCTGGAGCCTCCCAAGGCTCCAGGGTTTTTTTGTTGATTCGCGGCAAATCACTTCGGGTCGAAACAACGCCATCTTAGCTGAATTGCAATGCCCGCCCCGACCAAGCTTGGTCGGGGCTACTCAAGCGCTTAATCGCTTACTCACCTACTCACTCCGCCAATACCATGTCTACTTCACGCCGCATCGTTATTTTCGACACGACGCTTCGCGACGGCGAGCAATCGCCGGGCTGCAGCATGAACCACGAGGAAAAGCTCGAGGTCGCCCACGCGCTGGTCGATCTCGGCGTCGACGTGATCGAAGCTGGCTTTCCCGTCGCGTCGCCGGGCGACTTTGAGTCGGTCCGCAAGATCGCCGCCACGGTCGGCGGCGCCACCATCTGCGGCCTGGCGCGCTGTAACGACAAGGACATCGACCGCGCCGGCGAGGCGTTAAAAAATGCCCCGGACGCCCGCATCCACGTCTTCCTCGCCACCAGCGCCATTCACCGGGAATTCAAGCTCCGCATGGATAAGGAGGAAATCCTGGCCCGGGCCGTAGCGGGGGTGAAGCGAGCCCGCCAATTCACGGACAACGTCGAGTTCTCTCCCGAGGACGCCGCCCGCACGGAGATCGACTTCCTTTGCCAGGTCGTCGAAGCGGCCATCGAGGCCGGCGCCACGACGGTGAACATTCCTGACACCGTCGGCTACGCCACGCCGCTCCACTATGGGCGCGTCATTAAGACGCTCGTCGACCGCGTGCCGAATATCGACAAGGCGGTGATCAGCGTCCACTGTCACAACGACCTGGGGCTCGCGGTGGCCAATAGCCTGTCCGCGATCGAAAACGGCGCCGGGCAGATCGAGTGCACGATCAACGGCCTCGGCGAGCGGGCCGGCAACTGTTCGCTCGAGGAGGTGGTGATGGCCCTTCGCACGCGGCACGACTATTATCAGGCCGACACGCGGATCAACACGCCGCGGCTGGTGCCGGTCAGCCGGCTCGTGTCCAGCATCACCGGCATGCTCGTCCAACGGAACAAGGCGATCGTCGGCCGCAACGCCTTCGCCCACGAAGCCGGCATCCACCAGGACGGCATGCTCAAAGAGCCCAGCACCTACGAGATCATGCGGCCCGAGGACGTCGGTTTCAGCAAGACCGACCTCGTCCTCGGCAAGCACAGCGGCCGGGCGGCCTTGGCGGATCGCGCCAAGGCGCTCGGCTACCACCTCACCCACGAGCAGCTCGACGCCGTGTTCGTGGAGTTCAAGAAGTTGGCCGACAAGAAGAAGGAGATCTACGACGGCGATATTGCCGCGTTGATCGAGGAGCGCAACACGTCGATCGCCGACCAGTGGCAGCTTGTGGGCTACAAAGTGGAAGCCGCGTCCGGCCAACCGCCGCGCGGCGTGGTGACGCTCGCCCGCGGCGGCGACCAGCGCTCCGCGACGGTCGCCGAGGGCGACGGCCCGCTTGACGCCCTGTTCCGCGCGATCGAAGAAGTCACCGACGTGCACGCGGTGCTTCGCGACTACCGCGTCCAGGCGGCCACGCGCGGCAAAGACGCCCAGGGCGAAACGCTGGTCGAGCTGGAGCACAACGGCCAGATCCACCGCGGCCGCGGCGTCTCGACCGACACCGTCGAAGCCGGCGCCCGAGCCTACCTGAACGCCGTCAACCGCATCATATTAGCGGGCGGCCAACCGGCCCCCGAGAAACCAACAGCAGTATGAACCAAGGCGCGAGGCGCGAGGCGCGAGTTATCGGGAGCTCCCCAACTCGCGCGTCGCAACTCGCGCCTTGCCCTGGGCCAAGTGGCGGAATCGGCAGACGCTCTGGACTTAAAATCCAGTGGGGGGCAACCCCCGTGCGGGTTCGAGTCCCGCCTTGGCCAGTTTGATATCTCAAGTGACACCTTCGGCGGTCTTCCACACGTCATCCGCCGTCGCCTCGGCGTCGACCCCCACGTAGTACCGCATCGTGGTCTCGACGGTCCCGTGGCGCATCAGCTCCCGCAGCATGGTCGGCGTCCTGAGTCTCCTGGGCCCGAAGGCCGATTGAGACGCCTCCTACCATGTGGATCAACAATTGGCAAGCAGGCCAACGCGGTGTGATCCCCTGATGCAAATCTAAGCCGACGTCCTCGGCCTTCCGTTGCGCCGCAGCAGCGTGCGAGAGTTCACCGCGTTGGGAGTCGGCTATCTCGCCGGCCTGGGGTGCGGGTTATGGCGTTCCAACGAGCAGCTCCCGCCGCCGCAGGCCAAAGTCGCGGTCTTTGAGCCCCGGGCTACGATGTGCGATGATTACGCGACCGCATTCCTGAAATGGAAGGACGTCTGCTCCGCCGTCGTCGCCATGGGCGAAGCAGGGCTCTTTCGACGCCCTCCCGGCCGTGAGCCTTGATGAGCACGTCGTCCGCAACCCGGCCTGGCAACGTCTGGTACAACTGGCCGGGGCCTGGGTGCGACGCGAACTACAAACTGTCGCCCGCTCGATTCCCGCCGGATCGCCCGTACGACGTGGCGATCATCGGCGCGGGCGTCGTTGGCTGCGCCCTGGCCTACTCACTTTCGCAATATCGCCTGCGGGTTGTGATGGTCGACCGCGCCTTCGACTTCGGCGAAGGCGC
>JBIOVA010000053.1:0-8430 GCA_044867485.1 Lacipirellulaceae bacterium | reverse complement strand
GCTCCGCTGCGGCGGACCTTCGCGTCGCGGCTAACCCGCGACGCGGTAGCGGAGCGCGTGCGCCGCGCGACTACCTTTCGCTCGCCGTCAACGCCTCGCGCAACGCCGTCTTCGTCTGCCGCGCGTTCGCGCCCACATCAATCGACGGCCCCGCCGCCTTCAGCGCTTCGATCACCTCGCCCTTGGTGACCAAATCCGGCAGCACAATCACCTCTGCTGCGGGGTCGGCCGGGTAGATGGCCATCAAGGGGATACTCAGGCTATTGAGCTCGGCGAGGGCTTGCTTGATCGTGTCGTTCTTGTCGGTCCAATCCGCCAGCAGCGGCACGACGCCGTTCCGCTCGACCAGCTCGCGGACTTCCTCGCGGTTGATCGCCACCTTGAGGTTCGTCTTGCAGGTGAGGCACCAATTCGCGGTGAAGTCGACGAGCACCGTCTTGCCCTGGGCGCGAGCCTCGGCCAGCGCGGCGGGCGAATACGGCTGCCACGGCAGTACCGCCTGACTCGGCGACAGCATCAAGAACGACCCCCCGCCCAGGATCGCCGCAGCCGCGACGCCCTTGATCCACTCTGTGCGCTTGTAGGCCAGTTCGGCCCACGCCGGCGCGCGGCCGATGATCCAGCAGCCAAACCAGAGGGAGAACAACAGCGCGAGCGTGGGCAGGAAGTACTCGGGGCTGATCGTCGAGAACAGGTACACCACCGTCGCAAGCAGCACGAAGCCCAGAAGCTGCTTGAGCGTGTCCATCCACGCGCCCGGCTTTGGGAGCCGGCTCACGAGCTCTGGAAACGCGCCGATCACCAGATACGGCAGCGCCATCCCCACGCCCACGGAAGCGAACACCAGGTACGTGACCGCGGGCGGCTGGCTGATCGTGAACCCAAACACCGGCCCCAAAAACGGCCCACTGCACGGCGTCGCCAACAGCGTCGTGAACACGCCCATACAGAAGGCGCCCACTGGACCTTCCTGGCGGGTAAGCTCGGTCGCCGTGCTGGAGGCCGCGAAGCCCGGGATCGGAATCTCCCACACGCCCAAGAACGCCAGGGCCATCGAGAACACCAGCGCGGTCATCGCCACCTTGAACCACGTGAGCGTGTACAACTCGCCCCAGCCATAGCTCTCGCTGCTGAGCCCTAGTTGCACGAGCGCCGCCAGTGTGGCCAGCACCATGAACACCGACAGGAGCCCGGCCGAGTACGCCAGGTTGAGCCCCAGTACATGGCGCCGGCTCTCGCCGCCTTGCTTGGCGAACGAGAGGATCTTGAGTCCGATCACCGGCAGGACGCACGGCATGAGGTTGAGAATCAGCCCGCCGAGAATGCCGTAGAACGCAACGGTCCACAACGAGCTGCCGGCCCTCACGGCGGTCTCGCCAATGACGACTTCGCCAGGGGCGCCCGGCGCTGCGGCGGCCGAGAGCTCGCCGCCGCTGAACAACCAATCCGGCAGCGGCACTCCAGGCCCCGCCTTCGCGGCGAACGGCAGATCGAGCGGGATGCACAACCGGTCGTTGCAGACCTGGCCCGAAATCACGCCTTCAATCGTCGTGGGCAAGCCATCGGCGCCCGGGCTCAATTCTATTGGAGCCACCCATGTGACCTGGTCTTCATGCTCGCGAAGCTCCAACCCCGGCCACGCGGCCGTCGGCCCGGAATCGACGCGGGACTTCGGCGCTTCCAGCGGCCGGAATTCGCCAGCGAGCTTCACGGAGTCGCTTTCCGCCAACGTAATCGTCGTCGGCAGCGGCCCGCCGCCACCGTCGGGCGCGGAGCCCTGGTCCATCGCGTTGACGTGGTAGCCCGGCGCGATCTTGGCGGTGACGAACAGCAGCGCCGGCCGCTCACCTTCCACTGGCGTGAACTGGGCCTCGAGCGTCACATTCTCGGCAGCTCCCAGGTTCGGCCCGCGAAACGTGCCGAATTTAGGGAAGTCGGGAAGCTGCGCAACCGCTGCCTGCGCAGAGGCGAGCAGGAAGATCGTCGCCGCGCAAAACCTGCGCCGCCAGCGCGTTGGATTTGGAGCCATTCCGTGGATCGTCCCATGCAACGAGGGGCCGTCGCGGAAGCCATCCTGGGCGCGCGACTCGGGCCGCTCAATTCTACGTTCCGGCGAAAAGTGGGGTCAACGGCGGTAGGTCAGCCCCTCCGTGCGGCTTCCCGTGAGCTTGGATGCCCCTGGTACGGATGGAGTTACGTGCGGGTTCGGGCGGATCGCAGCAACAACCGCCGCGACGCGCTCCGCTACCGCGTCGCGGCTAACAGGTCGACGCCATCCCCTCGCGAGTTAGCCGCGACGCGAAGGTCCTCTGCAGCGGAGCGCTGCGGAGCCACGCGGCCCATTCACCCTTGGCGCTCGACGAGCGCGCGCAATCGCAGAACCAACCGCTGCAACCGCGCCAGCGCGGCCGCCCGATTCTTCACCGCCGGCGATTTGACCCCCGGCTTCGGCCACAGCCAAACGATCCAATGCCCCGCCGACAGCACCGTTCCGCTAGTGTCAAAGAAGTCAACCGCGGCCCGCTCGGCGTCGCTCATCGGCCGCACCGCTTCATACGCGTCCAGCCCAATGCGCCAGCCGTCCCGATCGTCGCCGACCAGGCTCCCCAACAGCCGCGCCACGTCCCCCGCCGGCGAGTCGAACGCCACGGCGCCGAAGTCAATCAACCCCGTCACGCGCTCGCCCGTAAACAATACGTGATCGTGCCACACGTCCCGCAAGCACCATTGAAGCGGAAGCTGCCGGTCGCGCCAACCGAGCGACTTTTTGATCTCCGCTGGCAGTGCACGCTCGATCAACCGCAGCGATTCGTCGATGAGTTGTCGCTCGACGGGGAGCGGCGCCCGCCCAACCGCGTGCGTCAGCTCCTTGAACTCCACTAGCAAAAGCGAGTGCAACCGGTCCTCGCGTCGACTCAACCCCGGCGCCACGCCCACCGGCGGCATCAGTCGCACATCTGGCACAGGAACTCCCGCAACCGCGAGATGCACCTGGGCCAGCGTGCGTAGCGCCGCCGCGAGTTTCGTCGGCCGCGGATCGTGCCAGTAGTCCGCCACCCCCGGCATCCACGGCGCCAGCTCCCACAATCCGCCGTCGGCGTGAACCACCGTCTGTCCGGCGGCCAGCGCGCCGATCGGCGCTGGTACCGGCATCCCGCACTTTGCCAGACAGTGCTGAAAGGCATGGATGCTGGCGATTCGCCCCGCGGGTATCTCGCGCGGCCACAGCCGAAGCACAAACGGACGGCCCCGAAACTCCACTCGCCACAACCGCGCTCCGCTGAAGCTGCCCGCCTCGTCCATCGGCTGGGCCGTCGCCGCGTCGGGGTCGACGATCCACTGGGCCAGGATCTCTCGCATCGCGTCCATGGGCGACTTTCGATAAGGCGACGCCGTCTTTGCCGCCCTCAGCCGGGCAGGTATGCTTAAATCCTAATCCTGACCACGCCGGGCGCGACGACGAACCGCCATGAAAATGATCATCGCCATCATCCAGCCGGCCAAGCTCAAGGCCGTCCAGGAGGCGCTGCGGCGGATCGGCGTGTCGCGGCTCACCGTCGGCGACGCGATGGGTTTCGCCCGCCAGCGCGGCCAGGACGAAACCTACCGCGGCGCCGAGTACAAAACGAGCCTGCTCCGCAAGATCGCTCTCGAAATTGCCGTGAACGACGACTTCGTCGACAAAACGGTCGACTGCCTCCTGCAGGTCGGCCGCACGGGGGTCGAAGGGAACATCGGCGACGGCAAGATCTTCGTCGTTCCCATGGAACAAGCCATCCAAATCAGCGACGGCAACCGCGGGCCAGGGGCGATTTGAAGTGCTCTCTCCGGCCCCCTCCCCCTTGTGGGGATAGGATTTTGCAAGTGCTCGCGGAAAAAGGTCTCACCGCAGAGGACGCTGAGATCGCAGAGCGAGACAAGGGGATTTGTCCGCAGATGGCACAGATATTCGCAGATGGGATGTGAATTGTTTTAATCTGCGTCCATCGGCGTCATCTGTGGACAAGGTTTTGAATTGGCTCTGCGATCCCTGCGTCCTCTGCGGTGAAATTCTGCGATCGCATTTGCATCATACTGGGGAGGGGAACGGATCGACATGAAGTTCCTGCTTTTTAGTTCTGATCTGATGCTCATCTCCGCGGCCCAAGGGGCCGCGGCACGGCACGGCGCCGAGCTGTCGATCGTTCCCAACGCGTCCGCGGCATTGGCAGCCTGCAGCGATGACGCCGTTCGCCTATTGGTCGTCGATCTCCGCTCGCCGCAGCTCGACGTTGGCGCCCTGATGGCGGAGCTGCGCAGCATAAGCACGACCCACATCCCCGTGCTGGCCTTCGGCCCGCATGTTCACGAGGCGTCGCTAGCCGCCGCAGCAGCCGCGGGGTGCGACGAAGTCGTCACCCGTGGAGAATTCGAACGCCGGCTCGACGCCGCACTGGCCCGCCTCGTCGGCTAGCGCTCACGTCGACCCGCCGCGCATTTCCGTGACCGTCGCGGTCGCAGTGACCGTCGTCGTCGCCGTGCCATCGACCGGCGGCGGCGGCATCGTCGGGACGCCGGTCGCGAAATCCGTTCCCAGCGGCGGCAACCCCTTCTCCGGCTCGGGCTCGTCGAGCGCGACTTCGCCCAGTTCCGTGGAGTCGATTAACTGCCGCAGCAGCAAATAAATGCCCATCGCGGCCGGGAACAGATACGCCATCGGGAACGATCGGGCGAGCGATTGGGCGCCCGCGATCCAAAATTGCATTGCGTTGCCGCCCGCCGCCTCGAGCATGCCGAGCTTGCGTTCGTCGGGCAGCGCGGCGCCGTCGAAGAGCGCGTTGGCGTACGCCTCGTTGGCGCCGAGGCCGACGCCCCATCTCATCGCCGCGATCGACCCGTCCACGACCACGCTGACCGCGGCCTGGGCCAACAGTCCCAACGCCGTCGCCACGAGCACAAAGAACACGAGATGCAATGGTCGCTGGAACGAGAATGCGTAGCCGCGACTCACGCCGTCGAACGCATCGGTTCGCTCCGCGGCGATGGTCGACCACATGAGCGGCCAGCCCACCAGCAGCCCGAGCGCAAACACGGCAATCGCCGCGCCAATCAGCAGCGGGATCGGCCATGCGAGCCCCGCGAGAAATGCAAACAGGCCCAGCCGACTGACGAGCCCGACCAGCGCCAAGAGCACCGCGAAGATGGCGACGACGCCGACGCAGAACGACGGCGCCGCGATCGTCGACACCCACGCCGTCGCCGCCGAGCGGAGTGCGGCCACCGGGCCGATCAGCTCGCCGCGGGCGAGGTACAGGGCCGCGATTCGCGCGATCGCGCCGCCGACCAGCGCCCACACAGCCATTCCCCACGCCCCAGCTAGCACGAACGCGACCCCAGCCTGCCAGCCATCCGCGCTCGCGAGCCGCGCCAGCGGCTGAACCGCCCACGCCCAGCCGCGCAACAGCGGCCCCGACCACGGCTGGACGTTCACGGCGCCGAACGGCGGCGAGATCATCGCAGCACTCGCCGAACGATCGATCGGCGGCCACGGATGGTCCGTCAGTCTGGCGAGCGCCTCGACGCCTTCCGCGGGTAACAGCGCTCCCTCGATCGCCGTCCAGCCCCACTGCGTCACGAGCACGCCCGCCGTCGCCAATGCGATCACGCGTGCGAACAGCGCCACCCGGGCGGCCCGCACGAGGAGCAACCAGGGACAGATCTCGTTCCAACGAACGGCGGTCACAACGCCCGGCGATGTTGACATGGTACGGAGGGGGATGGTGCGGAGAGGTGCGAGAAAAGTGGACCCACGCGGCCGAAAAATGCCCGCGTGCGCCTCGATTATAAACAGCCCGTCCGCTGGTCGTTAGTCAGTTTCAGGCCCCGAGGACGGCGATTCCGCCTCGTCGTCGCCGCCGCCCGGGCGCTCCGCCGGCAGCGAATACCCCTCGCCCAACCACCGTCCCAGGTCGATCAACCGGCACCGATCGCTGCAAAATGGCTTGGCCGCCGTTGGGCCGGCCGGGTCGAACTCGCGCTCACAAATTGGGCACCGCATGACAAGTTCAATCGCCCTTGGGCCTCTTGCCCTTCTTCTTCGGGTCCGCCGATTTCTTCGCCTCGCCGTCCTTTTTCGCGCCACTGTCTTTGGCGGCGCCGTCCTTGGAGGCGCCGTCGCCCGACGACTTCTCGCCGCCGCCGTCGCTCGATTTCTTATCCTTCTCTGCGGCCTTCTTGTAGGAGTCGCTCCGGTAGTCCGTCTGATAGAAGCCAGAGCCCTTGAACACCACGGCCGCGCCCGTGCCAAACAACCGCCGCAGCTTCAGCTTGCCGCACTCCGGGCACTTGCGCTGCACAGGGTCGTTGATGCCCTGAAACAACTCGAACTCGTGTCCGCAGGCGTCGCACTCGTAGTCGTAGGTCGGCATAAGCAAGGATTCAGGATTCAGGGTTCCGAACAAGCGTCGTTAGCCGCGACGCGCAGGTCCGCCGGAGCGGAGCGCTGCATCACGACTGACCCGCGGGCCCGCTCGACACAATCACTTGCGCCGGGCGCACCACGCGATCGTGCATCTGATACCCGGCTTGGGTTACCATCGTCACATGCCCGGGGGGCACGTTCGCCGAGGGTTGCTGCAAAATCGCCGCATGAAACTGCGGATCAAACTCCGCGCCTGCCGCCGGAATCTCCACGCAGTTGTGCTGCTGCAGCACGCCCACAATCTGCTGCCGCACGAGCTTGAACCCCTCCAGCAGCGACCCCGCGTCGTGATTCTTCTCCGCCGCGTCGATCGCCCGATCCACGTTGTCGAGCACGCCCAACAGGTCCCGCGCCATCGCCAGCGACGCGTACCGCCGCTCGTCCGCCAGTTCCCGGCCCGCTCGGTTGCGGACATTTTCCAGTTCGGCCCGCAGCCGCAAATTGCGGTCCCGCTCCGCCGCCAGATCGGCGTCGCCGCCGCTCTCGGCCGGGGTCGGTGCGCCGTCGGCCGTCGCCCCGTCGAGCTGCGCCGCGGTCGGGTGATCCTCGCCGCCGTCGCGCGACGGCTGATCCAGCGACTCGTGTTCACGTCGTCCCGCCATATCGTCAATTTCTCCGTCAGCGCGCCACGGTCACCCCGAGGTCGGCCGAGGGGTCCGGCTGGCGCGCTTGCGGCCGGACGCCTCGGCAGACCTCGGCGTGACAAACCAAACCTAACCGCTTCCCGCGATCACGCTTCCGCGTCCTGCGTGAAATAGGTCTTCAGCTTCTCGAAAAAACTCTTCCGCGCCGGCGCCACGTTTTTGTGCTCCAGCTCCGCCAACTGCCGCAAGAGCGCCTGTTCCTCCGGCGTCATCTTCTTCGGCACCTCGATGGTCACCTGCACGAGCAAATCGCCGCGCCCTGCGACGCGCGGATCCGGCAATCCCTGCCCGCGCAGCCGGAACACGTCGCCCGACTGCGTCCCCGGCGGCACCTTGACCTCGCTGCGACCCGCGAGCGTGGGCGTCTCGATCGTCGCCCCCAGCGCCGCCTGTGAATAGGTGATCGGTATCCGCACCACGAGGTGCTGCCCCTCGCGCTCGAACAGCGGATGCGACAGCACCGCCACGACGCAGTAGCAGTCGCCCGGCGGTCCGCCGTTGGGGCTCGGCTCCCCCTGTCCGCTCATGCGAATCTGCATCCCGTTGTCGACGCCTGCCGGCACGTCGACGTCGGCCTGCACCTTCTTGAGCAAATGCCCAGCCCCGCGGCAACTCCGGCACGGCGTCGCCACGCTCGAGCCCTCGCCGTGGCAGGAGGGGCACGTCGTCTGCATCCGCACGATGCCGGCCTGCTGGATCACCTGCCCGCGGCCGCCGCAGTACGAGCACGCCTCGCGCTTGCTTCCCGGTTCGGCGCCCGAACCGGAGCATTTCGTGCAAAGCTCGTGCCGCTGAAAATGCACCGTCTTGCGGCAGCCCTCGGCGGCTTCCTTGAGCGTGAGCGTCACCTCGCACCGCACGTCGCGACCTCGCCGCACGCGCCGGTTGCGCCCCCGGCTCCCGCCGAACAAGTCGCCGAAGATGTCGCCGAACGCCGTGAAAATGTCTTCGACGTCGGTAAAGTGCGCCCCGGCGCCGCCGTTCACGCCCGCGTGGCCGAACCGGTCGTACCGCGAGCGCTTGTCGCCGTCGTTGAGGACCTCGAACGCCTCGCTGCACTCCTTGAAGCGCGCAAGGCACTCCTCGTCGCCCGGATTCTTATCCGGGTGGAACTTCACGGCGAGCTTCCGATACGCCGCGGCAATCTCGCCGCCCGACGCGGTGCGCTCGACGCCCAACACTTCGTAATAGTCGCGCTTGGCGGTCATGGGGGCTTAGGAGTCAGGGGGCAGGAGTCGGGAGTCACGAAAACTGTCCGCTTCTTGACTCCTGACTCCTGTCTCCTGACCCCTTCCTGCGACACGCAACCGGGCCGCTCGCTATGGC
>JBIOVA010000052.1:0-2496 GCA_044867485.1 Lacipirellulaceae bacterium | reverse complement strand
GCGGTTCTGCACTGGCGACACGCCAGTGGCACACGTCCTCGAATGGAACCGGAAAGTCAGTATCTGGTTTCGCGTCGCCGGACGCCAGTATGACCAGTATGATGGGCCGCATGGCCGACGCCGCGCCACCGCCGCCCGCTTCGGATGCCCCTGAGCCGCCGCCGTTGCGGAGCGTCCACACCAGCAACTTCCCGCAAATCCTCGCCGAGGCGCCGGCGAGCGTGCTGGTCACCACCTACCAGGCCGGCAAGCTGGTGATCCTGCGAAACGACGGCGGCGTGCTCAACACACACTTCCGCAACTTCGGCAAGCCGATGGGCCTCGCGTTCAACCGCGGCCGGCTGGCCGTCGGCACGGCGATCGACATTCAGGAGTTTCACAACATCCCCGCGGTGGGCCCGCGGCTTGATGCCAAGGCGCTAGATGAAAACGTAGGTGAGATTCCTCCGGCTCCCTCCCACTCCGTGGGGATGGGACCAACCGAGCACGGGCGACCCGAAGTCGCCCGAGCGCAGGGCGGTAGCCTTCGCGCAGCGATCGGGGAGGGGGGCGAAGCGGGTACAAGTGACGAGCCCAGTTCGCAGCGCAACACCCCTCCCCATCAAGGGGAGGGGAGCCGAGGTGGCGCGCACCACGACGCCTGCTTCCTCCCGCGCCGCAGCCACACCACCGGCGACGTGCAGATTCACGAGATGGCGTGGGTCGACGACGAGCTGTGGTTCGTCAACACCGCCTTCTCCTGCCTGGCGACGCGCAGCGACATGAATAGCTTCGAACCGCGCTGGCGGCCGCCGTTCATCGACAAGCTGCTGCCCGGCGACTGCTGCCACCTCAACGGCCTCGCGACCCGCGACGGCCGCGTCCGCTATGTGACCGCGTTGGGCGAGACCAACGAGCCCGGTGGTTGGCGCGAAAATAAGCGCAACGGCGGCGTGCTGATCGACGTCGACTCGGGCGATTGCGTCGCCCGCGGGCTGTCGATGCCGCACTCGCCGCGGTGGTACGCCGGCCGGCTGTGGCTGCTGGAGAGCGGCGACGGCAGCCTCGGCACGGTCGACCTCGCCACCGGCAAGTACGAGCCCATCGTGCAGCTCCCCGGGTTTACGCGCGGGCTGTCGTTCCTGGGCCCGCTCGCGTTGGTGGGCTTGTCGCAGGTGCGGGAGAGCGCCGTGTTCAGCGGCATCCCGCTGGTTGAGCGGCTCGCGGAGCGAACCTGCGGCGTGTGGGTCGTGCACCTCGAAACGGGCCGTCCTGTCGCCTTCGTGCGGTTCGAGGACGCGGTGCAGGAAATCTTCGCCGTCGAGGCGCTCGGCGGGGTGCGCTTTCCGGACCTCATCAACCACGACCCCGAGTTCATCGGCAGCGCCTACGTGCTCCCCGACGCCGCTCTGGCCGACGTGCCGGAGGATCTCCGTTCCACGTAATCTCGGCGATGGGCCCCCGGTCAGTGACCGGGGGCTCAATGGGCCCTTTCGGGGTCTGAAGTGCGGTAGGCAGCCCGGGGACTTTCGCTTAAATTGGCAGCCTCATGGCGACCCTTCCGCCCCTTCGGGCGGCCGCCGTAAGCTACGTTTTTTCACGGTCGGCGGAGCACTCGCCCCGCCGGTCGAGCGGCGTCCCAACGGCTGATCGCGGGACTGCCGATCCGACACCCGAAAGGATAAGAAGGCGCCGGTCTATGCAAACGAATCTGATGGGCGGCTGGTTACTGTTGGCTCAGGCGGCGGACGCGGCGACGGCGACGGAAGCGATTACGAACTTTCGTCCCGTGATGTGGTACGTCGCGCCAATCGCGTCGATCCTGGCGCTGGGGTTCGCCGTGTACTTCTACGGCAAGATGATGGCGGCCAACGAAGGCACGGCCGTGATGAAGGAGATCGCCCAGCATGTCCGCGAAGGCGCCATGGCGTATCTCAAGCGGCAGTACAAAGTCGTGACGCTCGTCTTCATCGTGCTAGTGATCATCCTCACCGTGCTCGCCAAGTACGGCATTCAGAATCCGTTCGTGCCGATTGCCTTCCTGACGGGCGGGTTCTTCTCCGGCCTGTGCGGATTCATTGGCATGAAGACGGCAACCAACGCGTCGTCCCGCACCGCGCAAGGGTGCAGCGAGAGCCTCAATCGCGGCCTGCAGGTCGCCTTCCGCAGCGGCGCGGTGATGGGGCTGGTCGTCGTCGGCTTCGGGCTGCTCGACATCTGCCTGTGGTATTGGATTCTCGATCAGTTCGTCTACACGGCCGACCACATGGCCAACGGCTGGGAAATGTGGGGCATGACGCTCGTTCCGGCCGGGACCGACGCCATCGACAAGCTCGTGCAGATCACCACCACGATGATCACGTTCGGCATGGGCGCCTCGACGCAGGCGCTGTTCGCCCGCGTCGGCGGCGGCATCTACACGAAGGCAGCCGACGTCGGGGCGGACCTGGTCGGCAAGGTGGAGGTGGGGATTCCCGAGGACGATCCCCGCAACGCCGCAGTGATCGCGGACAACGT
>JBIOVA010000051.1:0-10399 GCA_044867485.1 Lacipirellulaceae bacterium | reverse complement strand
ATCCGGAACGACTCACGCAAAGGCGCAAAGGCGCAAAAACAGACGAAGAATGAAAATGGTTGGAATGTTCACTCTCCCCTTCGTGCCTTTGTGTCTTCGTGGCTAATCCCGATGGATCTCAACTTTCTGTGGTTCCTGCTGCTGGGCGCCTTGCTCGCCGGGTATGCCGTGCTGGACGGCTTCGACCTTGGCGTGGGCATCCTTCATCCGCTCGCCCGCACGGACGAGGAACGCCGCATCGCCATTAGCTCGATCGGCCCCATCTGGGACGGCAACGAAGTGTGGCTCGTGACCTTCGGCGGCGCCCTGTTCGCCGCGTTCCCCGAGGCCTACGCCACGATCTTCGAGGCGTTCTACACGGCGTTCATGCTGTTGCTGTTCTGCCTCATCTTCCGCGCGGTGAGCCTGGAGTTCCGCGGCAAAGTGCAATCGCCCGTTTGGCGCCGCATGTGGGACTTTGCCTTTTTCGCCTCCAGCCTTGTCGCCACGCTACTGTTCGGCGTGGCGGTGGGAAATGGCTTGAGCGGCATCCCGCTCAACGAGCGCGGCGAGTACATCGGCACGTTTCTCGACCTGGTGAAGCCCTATCCGCTGCTGGTGGGCGCCATGACGGTGGCCATGTTCGCCGTCCACGGGGCCCTCTACCTGCACCTCAAGACCGAAGGCCGGCTCCAGCGGCTGTTCGAACGCTGGATCTGGCACGCCTGGGGCTTGTACCTCGTGTTGTGGATCTTCACCACGATGGCGACGCTCATGTTCATTCCCGGCGCCAAGCCGAACTTCGAGCACGCCCCCTGGGCCGCCGGCGTCGTGGTGCTTAATGTGCTGGCGATTGCCAACATCCCGCGGGCCGCGTTCAACAAGCACATGGGCCAGGCGTTCCTGTCCTCCTGCACGATGATCGCCTGCCAGGTCGTGCTGGTGGGCGTGGCTCTTTACCCGAACCTCGTCACCGCGAGCAACGCCGGACAGGACGGCGTCGTGAGCCTCACCATCCGCAACGCCGCGTCCAGCAGCAAAACTCTGTGGATCATGGGCATCATCGCCTTCATCGGCATGCCGCTGGTGGCGACTTACACGGTGATCGTCTACTGGACCTTCCGCGGCAAAGCGCAGGCGGACGGTTATTAAACTGTTTTGAGAAGCGGAGGCTTCAGGATAGAATTAGGTGCGCCCCGACGCTGAAGGAGCCCATCATGAGCCTTGAAATCCCCGCGGACCTGCAACTCTTTGTCGATCAACAGCTCAAATTGGGTTGCTTTGATTCGGAGCAACAGGTCGTGGCGGAGGGGCTCCGGCTGCTCAAAGCAGATCGCGAAGAAACGGTTGCAGGCATTCAAGCCGGTCTCGCCGACGCGGCGGCAGGACGCCTCCAACCGCTGCACGAGGCATTCGTCGACCTGAGACGCGAGCTCGGCATCGACGCGCCCCAATGACCTATCGAGTGGTCATCACCGCCGAAGCAAGGCGGAATCTCAGGGGAGCATATCTGTGGGCGGCGCAGCATGCTCCCGCAACGGCCGCCCGCTGGCTTGCGCGGTTTGAGCGCGAATTGGCGACGCTCTCGAACTTTCCGACCCGTTGTCCATTGGCGCCGGAGAACAACCTCGTCGAAGCTGAGATTCGCGAGTTCATATTCGGACGCCGGCGCGGCGCCTATCGCGCCCTGTTCACCATCGTCGTCGACCAAGTGCAGGTCTTACATATTCGCCGCGCCGCTCGCGACTGGGCGGAAGCGGCAGACCTGGGCGTCGAGTGATGAGCCCATGTCGACAGTGTCGGCCGCAATTGTCCATGCTGTTTCAGCTTGGAAGCGCGTCGCGCCCAAGTTATACTGCCGCCACGCCCGCCGCCTCCGTGGCGCCGCGGTCTTGTCTCCCTCATTCGCTCGCTCCTGACTTCTCCCGAGGATTGCATGGCGGAAAACAACCACTCTCGGCGGCTCTTTCTCGGCTGCTTCATCGGGTTGGTGGCGACGGCCTTCGGATTTGCCGTGCGCGGCGCCGTGCTCAACGAATGGGGCGTCCAGTTCAACCTCACCGAGGAGCAAAAGGGCGTCCTCGCTGGCGTCGGCCTGTACCCGTTCGCCATCTCGATCATTCTGTTGAGCCTGGTCGTTGATCGCATCGGCTACGGCACGACGATGGGCTTCGCGTTTCTCGGGCACCTCGTTTCGATCCTGGGCATGATCTTCGCCCCCGATTTCCGGGTGCTCTACGCAGCGTCGTTCTTGTTCTCGCTCTCCAACGGCGCCGTCGAAGCCGTCATCAACCCTGTCGTCGCCACGATCCACCGCGAGAACAAGACCCACTGGCTCAACATCCTGCACGCCGGTTGGCCCGGCGGCATCGTCCTGGGCGGGCTCTTGTCGATCCTGGTGGTGACGATGTTCAAGGACAATCCTGAAGCGCTGCCCGGCAGGCTCTGGCAGTGGCAGTTGGGCGTCTTGCTGCTGCCAGTGCTGCTGTACGGCGTCTTGCTGATGGGCCAGCGCTTCCCCCGGCAGGAACGCGTCGAAGCCGGCGTCAGCTACCATGCCATGCTTCGCGAGTTCGGTTGGGGCAGCGCGTTCATCGTGTCGTTCCTGCTCATCATGGGCGTCAGCCAGGCGCTCGACGTGTTCGGCGTCGATCCCATTCCGCCCATTTACGCCCTGTATGGCGCACTCGTTCCCACCGCGTTGTTTTTTGTCTTCGTGCGATCGTTTGGCCGGCCGATGTTTGTGTTCCTGCTCTTGGTCATGTTCCTGTTGGCGACGACCGAACTCGGCACCGACGGCTGGATTCAGGACATCATGGGCTCGGCCCTCGCCGACCCCGTGAAGGGCACCTGGTTCCTCGTCTACACCTCCGCGATCATGTTCGTGTTGCGATTCTTCGCCGGACCGATCGTCCACCGCATCTCGCCGCTGGGCCTGTTGGCCGCCTGCTCGGCGATCGCCGCCGTCGGGCTCTACTGGCTCGGCAACGCTGGCACGGGCCTCGGCGTGTTGTTCGCCGCCGCCACGCTCTACGGCGTCGGCAAGACGTTTTTCTGGCCGACCACGCTTGGCGTCGTCAGCGAGCAATACCCGCGCGGCGGGGCCCTGCTGCTCAACGCCGTCTCCGGCGTCGGCATGATCGCCATTGGCACGATCGGTGGCCCGGCGATCGGCACGCTCCAGGACCGCACGCTCGCCGCCGCCGTCGAGCAGCAGATGCCCGACGCATACGCCGGCCTCAAGCACGAGGCCGACGGAGTCTTCTTCAAGAGCGAGGTGCTCGACGCGACAAAGATCGCCGCACTGTCGGAAGCGGATCGCACAAGCATCGAAGCGATCCAGCGCGAGACCAAGCAGCACGCGCTGGCCAAGATCGCCGTCCTGCCGACGATCATGTGCGTCTGCTACCTGGGCCTCATCGCGTACTTCAAGTCCCGCGGCGGCTACAAGGCCGAGGTCCTCGCCGGCCACGCGGCCGACGACGAGAAATTCACCGGCGGCACCATGGGGCCTGGCGAAGGGTAAGTATTCACGAAGAACGCCAACGTTGAATTGATTGCAGAGCGCTACGAGTATAGTTCCAACAAGGCTAATTCCAGTGCACCTATATCGATGTCTTCACTCGTGTCGCCGTCCCAATCTACAATCCGATCATACCCTCGTTGATCGAACTCGAGGTCATAAGATGTCGCAAAGGAATTGTCCCCCGCGTCGATGGCCAAGCTATCAGAGTAGAGTGCGTGGGTTCGAGTTGTGCCGCCGTAAAAGTCGAGGGGTGTTAGTCCTACGGGCTCCATGCTAGTGAGCACAAGATTGCCGTCGTCGTTATCGACAAGTCCGCCACTGCCGCCGGATCCGATGAGATTATGGGAACTCGCGCCAAGTACGTTGTTTCCGCCAATATCGTCCGGCGTGGTGAGGTTTACGTCAAAATTCCCAGCGACAATCGTATTGTGCAATTCGACGAATGCGGCGGCTGTTCCGCCGTTTGACGAATGCAAACCGCCGCCAATGCCGGCCGAGTTGTTGGAGATCGTACTGTTGACGATCGTCGTCTCGTAGTTTCCGGCTGTCTGGATGTACACGGCGATGCCGCCGCCCTTGCTTGACGCTCCGCCGACGTCGTTGCCCGAGATCGTGCTGTTGAGAATCGTGAGATCGCCGGAACCGGAGCCGTCGAACTGGAACGCGGCGATGCCGGCACCGGATCCGCCGCTAAACTGCAGCGCGTTGTCAGAAATCTCGCTGTCGACGATCAAGAGCGGTCCAAAGCTCGCAATGCCGCCGCCAAAAGTATATCCCGAGTTGCCCGTGACTCGCGACGCGCGCAAGGTCAGGTCTCCTTCTGAGCGGATCCCGCCTCCGTAGTTTCCAGAGTTGCCCCCCGTAATAGTGACGCCTTCAATTGTCGCCGTGCCGCTGGTGTGATAGATGACCCGGGCGTCGCTGGAGGCGTCGATAATCAGTTTGTCGGCGCCTGGACCAGCAAGCGTCAGATCCGTATTGATCGTGAGCGGATCAACGATACTGTCGCCTCCGGTATTCGTCAGCGTGATCGTCGCGGGACCGCTTTCGTATAGCGCAGGGTCAATGGTGATCGTTTCTTTGCCCGCCAAGGTAGCGGCCAGCGCCAGCGCCTCCCGAAGGCTGAGGTTGTCCGCGTTGAGCGTACCGTTCAGGCGATCGTCGTCGATCCTGACGATGAGCGGCGTTGCGTCACCGGCCTCATAAGCGCCAATGTCGTAGCTGCCTCCAGCGCCATTCGAGGCGGGAAGATCATAGGGCCGCGCCACGCCGCGTTGATCCACGTCGTCGGTCAATGTATCGCTGCCATGATCGAGCGCCTGACTGCCTTCGAGCAGTGCGTGCGTCTTGGTCAGGCCGCCATAGTTGGCCAGCGCCGCCAGTCCGGCAGTCTCAATGCCGGTGAGCACGACATTGTGATTGGCATCGTTGTCCGTCTTGCCGCCGGACCCGCCGCGACCGAACAAGTTGTAGGAGCTGGCGGTGGCGACGGTCCCGGCCACGTCGCTGTCGCTCGTTCCGGCGAAGTTCTTATTCTCGGCAACGATGGTGTTGTGAAGCGTTGCCGCGCCGCCTGAGACGACGCGAAGGCCGCCCCCAGCGTCGCCCTGATTATTGGCAATTGTGACGTTCGCCATCGTCACGACGACTCCCGTGGTGACGACGTTCACGCCTCCATAACCGGTGTTGCGGTTTCCTGAAACCGTGCTGTTGCGAAGATCGGCCGTGCTAGCCGACGTGCTGGCAAGGCGCAGGCCTCCGCCGCCGCCGCCCAGAAGCGTGTTCGTAAACACGTTGTTCGAGACTGTGCTACTGTCAATCACGAGGGAGTGGCCCGGCCCATCCACGTTAATGCCAGCGCCGTAGCGTCCGCTGTTGCCGTCGATCGAGCTGTTGCGGATTGTCAACGATGCCAGCGACGTGGACTGCGAGCGGCTGGCGATGCCGCCTCCCAGGTTTTCGGCCACGTTGCCGACGATGGCGACATCCTCAAGGGTCAGGTCGCCCCAGTTGAAGATGGCACCGCCGTCGAAGGAATCGCCGCCGGTCATGGTCAGGCCGCGGATCGTCGCTTCGACGCCGGGCATGACGACCATGATGTTGCTTGCGCCTTGGGCGTCGATCATTAGCTTGTCAGGGCCGGCGCCAACGATCTCAACGTCATCGGCCACAATGAGGTTAGTGCCATCGAGGTCAATCAGTTCGACCCACGGCGCTATGTAGATTGTGTCTCCGTCGTTCACGAGGTTCAAAACTTCACGAAGACTTAGGTCGCCGAAAGAATAGTCGGCGTTACTCTCATCGGTGTTCGTCGAAACCAGCCACATTCCTTCTGGCGCATTGTCCACCCAAATCTCGAAATCGTCCTGATCGACATCGCCGTCATGATCCAAGTCACCATCGAACTGCGTTGCGGGAAGCGAAAGCGCGCCACTCGGATCTTGTTCCAAGCTCCAGCCAAAATTCTGTGTTAGCACTTCCATGTCCAAGCCATCGACAATGCAATCGCCGTTAGTGTCGGCCTCGGGCAAGCCGCCCACTGTCCCAGTGACAAAACCCCACGCAGTTGCCACTGAGGCATAGTTGATGCTTGCAATGCCATAGTTTTGAGCGAAGGTATCCGACTCGGCTATTGCGTGTCCGGCCCTGAATTCAACAGTCTCGCCTTCCCCAAATGGAATAGTAAATGTCACGAATTGATTTGCTCCACCTACCGCGTTTATCTCAATTGGTGATACTCCTGGTTCAGTAATTGTTACTGTCCACTCGTCACGCCCGGTTGGCACGGCGTCAATGGAAGCAACAACCGTTGAGTTTATTAGCACCTCAACGTTGGCGGATAGCATTTGATCCCAACTCGCGTCACCGGTCTCCTGTCCACTTCCGTAGATGGCAAGTAGCAAATTACCATGGAAGAATTGCCCCGTACCTTCATCCGCGTCGTCAAAGACGTACGCAGCCCCGGCCGTCAACTCAAAATGTGTGCCACCAGCTGCAGAGCTTGAGCCAGGTCCATTAGGTCCAGTTGCGCCGATCGATTGCACATGTGCAGCTGCCGTACTGATCAACGGAATTGCCGTCGCGCTGCCGATCGGAGTCAACGCTTCTGCAAGCGCCTGGGCAACCGATGCTGCTATTGCATCACTGACTTGAGCGGAAGAACCTCCGCCTGTGCGGGCGACGATGTCGGCGGCTAGCGTTGGAGTGCCGAAAGGAGCGCCGGGGTCGTACTCGTCAATGTCGCCTGCCTCCGCCGACCCGTTAGCTCTGGTGAACAGATCGCCGCCGGGTCCGCGGTCCAAACGAACGAATTCACCTAGGGCGCCCAGATCCAGTACGCGCCGGTCTTCCAACAACTCGAAACGATGCCTGCGCAATAAAGTGAGAGAGCTACATTTAGACTTGCGGCAGCGGCGATTTTGGCGAGCACTTCGGCGAAATCTCATGGAATCCATTTTCAGCGCCTCCGTAAAGGATTCTCACCATTGATGTCGCAAATTGACACGAAAGTTCGCGACCTGGAGTCCTTGCCGAGCCGCGGTATTCAAGCGTCGCGCAATCACGCTCTCGGCCAAGAGCTTCGGACTCGAATATCCGCCGATGATCCAGAGCGGACTACTCAACTACCGAGAGTATGGTGGATAGTTGAGTTGTCAATCGATTTGTCGCAGAGCGCAGAGGTTTGCGAGACACCGCAATCACCCCGGCGTCGTAGAGGGCGTAAGCGCCACAGATTTGCCATGCTGCCTAGTTTTGCTGACTTGCGTTCTTCGCGGCAGTTTGGCGTTGACTTCTTAGGGCATTACCGTGAAGTCAAAGAACGTGTGATCGCCGTCCACCGTCGCCTCCAGCGGCGTGGTTGACGGATCGGCGTATTGCTCTGGAACCACGCTCGATTGTTCGCGGTAGCTTTTCCAGATCTTGAGTACGACCTTATAAGTTCCCGCGCGGACGCCGTCACCCGGCGCTAGCGTCGTCACTTCGAACGATCCCGCAGCGTCAAGATTTCCGCTGGCAGGCTTGCCGCCGGCAACGGGTTCAAACCAGACGACGGCGCTTTCGCCCGTGGGAATCGACCCGTCCGCATATTTCACGCTTCCCGTGACGGGGATCAGGACATCCGGATTCGCGCCGCAGCCAATCAGCGCGAGGCTTGTCAGCAGATGTACTGATCGTCGCAGCATGTTATTCACCGAGCAGGCTCGGGAATCAAAAGGGCATGTCCTGTATCACTTGATCGTCGGCGCTGGCAATCAGCCGATCCCAAGTGGATCCCCACGGCGTTCCGTTGGCCAGTCGGATTGTGCTGGCGCCCGTGGGGACCGTCACATCGACTTCATTGCTCACAAAGTGTGCGCTGCCGTCGGCCATCCCTAGATTGGTTCCGCCAGGATGCATACTGCGCGTCGTGGCCTGATTGTTTCGCTCATCGCCTGTGTAGCACGGCATGCACTCTTGGCGCATGAGGGCGAGGTCCGCGGGTTTGCAGCCGGCGACGTCGTCTGCATTGTCATTGCACACGTTGGGCCCGTTGGCGTCGCCGCCTGAACCATACCAGAACAACACGCTGGCGCCGGCCTGCCCGAGCGCCCATGTGCCGCGTCGGTCTTCAGGCTGCAATCCTGCTCGAACCTCGCCTAAGAGAATTGTGTTGGACGTGCCGTCGGTGAGCTGTCGTAGTGTGGCCGCTACGTTCGGTCCAATCACGCCCCGGATTCGCCCCTCAAGCCAACCGGGTGAAGTCGGACCAAAGATGCCAATGCTCGTGGGATTGTTATACCCAAGCCCGGAAAGCAAGGGCCCGTTTCCGGCGTTGGCCGCGTAGTTGCCGCGCGCCCAGTATTTGGTCCCCGACACAATCAGCATTCGCGTTGTGTTATATGAATCCGAAGGGCAGCGAAAGACGTCCAGCGGCGACTCGCGCACGGCCGCGTTCTCGGGGTCCGAGATGAACTTGCTAAAGTTAATCCGACTATAAACCGCCTGCTGCTCAATGAAGGGCAGAATAAGAATAGCCCAATTCGGACCCATATTCGTGAGCAACGCCGGATCCTGTCCCACGGTAAATTCAAACGCGCTGGGGAACGTCTGTTTTGCAGACTCGTAGTTGAGCAAGCCGATGCTCAACTGCCGCAGGTTGCTTTGGCATTGCTGCCGTCGCGCGGCTTCGCGCGCCGCCTGGACCGCGGGCAGCAGCAGCGCTACCAACACGCCGATGATGGCAATCACCACCAACAGTTCGACCAAGGTGAATGCCCGTGGGCTCGGGCGTCTCGGCGAGGTCGCCAATCGTAATGAAGTGCGCAGCGGCATCGCGGGATTCCCCCCATTGTGCAAAGCGATCGTCATGATCGCGGCGCTTGCCGCGCCCCCAAGGGCAGCAACAAGAAGTGTCCGCCGCGTCGCCGCCTCGCACACATTCTAACCAAGCCCTGCGAGATTCCGCGAGAGCTTGACTCGCCTGCGCACGCATTTCGGCAGGCTTTTTCCGCGAAGAATCTCGACGTCGCGCAACACCCTAGCGCTCACGCGCACCATGTCAGAAGTGCGGATCACGCCGCCATCAGCGACGAGACGCCGCCGCAGAGCTGATCGGCAATGGCGCTGGCCACCTGCGCCGCGGCTTGCGGTCGGGCCAGCTTGCGCATCTTCGCCGCGATGTCGGCGCGAAGATTGTGATCGCCCACGAGCGCTCCCAGATCGCGCGCCAGCGCCGCGTCGAGCGCCCCGGTCTGCTGCGTCTCGTCGATCAACCGGCAGGCGCCCGCGGCGGCGTACGCCTTGGCGTTGGCCAACTGGTGCTCGTCAGTCGCTTGCGGAAACGGCACGAGAATCGCTGGTACTCCGGCCAGCGCCAGCTCCGCAAGCATGGTTCCCCCGGCGCGGCACACGACCAGGTCGCTGGCGAACAGCACCGAGGCGATCTCGTCGATGTGCGTCACCGTGAGCGCCCGCACGCCCTGCTGGACGTAACGAGCTTCGGTCTCCTGGTGCTGCCCGTCGCCGGTCTGGTGAACGATCTGCCAGCCGTCGAGCGCCTCGCCGAGCCGCTTGAGCGCCGACGGGATGTTCTCGTTGAGCGACCGGGCGCCGCCCGCGCCGCCAATAATCACTAACCGCCGCTGGCGTCGTACGGCCGCGGCCGGGGGCGGGGACGCCCCGGCTCGCTCGCTTGGAGATCCGGCTCGCTCACCTGTGGCGCTGCTGCGGCCGTGGACGCGGTAGTACAGCTCCTCGAACTCGATCCGCGAGGGATTGCCGGTCACGGTGACCGGCGCCTGGACGTGCAGGTGCGGTCGCACTTCTTCGAACGCCGCGCACACCATCGCGGCCGCCCGCGACAACCACCGCGTCGTCCGCCCCGGGATGGCGTTCTGCTCCAGCAGCACAATGGGAATGCCCCGCGCCACCGCCGCTCGCACCACGGCCACGCTCGTCGATCCGCCCAGGCCAACGACCAGCGACACGCGCTGCTCGCGGAGCATCCACCGCGCGGCGCAATAGCCGGCGACGTTGTCGGTGACGAATCGCACCGCCTGCAGGGGATTCCGCGGCATGGGGTGCGCCGGGATCATCGTGTAGTGATGTCCGGCCAACCGCACGGTGTGCCGCTCGCGCGCCGCGCCGCTGCCGGCGAACGTAATCACCGCGCCCGGCAACTTGCGGCGCAAATGCTCGGCCACCGCCAACCCGGGATGCAAATGCCCCGGCGACCCGCCGCCGGCAAACAAGACGTGAGGAGAGGAGGCCATGGTGGGAAGAATGGGGAATGTGGAATGGCGAATGGCGAATGGGGAATGGGGAATGGGGAATGGGGAATGGGGAATGGGGAATGGGGAATGGGGAATGGGGAATGGGGAAGGCGGATCGGAACCCGGGGAAGCCTCAGCTATT
>JBIOVA010000050.1:0-5925 GCA_044867485.1 Lacipirellulaceae bacterium | reverse complement strand
AGGTACCTACAATCGCCCGTGATGCGAAGCGCCGTGGTCGCCGACGTCGGCTGGGTCAACGGCTACCGCGTCGCGGCTAACGCCCGTCGCTGCGCATCGTCCTGCGTTTCACCCCAACATAAATGGTGGCCACGCCCAACGTAAGCCCGCGAAACCACACGTCTTCCAGCCCTGCGGCCCGCATCCGCTCGGCAAGCGCCTCGCCCTGCGGAAACTCCCCGACGCTCGCCGGCAGATAGCTGTAAGCACTTTCGCAGCTCCGCGCGACGAATTGCCCGATCCGCGGCAACACATGCCGAAAATACCACCCGTAAATCGCCTTGAAGGGCTGCCACTGCGGCGACGAAAACTCCAGCACCGCCACCCGCCCGCCGGGAGCGCACACGCGGGCCATCTCCGCCAGCCCCGCGTCTGTGTTCGCCACGTTTCGCAACCCAAACGCCACGCACACAATGTCGAACTGGTCGCTCGCCAGCGGCAACGATTGCGCATCGGCCTCGACGAACGCAAGCTCCCCATTGGCGCTCGCCTCGACACCCTTCCGCCGGCCGATCGCAAGCATCTCTCGGCAGAAATCCGCCCCCACAATCTCCACGCTCCCGCCCGCCGCCTTGTGATACGCCAGCGCCAAGTCGCCAGTCCCCGTGCACACGTCGAGAATCTTCGTCCCCACGCGCGGCGGCACAAGCCGCACGGTCCGCCAGCGCCAGTAGCGATCAACGTTGAGCGACAGCAGGTGATTGAGAAAGTCATACCGCCCCGCGATCTCGCCAAACATGCGGCGCACGCGCGGCCCCGACTTGTCCACCGTCATCACTTCCCCAACCGCAACGCCCATCGCCCCATCCCAATTTAGCCGCGTCGCTCGCGACGCGCTCCCAAACGCCCCCACAACGCCAAGCGCGTCGCAAGCGACGCGGCTAAATGCCCGCTTGCTGATACGCCCGGAGTGCCGCCGCCCCAGTATCGCAGTACAATGACGCCCCCGCCACCGCTAACCGCTCGATCGCCGCTTCGCTTAACCGCATGCCCAATCTCGACTTGTTTCTCCTGCCCCAGCACGCCCCGCCGGAGCGGCTCGCCGATACCACGGTGATCGTCGTCGATCTCCTGCGAGCATCGACCACGATCTGCACGGCCTTGGCCAATGGCGCCGAGTGCGTCATGCCGTTCGCCGAAATCGACGCCACCCTCGCCGCGGCTGAGCACTTCGGCCGTCACCACGTGCTCCTCGGCGGCGAACGCCATGGCAAACTCATCCCCGGCTTCGACCTCAGCAATTCGCCGGCGGAATACACGCCCGAGCGAGTCGCCGGCCGCCGCATCCTGTTCACGACGACCAACGGCGCCCGCGCGATCCACCACGCCCGCGGGGCGCGACGCGTGCTGGTCGGAGCCGCCGCCAATCGATCCGCCGTGGCTCGCGCCGCGGCCGCCTCTCAAAACGTCGTCATGTTGTGCGCGGGCACCGACGGCGAGGTCGCCAACGAGGACGTCCTCGCCGCCGGCGCCATCGTGGAACGAATGGCCGACCATTCCCCAGAGTGGTCCCTGACCAGCGACGCCAAGTCCGCGGTCGCGCTCTGGCAAACCATCGGGAAAGCCGCTGGGCCGCCCGACTTTCTGCGCAGTTTTGTGCTCGTGCTTGAATGCACTCAAGGGGGGCGGAATCTGCACGATATCGGTCGCTGGATGGATATTGAACGATGCGCTCACCTCGACACGCTCACCGTCGTCCCCGAGCTCAACCCCGCCACGGGCGAACTCCGCCCGGCATAGCCGCTTGCCCGCCGGCCAGATAAAATACGCGGCTCAATCCAAAAGATCCCTCGCAGAGGCGCAGAGACGCGGAGTTGGATAGGGACGAGATGTGGGAACGCTAATCTGCACTAATCTCCACTAATCCGGATTAGCGGTAATTAGCGAAGATTAGTGTTCCTCCTATTCTCCTCTGCGTCTCTGCGCCTCTGCGAGAGCAATCCCCCTTGAAGCAAGCGACCGCCACGATGGACATGGACAAACTCGTCTCGCTCTGCAAACGGCGGGGCTTTCTCTTTCAGTCGAGCGAAATCTACGGCGGCCTCAACGGCTTCTGGGACTACGGCCCGCTCGGCGTCGAGCTCAAGCGCAACATTAAAACGGCGTGGTGGCAAGACATGGTCACCGGTCACGACGAGCTCGCCGTCCAGAGCGGCGCCCCCAGCGAATACGAGATGACCGGCCTCGACTGCACGATCATCATGCACCCCCAGGTCTGGAAGGTATCGGGGCACTACGACCTATTCTGCGACATGATGGTCGACTGTCGCGAGACCAGGCGACGCTACCGATACGACCAGGTGAAGGGCCGGTGGGTTGGGCGCACCGGACCCGTGTCCAAAGACAATCGGATTGTCTTCGTAACCTCCGTCGCTGAGGATGTCGAGGATGACATTTCTAAGAGCGCCTTGAAATACTTCGGGCTGAGGTCGAAAGACGTTGGACAACTCGAATGGGCGTCGGAAATACTTTCGCTTCCCAAGGGAATTGAACAGGCCCCACCATATGACGACAAAGTATTCGTCGAAGACCCGGCGACGGTTGAGGAAGGAGAGGACCCTGAGGTTCGTGTTGTCCTTGCGCCGCCATCCATGAAGTGGGTACTGGGACCCGAAGCTAAAAAGTTGGGCACCCTCACTGCACCCCGCGAATTCAACCTCATGTTCAAAACCATCGTCGGCGCGATGGGCACCGAAGAAGACGCCGCCTTCCTCCGCCCTGAAACCGCCCAAGGCATCTTCGTCAACTTCAAGAACGTCCTCGACAGCACGCGGGTCAAGGTTCCCTTCGGCATCGCCCAGCAGGGCAAGAGCTTCCGCAACGAGATCACGCCGCGGAATTTCACCTTCCGCAGCCGCGAGTTCGAGCAGATGGAGATCGAGTTCTTCTGCCACCCGAACGACTCGCGCCGCTGGTACGAGTACTGGCGCGACCGCCGCATGAGCTGGTACACCTCGCTCGGACTCGCCAGCCAACGCTTGCGTCTTCGCGAGCACGATAAAGACGAGCTCAGCCACTACAGCGTCGGCACCGCCGACATCGAATACGCCTTCCCCTTCCTGCCCGCCGGCGAGTTCGGCGAGCTGGAGGGCATCGCCCACCGCGGCGACTTCGACCTCCGCAGCCACATGGAAGGCAAGCTCGTCAAGAACGCCGAGGGCTGCCTCGAAGTCGAGATGATCGACGACCCGGCGGCCAAAGGCGGAAAACGCCCCAAATGGAAGGGCTCCGGCCGCGACCTCACCTACCGCGACGAGGCGACAGGCGAACGTTACACGCCTCACGTCATCGAGCCCTCGGCCGGCGCCGACCGGGCGACGCTCGCGTTCCTGTGCGAGGCGTACCACGAGGACCAGGCGCCCGACGACAAGGGCGAGATGCAAACCCGCGTCGTCATGCGGTTCCACCCGCGGATCGCCCCGGTCAAGGCCGCGGTCTTCCCGCTCGTGAAAAAGGACGGCATGCCCGAGATCGCCCAAAAAATCTACCGCGACCTCAAGAAGAAGTTCGTCGTGTTCTACGACGAGAAGGGCGCCGTGGGCCGCCGCTACCGCCGCCAGGACGAAGCGGGCACGCCGTACTGCATCACCGTCGACGGCCAGACGCTCGCCGACAACACGGTCACCATCCGCGACCGCGACACGCTGGAACAATGGCGCGTGAGCGTCGACGCGGTGGTCGAAGAAATCACGCAGCGCGTGAGCTGAACGGCCGCGTGAACAGCCGTGTGCCACTGGCGTCCCGCCAGTGCTCCGAGGAAGCGCGTTGCTCGGCAAGCTGCCGCTCGACAAGTTCCAGCCGCCGATTCACCCGCCGATTGTTCCGCCACAACCGCGCCGTCATCCAAGCAAACCCGCCGGCGAGCAGCCCCTCGCCGCCGAGCGCGGCCACGAAACCCCACCGCCACACGTCAACCGTCGCGTGCCCCGCGGCATGCGCCGCCACCGCGGCAATCGCCCCCACCAGCGCGGCAAACCCCGCGAGCAGCACGAGAGTCGGCCCCCACAACACCGGCGCCGGATCGCTCGTCGCATACGTGGGCTTAATCTGCGCCAGGCTCGTCGTCGGCGCCGCCTGAAACGCGGCCGTCATCGGCGGCGGCTGTGCGACGCTCACACTCGTGTAAGCAACCGGCCGCAGCTTGCGCGCCAGCCGCTGCAAGTCCGCCGCCGCCGGATCGATCTCCGGGACATGGCTTCGGGCTGGCGCCGCCGGCCGATCAAGCGACTGCAACTCCACCCCGCCGTCGTCGAGCAAGCGTCCTAACCCGCCCCGACAACGCGGGCACGCCGCCTCGCCGCCCTGTGAGCGAATCACCGGCACATCTTGCTGGCACTGACGGCACCACATGGGCAGACGCAATGAATCCGGTGACTGGTTAGCCGCGACGCGAAGGTCCGCCGCAGCGGAGCGCGCCCGCCGCGCATCGTCATCCGCCGACAAGCGCGCGGATCGCCCGACTGCTATCGGCCGCCCAGCGCGGCAAACTGTAACGATTCCGCAAACTCTGCGTGCGGAGTGGTAGGCGGCCCCTGGCCCGCATCGCCCATGCGGACTTCTGACCATCTATGGAGAAAGTGCCGGGAAAACGGCCCTGCACCCGTCACATGACTTTAGACCATCTATGGTCGCCGCCAGTCCCCGCGGAGCCAGTCGACGATCAGCCCCAGCGACTTTTCATCAAGCTGGTTCAGCCGCGGATCGTCATGCGCCGCAAACGCCGGCATCCGGTCGTTCAGCTCGCCGTAGAAGGAATCGGCCGCCGGATTGCGAAGGAAGCCAAGCAGCCAGGAGCGCGACATGTACCCATGCAGATTCGGCGCCCCGGCCGCCTCGCCCGGCTCGAACGAATGGCAGTCGCTGCAGCTCATCCCCCCATCGATCACCTCCGCCAACCCACCCTTGGCGAGTTTCCACCCCTCGTCAATGCGAGCCTGTTCCTCCGCCGCTTGCGGCTTAGCGCCCGGCAACTCCGCCGCATCCACCAGCGCCGCCACAATCTTCGCCACCGCCTCCTTCGCAGCCGCCTTGTCCTCGTCACTCGCATCATCCGCGACCATATCGGTCACGAACGTCACCATGTCGCCCTCCATGAACGGCGAGCCCTCGTAGCCAAAGTGGTGCGGCGACTTGATCTGTTCCTCGTCGAGCCAGCCGGCCATCCACGCACTCGTCCCCACGCCGAACAAGTTCGGCGCCGTCGGCTTCGCGTTAACGATGTTACGCTCCGAATTCTCGTCCGCCGGATCGACGAAATTGTGACACCCCGCGCAGTACTGCTTGAACAACTTCGGCCCCTGCAAGTAGGCGTCGTCGTACGACATCGCCAACGCCCCCAGCGGCGGAATCCGCTCCGGCATCCGCGCCAGCTCGATCACCCGCTCCGCGTCGCGCTGGGCTTGCCTCCTCGCTTCGAGAAATCGCTCCGACGCCTCAAACTTCGCCGCCACTTCCGGCGACGCATTCGCCCCCTTCTCATGCCACGCCGCATAGTAATCGTCGTTCAGCGCCTGCGCCGTCAGCAGCGCCGCCCCGCCCAACAGCACGCACAGCAGCGCCACGTTGAACACATGCCCCGCGCGCCAGCGCCCAATCCACGGCATCAAGAACAGCACCGCCACGATGGCGCCGGGAATGATAAAAGCCCCCCACATCTCCAGCTCGCCGGGGAACCACTTGAGGAACTGAAACAGAAACAGGAAGTACCACTCGGGCCGCGCCGCGTCATACGGATTCGCCGGGTCCGCCGGCGCGGTAAGCTCGGCCCCGCCGTAGTACACCGTCAGTCCCAGCACGACCGCGAGTACGCCCAGCGCCGCGACGCTGTCCTTCAGCACCTGATCGGGCCAGAACATCGAGTCCGGCCCACGCCGCGGCTCGCGGGCG
>JBIOVA010000049.1:0-21742 GCA_044867485.1 Lacipirellulaceae bacterium | reverse complement strand
CTGCAGTGGGACGGCCCGACGAGATCAAGGGCGAGGCAGTGGCCGTGTTCGTCACGCTGCGCGGAGCGGAGCCGAGCGAGGAACTTCGCAAGGAGCTGGTGAAGCACGTTCGCACGCAGATCGGGGCGCTCGCGCAACCTGATGACGTGCGATTCACGAACGCGCTGCCCAAGACGCGCAGCGGGAAGATCATGCGGCGGCTGCTCAAGGAAATCGCCTCCGGCAAGGAGACAGTCGGCGACACGACGACGCTGGAGGACTACAGCGTGCTGGCGAAGCTGCGGAACGAGGACGAATGACGCCGAATTGTCGGCTGGCATACGTCAGAAACCCAGCGCATTGAGAATCATTCGCCCCACGATCACGTAAGCGTTGTCCCACGCCTCGGGCCGCAAAAACTCAACGGGGCGCTTCGGCGAGCCGATGAACGGCCGCAGCAGCCACGCGAGCTGAATCGCCACGAGCACGTAGACGATGCCCCAGCACGCAAGCATCCGCCGGTGGCGCACGTTGCGGCGGATGAGGGGGCGGTAGTAGCCGCGGAGCAGCTGTTGAGCGGTCAGGCTTGCTGCGGCGAACATCATGCCGTTGAACAAAAGGGCAAGGATGTAGTTCGTCGACGAGGCGTACCACATCAACGTGAGCGGCGCGAACGACGCCAGCACCACGGCCAGGCCCGCTTGTGCTGCGATGATGGCGCGCACGGATTCGGCAAAGTCCTTCCGCAAGCCGAACAGCGTGCTGAGGACGAAAAAGCTGGGTAGGCTGAGGGCGAACGACGCACCCAAAAGCAGTGGCACTTTCAAGGACGAGTAGACGATCTGGCGAAGCCATTGGTCCTGGCCAGTGAGCCCGCGAAACGTCCCCATGACGGCGCCGTAGGCGAGTGCGAACGCCAATAGGCAACCCGCGAGTCGGGGCAGGGCGATGCGAAGATCCGTCGTACGAGTCGTCCAAGGGGCGCGCCGCAAGACTCCATCGGCTGTGGCGAGCAGCGCGCTCAATTGACGCCCCCTGGGCCGAACAGCAACTCGCGAAGTGCGTGCACCACGGCGGCGAAGAAATTCGACTGCCGTTCGCGGAACCACTCAAACGGCAGTTCCGGCCGGCCAATGAACGGTCGCAGCACCCAGCCCATTTGGGCGCCCACCATCGCGAACAGCACGACCCAACAACGAAACACCGTGCGCGTGTGATCGGCCAGCACTTGACCCTTCGGCATGTCTAACGCACTAGGCGCGACATCAGGCGACCCCTCGATGGAGGATGCTTCGTTCCCTGCTGCAACGGTTTCGATGGCAGATTTGCGGGGCGCCAAGAGTGGCTGCACGACGCTCAATCGGTGCAGCGTCTGCAGCAGGAACGTCAAGCCCAGCACGCCGGCAACGGCGAATGCTGCGACGTTTAGTAGAACGATGAATGCGTGGCTATTGGTGCTCACCGAAAAGAATGCGACGATGGGACCGAGCGACGCAAGCACTGCGGCGTTGACCGCCAACGACGCCACAAGCAGCTTTACGAGGTTGACGAGCGGCAGCCGGGATCCGACCAGCGCGTTGAACACATAGAGCGATGGCAGCGTCACAACGAGCGTGAGGAAGAACAGCGCGGGGGTCTTGAGCGTCGACGCCAGAACTTGCAGGTATCGCCCATCGCGATCGTTGAGGCCCGGCGGCACGTCCTTGAGCAGGGAATACGTCCCCATGCACAGCCCGTAGATCATGCATAGGACGACGACGATGACGGCGAGGCGCCGCGCGTGAATGTCGAGTCCGCGATTGATCAGCATCTGCGGGTGGGTTCGGTCGCCGCGCAGCAAGTCGTCGACATCGTGGAGTCCGCGTGAGAGAAGTGCTTTCATGGGGTGCAGGTGTGCTCCGAGAAGGCGAGTAGGCGGCCCGCCTTTTATCATGGTCCGTCCCAGTGGTCCCGTAAACAATTCGCCAGGCAAAATCGGACGTGGGCCTACAACTCAGGACCCAGCGTCCGGGATTGCCCAGCCGGCAGCGAGAAATTGGAGACCATATCACCGTAGCGCACGCGGCAGTTTTCGCCCGCCGTGCTTCGAAACGTCGCCGATTGAAGCCTGCCGTCGCGCCAGGCGAGGTCGACCTCGAAGCCGCCGCGTGCGCGGAGGCCTTTCACGGAGCCCGTCGGCCACGCCTTCGGCAGCGCGGGCAGCAGCTCGATCTCGCCGGCGTGACTTTGCAGCAGCATCTCGGCGATCCCCGCCGTGCCGCCGAAGTTGCCGTCGATCTGGAACGGCGGGTGTGCGTCAAACATGTTCGGGTAGGTGCGCTGCGGGCTGATCAACCCTTCCAACACCCCGTACGTGTGCTCGGCGTCCTGTAATCGCGCCCACAGGTTGATGCGCCAGCCGATGCCCCAGCCCGTCGCGTTGTCGCCGCGGATTTCGAGGCTCTTGCGCACTGCGGCGGCGAGCTTTGGCGTGTCGCGCAGCGTGATTTGGCTGCTGGGGTAGAGGCCGTAGAGATGCGAGACGTGGCGGTGGTGAATGTCGGGCGCCTGCATGTCGACGTCGTCGAGCCACTCCTGCAACTGCCCGGCTTCGCCGATCTTGTCGGGCGGCAGCCGCTTTCGAGCGGCGGCGAGCTGCGTGCGCAGTTCGGCGTCGACGCCGAGGACTTCCGCGGCGGCGATTGTCTGGGCGAACAGGTCGCGGAGGATTTGATTGTCCATCGCGGGGCCGGCGCACAGGGCCTTGTTGCCTTCGCCATAGCGGTTTTCCGGCGACACGCTCGGGCACGTCACCAGATATTTGTACTGCGGATGCTCGACGAGCGAGTCAAGAAAGAACTCGGCGGCGCCCTTCATCGTCGGGTAGTGCTTGGCGAGGAATTCGCGGTTGTGCGTGAACAGGTAGTGATCCCACAGGTGCGTGCACAGCCACGCGCCACCCGTGGGCCACATGCCGCTCGGGGGCTGATCGACCGGCGCCGTGCCGCGCCATAGGTCGGTATTGTGGTGGGTCACCCAACCGCGGGCCCCGTACATGACGTCGGCTGTATGCCGGCCCGTGACGGCGAGGTCGTCGATCATCGCGAACAACGGCTCGTTGCATTCGGCGAGGTTCGTGAGGTCGGCCGGCCAGTAGTTCATCTCGGCGTTGATGTTGACCGTGTACTTGCTCTCCCACGGCGGCTTCATCTGCCAGTTCCAAATGCCTTGCAGCGTGGCAGGCTGGTCGCCGGGCCGCGAGCTGCTGATGAGCAAGTAGCGGCCGAACTGGAAGTACAGGGCGGCGAGCTGCGGGTCGTTGCCGTCGGCGAAGCGAGCGATGCGCTCGTCGGTGGGGAGTTTGGCGGCCTCCGTCACGCCGAAATCGAGCGCGACGCGGCGGAAGAGGCGCTGGTGCTCAGCGATGTGGGCTTCGCGCATCGCTTCATACGATTGGGCGACGGCGCGATCGATTGCCTCGGCGGCGCGAGATGCGGGATCGCCGGTGACGTCGTCGTAGCGATTGAAACTCGTAGCGGCGGCAACGAAGATCGTCACGGCGTCGGCGCCTTCGACGGCGAGTTTGTCGTCGCCCCGTTGGCTAACTTTCCCCTCTTCGGGCACGATTCGTACTCGCGACTCGAATCTGAGCGCGCCCGGAATGCCCTGATAGGCGCCGTTGACGCCGCGCAGGACCAGTGTCGCATTATCGAGCGCCGTGCATGCGGCATCCTGCGGCGAGGTCATGCCGGCGTTGAAGTTGATCTGCCCGGGCTTGTCGGCCGTGAGCCGCACGACGATCACCTGGTCCACCGGCGAGGCGAACAGCTCGCGGCGGTAGGTCACGCCCTCAGATTTGTAGGTCACAGTAGCGACGGCCGCGTCGATGTTCAGTTCACGGCGGTAGTCCTCGACGCGATCGACCTCTGGGAACTTGAGCACCAAGCTGCCGACAGGTTGGAACGGCATCTGCCGCAGCGGCTTGGCCAACACGCGGTCGGCAACGAGCTGCTGGGCCTCGGCGATCCGCCCGGCAAACACGGACTCACGCACGCGGGGCAGAGCCTCCCGGGCATCGGGGTTGGCCGGCACGTACGGCCCGGCGGCCCAGAGCGTGTCCTCGTTGAGCTGGAGGTGCTCCTCGACGATGCCGCCGAACACCATGGCTCCGAGCCGGCCGTTGCCGATGGCGAGGGCCTCGACCCACTCGCGAGCCGGCTGGCGATACCAGAGCGTGAGCGGTTCCTGCGGCGGGGCGGCTTCGCCAACCAGCTTGCCGCGAAACGCCGGGACATGGTAGGCCTCGGGATCCTGTGCGGACGCGGGGATTGCGATGAGCGTTGGCAGCACAAGTCCCATCGCCGCAGCCCACGGATGCAGTCTGACGCGTCGATGGAATCGGCCGATTACGTTGTGGATCGTTGTCATCGTGATCGATTGAGGTTTGGGCGGCGGGCATTGAAGACGCGACGAATGTCCGCGGCAGACGCCACCAGTTCCATGGTCGACCGCCGCATCGTGCGCTGGGGGCGTCGTCCGCCGGCCCGCCAATTGCCGTGAAACGCGGATTGTGTCCCAAAACAAGAACACGTTTGCGCGGACAGAATTCGACGATTGTGTCCCCTCGGATCGGCCGGCGAGCCGGGAAATCCCGTGTTTCAGCGGCGTCGTGGGGGGACAGAATTCGGGTGAATTCTGTCCGCGCTCGCCGCGGACTTTTTGGCCGCAGGGGCGCCATCGGGGCGGCGACGGGCCTAGGAGTATACGTGGTGGTCATCGGGGGCGCTCACGATTTCAACGATCGGCCGTCAAAGCGTCGTGGGTCCATTGGAACAAACTCATTGAGCCGCGGCGTTTGCTCCGCTGGGCCCCCGCTGCAAGCGGCGGGGCTCAATGTCGAAAGCGACCCTCAATCCGGCGAGGCGCACGCCTTGGCTCGTTAGAAATTGACCCTACCACAGGTCTTGGCCCAATTTCTACAAGAAAAGAGAATTCACCCCAGACGGCGCCGGCGACCTGCATCGGGCGATCGCCGCAGCCGCCAGGTGCACGTATGCCGAAGCGGCGGGAGGCCGCATTCCAAGGGGGCGCGAATGGACTTGCCGCCGGCGGACCTCTAAGTCCGTGTTTGGGCGACGCGCGCGGCGGACCGGGAACGCATGCGGCCGATGAGGGTGGCCGAAGCCGTCGCGACGATGGCCATCGATGCGGGTTCAGGAACTGCGGCGGCCACGGCGCTCGCCGACTCGACGCGGCCTACATTCCGCTGCCACACGAGAACATCATCGCCGTCGGAATCGCCGTCTCCGTCGGCGTCGGCGTCTGCCGTGAGGCCATAGGCGGCTTGCCACTCGAGCAGATCGTCGCCGTCCACGTCGTGGTCGAGATCGAAGTCGCCGGGTAGGCCGACCGCATCCGAGACAACGTCGAGAACCACCTCGCCCACGATGGCGTACGCGAAGGTATCCGTAATATCGAACTTGTACGTCGATGTGATTTCAAACCGCAGGTAGCGTGCCTCCACGGGCTGGTCGAGCTCGACGGTCTCGGAAAAATAGCTGAACGGAAAATTCAAACGATTTTGCAGGGCGAAGCTGCCGGCGTTGTCAAACGGGCCGCCCAGCGTTTGGGAGACGAGAAAGTTGCCGGTTTCGAGCGAGCGATTCCAAATCGCGATGCGGTCGATCGTGTAGACGTCTCCCAGATCAAAATCGATGAAACCCATCAGCGGCAGGTTAAACGAGAAGTCACTCTGCCAGTCGAAGCCGCCCTGGCCAAACGCCGGGTCGCCCGTCGTGAAATACTCGTCAAAATCCGCCACGCCGCTCGTGAAGGGTTTGTCGATCCCGGATTGATTGATCATGTTCTCCAGTGGCGCCGCGTTGGGATCGAACGTGCCAAGGTCCGTGCCCAGGACAGCGGTCGGGCTGAGCATGAAGCCCGCTTGGAGTTGCGGCGCCGTTGTGGCCGCCGCGGCGAGGGCGACAAGAAAACGACGAAGTGCGAAGCGAGCGTTCATCGGTCGGGCCTCCAAGTCTGTCGGTGGGTGAAAAACGCTAGAAGGACGAGCGCAGCCGCGAACCACGCTCACCAGCGTCCGAACACTCAGAGCGCAGAAGTTTGCCGTTTGTTACAGCAATCGTATCGATGTCGATTCCCGATCATTGCCAAAGCGAGCGCAACAGTCATCAGCACCCCCGTCGCGGGCTCGGGCACTGGCGTGGCAACGGCGAGGCCTTCGATGTCGTTGGCAAGGGAGTAAGTGAAGGCGACTTGGCCTCGGTCGTTAAGAGCGCCATGGAAGTTGAGCGTCTCGACGACTGAGCCGAACAATTGATCTCCGGTTTCTATAACCTTCTGCGCAACCGGGTCGCCTCCCGAATAAATCCCAATCGCTCCTCTATGAAGTCCTGCAAGAAAGGCTACGCCGCCGCGGGAATTGATGGCGGGTGACGTGTTGTAACCGAGTCCTTCCTCGGAACTACCGAACCAAGAAAATGGGCCACTTGTGTGAGCGATCGGAGTGAGAACTCCGTCTTTGGCGATGTAGATGCCAACGTCATAGGAGGCGTTCTCCAGGACAAACGCGACGACGCCATGTGCATTGATGGAATAGTGGTCTCTGATTAATCCGCGGATTCCGTGCGATATCGTCGCGATGGGGGCGACCATGCCGCCATCGCCGGAATAGAACCCGCGCTCAGTAGCGAAGAGTGCACGAAAGGCGACCGTCCCCTCGTCATCGATGAACGTATGGCCGAAACGCGTGAAAGTGTCTGCGCTCTCGATGATTGTGGCAATTGAGCCGCCATCGTAGCGGAAAATCCCATTTTGCCCGTCTCTGAGCGTCCCACGGAATGAAACCAATCCGGAATTGTTGATCGATGGCCTATCATCGATGCCGCTGAACGGGCCGCTGCTGTTTTCGGCGACTGTGATCAGTTGCTCGCCGTTGCGGACAAAGATCGCGCCTGGCGCAGGATTCGGCCATTGCGCCGGGCCTGTCGACTTCGCATACGCGACGCTTCCCGAGTCGTTGATCGACACATAGTCCGACATCCATCCGAATCCCGGCGGCGCGTTTTGATGGTCAAGGGCCACAATACGGCCGCCATCAGCCAAATTCACGATCTTAATGATTCCATTCGCCGACTCTGTGAATGCCACCGCTCCAGACGAGTTGATCGCGGCGTAATGGAAGTTGCGGCTGATATAACCGGATGCGTCGGCAATCTTTGTAAAGCGGTAGGTCGCGGCGGCGCCTGGAGAAACTAAGGCAAGGCTCGTAGCGACAAGAAGTGCGCACCGACAGGGATTACTCATGAGGCGGTTCCGGGAGAAAGTGCTCCATCACAATCGCACGGTTGCGGTGGGACATTCTGCCACAAGGTCGCAGGCGCGGAGAAGATCAATCACTCCGCCGAGCCGCGTTCCAGCGACGCCAGCACCTTGTCGAACGCAGGCTTGAGGGCCTGCCAGTCAGTTTCGGGCGCCACGCAGTAGACGACGACGCGCTTGTCGTGGCCCAGAATCGTCGCCCGGTAGCCGTGGAGTGCGGTCCCGAAGTCCGTTTTAGCCGAGAATTCGCTGAGCCGCGCGGGCCCGAGGCGGACGCTTAAGATTGTCGGGCTGGTCGGCGTTTCGGCGTAGGCCGTGTACTCCATGGCGGCCTTCTCCATATCGGCGACGTGCACCTGGTGCACCGGCTCGTCCTGAGGCAAGACAGCTTGGTTGCCGCCGCCGAGCGTGCCGGCAATGTCGCCCATGAGCGAGCCGGCGACGTCGCCCTTGATGTCGATGATCGCGGGGCCGGAAGTAAACTTCGCCCACACCGGGCCGCGGGTTCCGCCGCCCTCAAGGAGCCAACCCTCGGGGGCGTCGCAGGCGAATGTGCCGTCCTTCGCGTTGTAGGATGTGAACGATGTGGGGACGACCGCGGGCTCGGAGCTGCAGCCGACCAACATGATCACTGAAAGTGCTGACATGCAGACGAAGATTTTTTCCGCAGATTTCGCAGATGATCGCAAATGAGAAGAAACTGGCGAGAGAACATTGCGCTGGGCATCTCCTCGACTTGATCTGCGTCGATCTGCGCAATCTGCGGACAATCTGACTTCTGACGGCATTCTTCAGTCCTCAACTTGAAAAGATTGGTAAGCGCTGATCCAGCGCGCGAGTTGACCGAGCAGCCAGCCGTAGACGAGCAACGCAACCGTCCCGGTCGGGCCCATGATAAGCATTGTCGTGTAGGGCGGATCGCGCCATGTCGCGTTAGCGAGTGCGACGGCGGCGAAGACGACCACCGACGAGACAGCGTAAAACGCCAGCCAGGCCAGTGGCCGGGTTACCATCGAGCGAAGCACCGGCAACGAGATCGGCGCCAGCGGCGACCCGGTTTCGAGGCTTGAAAGCTGGAGGATCGGCGTGAGGATCATCATCGTGACGCCGATGAGCGTCCACGGGCTCGCGGCGCCGAGCAAGCTGATGAGCCAGCCGATCACGCCGGCGAGCGCCGCCATGCCGAGCGTCATCGGGAGCGACCAGAACCAGTCGCGGTAGTCGCCTTGCAGGGCGTCCTCCACCGTCGTGTGGCCGTGCGAGGTCGACTCGACGATGCCGAGATAGCAGCCCGAGGCGTAGGAAAGGGCGAGCGTTGCGAGGACGCCGGTGGCTAGCGCCACGGCCCGACCCGCGAGAAAGGCGATGTTCATCAAAACATAACACCACACCAGAGCCAACGCCGCGAGCGTGATGGCGATCATCAGCAAGATGGCATGGACGAAGACGGTAGGCGAGAGCGACAGGGTGAGGCCCGGCGGCGGCGCGGCGCCAGCGGGCCCCGCGGCGCGTTTGCGCTGGGCGTGCGGCTTGTCGGCCTCTTTGGCGACAAGTTCGGCCCGCGCGGCTTCCAAGCGCTTCCGAGCCAGGGCGCGGCGCGGGTCCTCTTCGGCGGACTCTGCGTGACGAGCGTCGGCCACCGGCATGGCTCCTGGACCATCAGGCGGGCGGAATGGGCGTCAGTTTAATCCGCATGTGAGTTGTGGCAAGAGTGCGCGGAGTTTTGGCCGAGCGGCCGCTCCCATCGGGCATTGCGACCGCCCGCGGCCGAGGCACGTCGATTGCAGCGATTGGGAAGCGAATCGGCGAGCGTTTGCACTAGCGTGACGATTGCACGCTGCATTCGGCCACTGGCAGCGGGGCCGGTGGCCACCCCGCCGACGGCTCGGAGAGGATTAATTCTCCGCGGGGCCTTGCGTCGATAGTGTAAGTGCGTATAGTACACGGGGCGCTTCCGCAACGCTTCGTTCCCGCGTGAAATCTGCGAGCTATTTGCATTCGCCCATGCTCGAAAAAATGCGACAAACCACGTTTTGTTGTCGATTGGCGGGGCCGCAGAGCGACTACGGGGCGGCGTGACGCTGTCGGCCCATGTGTGGACACGGCGATTTCGGAAGCTGCGAAAACAGGCGAAATGCGAAGGAGGTGATGCGTCGATGCGCGGCCGCCGTTGGTCGCCGGTTGTGTAGGTTTTATGCCACTCGACGTCGGTTCGATCTGCCCGCTGGGGCGGGGACTGACGGAAATTTGGAGGTTGCCATGAACGTTAAGAAAGTGTTAGCGCCCGCCTGTCTGGGCATGGCGGCGCTCGTCGCCGTCGTGGGATCGATCGCAATTGCCGATACGGCGTCCCAGCCCGCGGGCGGTGCCGCAGATTTCAAGCTGCCGGAGGGCTGGACCGCAGAGGACATGCAGGCGTGTATGATCGCCGGCACGCCGGGGGACCAGCACAAGCGCCTGGCTCAGGGAATCGGCACGTGGCAGGCGAAGTGCACCATGTGGATGACGCCTGACTCCGAGCCCGTGCAGAGCGAGGGGACTTCGACGGTCGAATCCTTCATGGACGGCCGCTACGTGAAGGTCGAGATGGAAGGCGAGATGCCCGGCATGGGGCCATTCCGCGGGTTCGGACTGTATGGATTCGACAACCTCGCGCAGCAGTACGTGTCGATGTGGGTCGACAACCACAGCACGCAGATCATGCATGGGACAGGCGAGCCGTCGGACGACGGAAAAGTGCTCACCTGGAGCTACAAGGTCAATTGCCCGATTGCCAAGAAGCTCGTCACGATGCGCGACGTCGAGACGACCACCGGGCCGGGCTCGAAGACGCTCGAAACGTTCGGCGTCGACCCGAAGAGCGGGAAGGAATTCAAGATGATGCACATTGAGCTGACGCGGAAATAAGTGCGGCACGCTGTATCGACGTGCGAACGATTGCGACGTTGTTCGCCGCTATGCGGGGCCATGGATTGACGCTCGACGAGCTTAATTTGGCCCCGCTGGCGGCGGCATTGTACGGCTAGAATCCTTTCCTTCGAACTTGCGGAGACGAACATGGGCCAGCCCGTCGTGCATTGGGAACTGTGGAGCAAAACGCCGGAGAAGGTTTGCGACTTCTATCGCTCCGTCTTCGGTTGGTCGATCACCGCGTATCCGGAGATGCAGTACAACATCGTCGAGACCGGCGGCGAGGGCGGGATCAACGGCGGAATCATGACGCCGCCTCGGCAGGGCCCGTGGCCCGGGAACATGTCGTTCTACATCGGCGTCGACGACCTGGCGGCGTTCCGCAAGCGGCTGCAGGACGCGGGTGGAACAATTCTCGTGGAGGAGCAGGAAGTCCCCGGGATGGGGTCGTTCTCGTTGTTTTCCGACCCGGACGGCCGGGTCGTGGGCTTGTGGCGTTCGGCGATGTGACGGCGGGCGCCGCTGCCGGGTTGACCTGCACGATGCAATTCGCCACGGGGGCGTTGACGGCGAGGCGCGGTCGAGTATATTTGACGAATCAGTTAATTAACCAAATGGTAAATTAAAGATGCCGTCAACGTCGGGCGACCGATTGAGTGCGACCTTCGCAGCGCTGGCCGATCCGACGCGGCGCGCCATCTTGCGACGGCTGGCACGCGGCGAAACGTCGGTCACCGATTTGGCGAAGCCGTTCCGCATGAGCCTGCCCGCCGTGTCCAAGCACCTCAAAGTGCTGGAGCGCGCGGGGCTCGTGGCGCGGGGGCGCGACGCCCAGTGGCGGCCGTGTCGGCTGAGGGCCAAGCCGTTGCGGGAGGCCGTCGACTGGTTGGAGCAGTACCGTCAGTTTTGGGAGCAACGGTTCGATCGGCTGGAGGAGTATCTCCGCGAAATTCAAGGCAAGGGGAAGCGCGATGACGGCTGAGCATCACAATGACTTTGAAGACGAGGACATCGTCAGTACGCGCATGTTCGACGCACCGCGAAAGGCCGTATTCGAGGCGTTCAGCGACCCGCATCAGTTGGCGACGTGGTGGGGGCCAAGCGGATTCTCCAACACGATCAAAGAATTCGACCTGCGGCCGAGCGGGTTCTGGCGGCTGACCATGCACAGTCCCAACGGCGTCGATTTTCAGAATGTCAGTCAGTTTCTTGAAATCGTGGCGCCTGCACGAATTGTCTACGACCATCTTGAGCCGATCCACCGATTTCTCATGACGATGACGTTTGACGACATCGCCGGTCGAACGAGGCTGACGTGGCGGATGCGATTCGAGTCGGCTGACGAGGCCGCGAAGCTGCGGGAGTTCGTTCTCGCGGCGAACGAGCAAAATTTTGACCGGCTGGCGGAACACTTGAAGTCAACCGTTGAAGCCTGAACGAACTGGCAAAGCGATTGGAGTAAGTTTGGAGTAAGTCATGACCGCGGAACATGTCGACGATCCGGGGGCGGGCACTCGGGAGATTGTCATCACGAGATTGGTCGACGCGCCGCGGGAGCTGGTGTTCGATGCGTGGACCGATCCCCAGCACGTCGGCCAGTGGTGGGGTCCGAACGGCTTCACGACGACGACGCACTCGATCGACGTGCGACCCGGGGGGCAGTGGCGGTTCGTGATGCACGGTCCTGACGGCCGCGACTACGACAATCTGATTACGTACCTGGAAATCGTGCGGCCGGAGCGAATCGTCTACAAGCACGGCGGCGACGACGACGTTGAGCCTGTGGAGTTTGAGACGACGGTGACGTTCGAGCCGCAGGGCGGCAAAACCCGCATCACACTGCGAAGCGTCTTCCCGTCGGCGGAAGAGCGCGACCGCGTGGTCAGGGAATACGGGGCGATCGAGGGCGGGCATCAGCACTTGGCGCGGCTGGCCGAGTACGTTGCTAAAATGTGAGGCGCCCCCGAGCGGGCTCCCTCAAACTCGCGAGTCCAGGAGATCCGATGTCTACGAGCTTCGACATAACGGGCGGGCGCGTCGCGCCGAAGGCGATGATTTGGACGGGCCGCGTGATCAGCGTGCTGATCGCGGCGATGATGATCATGAGCGCCGCGATGAAGTTCAAAGGCGGTCCGCAGCTCGAAGAGGGCATGCCCAAGTTGGGCTGGCCGGTTGAGTTGGCCGTTACGCTGGGCGTTCTGGAGCTGGCAAGTGCAGTGCTCTACTTGATCCCTCAAACGGCAATGCTCGGGGCGATCCTGCTCACAGGCTACCTCGGCGGTGCGATCGCCACACATGTGCGAATTGGCGAGGCGTGGCACATCCAGGCAGGGTTGGGCGTGCTCGCCTGGCTGGGACTTTTCCTGCGCGACGCGCGGCTGTGGGAGCTTGTGCCGTGGCGTCGGCTGCCGGCGTCGCGAGGCGCTGATCAATGAGTGGAGATGCGGCCGAGCTTGCGCGGCAGACCGTCGACGCCGTGTACCGCACGGAGTCGCGCCGCGTGTTCGCCACGCTCATCCGCCTGCTGGGCGACTTTGACCTGGCGGAAGAAGCGCTGCACGAGGCGTTCGCATCGGCCGTGGCCCAGTGGCCTCGCGAGGGCGTGCCGGGCAACCCGCGGGCGTGGCTGGTGTCGGCGGGGCGGTTCAAGGCAATCGACGCGATGCGGCGTCGGGCGCGGTTCGACGCGTCGCTCGGGGAGCTGGCCGAGCGGCTCGACGCCGGCGCCGCCGAGAACGAGAACCTGGAGGACGTCGAAGACGATCGCCTGCGGCTGGTGTTCACTTGCTGCCATCCCGCGCTGCCGGCGCCGGCCCGCGTGGCGCTGACGCTCCGCGAGGTGTGCGGGCTGACGACGGAGGAAATCGCCAGCGCGTTCCTGACCACGCCGCCGACAGTGGCGCAGCGCATCGTGCGAGCGAAGTCCAAAATTCGCGACGCGAGGATTCCTTACCAAGCGCCGTCACGCGAGGATTTGCCCGATCGCTTGGACGGCGTGCTGCAGGTAATTTACCTTGTGTTCAATGAGGGCTATGCCGCGTCGTCGGGCGAGTCGCTCACGCGCGCCGATCTCTCGGGCGAAGCGATTCGCTTGGGTCGATTGCTGGTGGAGTTGCTGCCGGAGCCGGAGGCCCAGGGCCTGCTCGCGCTCATGCTGCTGCACGAATCGCGCCGCGCCGCGCGGACTTCGCCCACTGGCGAGATCGTGCTGATGGACAACCAGGACCGCTCGCTGTGGAACCGCGAGCAAATCGCCGAGGGGGAGGGGCTCGTCGAGCGGGCGCTGGCGTCGCGGCAGTTTGGTCCCTACACGCTGCAGGCGGCAATCGCGGGCGTGCACGCCGAGGCGCCCACTTCCACCGCGACGGACTGGGGGCAAATCGTCGGGCTCTACAATCTGTTGGTCGAGGCGGCGCCGTCGCCGGTGGTCGAGCTGAACCGTGCCGTGGCCGTGGCGATGCGCGACGGGCCGGCGGCGGGGCTCGAGCTTATCAACGCCATCCTCGCCCGCGGCGATCTAACGGATTACCACTTGGCCTATGCGGCCCGGGCGGACTTATGCCGCCGGCTTGGTCGGTGGGAAGACGCCCGCGCCGCCTACGAGCAGGCCCTCGCTCTGACCCGACAGGAACCCGAACGGCGGTTCCTGGCCGGCCGGCTGGCTGAATTAGGCTGAAAAATTCTTGGCCCGTCGTCGAATCGGGCCGCCGCCGCACGACTACTTTACGTCAACGGCATAGCGAATGCTTATGCGTCGGTCGGGGGATGGTCCTCGACCGCCTGTGACGAAGGAGACCCGCGTCGCCACTACGAATCCAGAAGGGAAGCCATGAAATACCTGTGCCTGATCGCCGCCGAGAGATTGATGGAACAGATGACCGAGGCCGAGGCGGCAAAGCATCTTGCCGAGTATCACGAGGTCCTCGCAAGCATGCAGCAGAGCGGCCACTACCTGGGTTGCAGCCGCCTACAGCCGCCCGAAGCGGCGATCACGGTGCGGGTACGGGGCGGCAAGGTGCATACCACGGACGGCCCCTTCGTGGAGACCAAGGAGCAACTGGGCGGGTTCTTTCTCGTCGAGGCGAAGGACATGAACGAGGCCATTCAGTTGGCGTCGAGAATCCCTGGAGCGCGAATCGGGTGCGTCGAGGTCCGACCGCTCGCCGAAGACGCCCCGACGCGGGAGGCGCTTGGGCCGCAACAGACCTAGTCGGGAGTGGGAAGACTCGTGTAAGGCGTGGCATGCCCCGCGCGATCGATCACTCCGAACAAGCATAAGGAATTTCATCATGACAATAACAACCGTCCCTCATCCGCCGATTGCCTCGCGCGACCAATGGCTCAAGGCACGGAAGGATTTGCTCGCCGAAGAAAAGGAGTTGACGCGCCGCCGTGACGCGGTGAACGCCCAGCGCCGCCGGCTGCCGATGGTCAAGCTCGATAAGCACTACGCGTTCGACGGCCCCGCTGGCAAGGAATCGCTGGCCGATCTCTTCGACGGGCGCCGGCAGCTCATTGTGTACCACTTCATGTTCGATCCCGCATGGGAAAACGGCTGCCCGGGTTGCACACGACTTGTGGATTCACTCGGCGACTTGTCGATGCTCGGCGAGCGGGACACGACGTTCGTGCTCGTGTCGCGGGCTCCGCTGGCAAAGCTCGAGGCGTACAAGAAGCGTCGCGGCTGGGACTGGCCGTGGTTTTCGTCGTTCGGCAGCGACTTCAATTACGATTTCCACGTGACCCAGGACCGCGACGTCGCGCCGCTGGAGTACAACTACCGCGACCAGGCGGAGATGGATGCCCGCAAGGGCGAGCCGTGGTTCACCAAGGGCGAGACGCACGGGCTGAGCGTGTTCTTCCGCATTGACGACGATGTGTTTCATACGTACTCGACCTATGCGCGCGGGTGTGAGAGTTTGACCGACGCTTACAACCTTCTGGACCTGACGCCCTACGGCCGGCAAGAGGATTTTGAGGACTCGCCGGCAGGCTGGCCGCAGCGGCCGACATACGGTTGAGAGACTTTGAGAAGATTGGCGTTCGTTTTTGCCGCCGATTGGAGACTCTCATGTGCCCCTTTTGCAGCCAACAATCGGAATCCACGCCGCGGACTATTTCGATGCGATGCGCCGCGATCGCCGGCTGGGCGCTGCCGAGCGCCGCGTTGGCGCTCATGCCGAAATGCCCGGCGTGCGTCGTGGCGTACGTGGGACTGGCAACGGGGTTGGGGATTTCTCTGTCGACGGCTTCGCTTGTGCGCACCGGGATTGTTATCTTGTGCGTGGCGCTGCTGTTGTTTGCCGCGGCGCGACTCGTCGTCCGAGCGGCGTTTCGCGATCCAGCGGCCCGGCGCCTTCGGAAGCGAATCCACTGACCGATAAACCGCTGACGGAGCCTTCCATGAAATACATGTTGTTGATCTACGGGGATGAAAAAGCGTGGACTCCCGCCGAGCGGGAGCATTGCTTCGTGGAGTCCACGCAATTGACGCACGAATTGAACGCCAGCGGGAAGTTCCTCGCCGCGTCGCCGCTGCATCCGGTGGCGACGGCGACCAGCGTGCGGGTTCGCGACGGCAAACGCACCGTGACCGACGGCCCGTTCGCCGAGACGCGCGAGCAGCTTGGCGGCTACTTTCTGGTGGACGCCGCCGACCTCGACGAGGCGATCGACATTGCCGGTCGCATCCCCGGCTCCCGCAAAGGGACGGTTGAGGTCCGGCCGGTGCTCGAACTTGCAGGATTGCCGACGAGGTAAGCGCGATCGCCCGAATTACCAGGGAGGCGAGTTCCGTGAGATACATGCTCTTGTGCTACGACGACGAACAAGCGTGGGAGCGCGCCGGCCAAGCCGCACTTCAGGCGGCGATGGACGAAGCTGTGCAATTGACCCATGAGCTCCACGCCAAGGGCCAATACTTGCTCGCCTCGCCGCTGCACGAGGCGGCGACGGCCACGACGGTGCGGATTCGCGACGGCAAGCGGCAGGTCACCAGCGGCCCCTACGCGGAGACGCGCGAGGTGCTGGGGGGCTTTTATTTGATCGACGCCGACAATCTCGACGAGGCGATCCGCATTGCCGCCCGGCACCCGGGCGCTCGCGTGGGAGCCGTCGAGGTCCGACCATTGCTGGAAATTGCCGGACTGCCCAAGAGATAGTAAATCGTTGCCAGACCAATTTCGACCCCCGAGTCGTTGAGAATGATGACTATGAACGTGCGACCCTACTTGAATTTTGACGGCCGTTGCGAAGAGGCGCTGGAGTTCTACAAGCGCACGCTTGGCGCCGAAGTGACCTGTCTCATGCGGTTCAAGGACAGCCCCGAGCCGTGCGACCCGAACATGGTCCCGCCCGGCAACGAGAACAAAGTGATGCACTCGAGCTTCCGCGTCGGCGAGACGGAGCTCATGGCCTCGGACTGCTCGTGCCAAGGTAGGGAGAAGTTTCAAGGATTCTCGCTGGCGCTGCAGGTCGTAAACGACGCTGAAGCCGAACGGTTGTTTGCGGTGCTAGGCGACGGCGGCCAGGTGCAGATGCCGATGGCGAAGACGTTCTTCTCGTCGCGGTTCGGCGTCGTGGCCGATCGGTTTGGCTTGTCGTGGATGGTACTTGTGGCCCAGTGAGTTGTCGCAGCGTTCCGCGGCGAAATCGGCGTTCGGAGAATGATCCCATGCTGATAAAGATTTTGATCGGCGTTGGCGTGCTCGTGGCGCTGCTGGCCGTTGTGATTGCGATGCAGCCGGCGGCGTTTCGCATTGTGCGCAAGGCCACGCTCGCCGCGCCGGCCACGAAGGTGTTCGCGCAGGTGAACGACTTCCACAACTGGCGGGAGTGGTCGCCGTGGGAGCGGCTTGATCCGGCGCTCAAGCGATCGTATGACGGGCCGCCGGCGGGTCATGGCGCCGTCTATGCGTGGGTCGGCAACAAAAATGTCGGCGAGGGGCGGATGACTCTGGTCGAGAGCCGGCCGAATGAGCTGGTCCGCATCAAGCTGGAGTTCTTCAAGCCGTTCCAGGCCACCAACGAAGCCGAGTTCACGTTTCAACAGCAGGGCAACGAGACGGCGGTCACGTGGAGCATGACCGGCACGCGGAATTTCATGTTCAAGGCGATGGGCATGCTGATGAATATGGATAAAATGGTCGGCGGGCAATTTGAGGAAGGGTTGACGAACCTGCGATCGGTGGTCGAAACGGCGGACAAGTCGTAGTTGCGGCATGCGCCCGCTGGCTTGGTTCTGCGAATTGTTGGACGGACGCACCTTTAGCCTCATCATGGAGACCGGAGTCATGGCCGTGAAGCGTGTTCCTGAGGGACATCACCGCGTGATCGCGCACCTGACGGTGCGCGACGCCGCCACGATGATCGAGTTTTACAAGAAGGCCTTTGGGGCCGAGGAGAAGCAACGAGCGCCGGGGCCCGATGGAAAAACGATCATGCACGCAGCGCTCCGCATCGGCGATTCATTCGTCTTTCTGAACGATGAGTTTCCCGAGATGGGCGCGCAGTCGCCGCTGGCTCTGAAAGGAACGCCGGTCACGCTGCATTTGTCCGTCGAGGACGCCGACGCGCAATTTCAGCAAGCGCTGTCCGCGGGCGCCGAAGTGGTGATGCCGTTGGCGGACATGTTCTGGGGCGATCGCTATGGCATTGTAAAGGACCCGTCGGGGCACCACTGGTCCATTGGCAGCCACATGGAAGACCTGACGCCGGAACAAATCAAGGAGCGGATGGCGAAGGAATTCTGCAAGTGATTCACTTGAACGCAACAAGGGCGAGGCCCGGCAGCAAGCGTCTCCGGCACATTTCGGCAGGGAGCAGCGTATGAGCGACATACGGGTTTTGGTCGGCACTCGTAAAGGCGCGTTCCTCCTGACTTCGGACGGCAAGCGCCAGCGATGGAAAACCAGCGGACCCCACTTCGGGGGCTGGGAGATCTACCATCTCAAGGGCTCGCCCGTGGACCCCAACCGACTGTACGCGTCGCAGACCAGCGGCTGGTTCGGTCAGGTGATCCAGCGCTCCGACGACGGCGGAAAAACTTGGTTCCAGCCAGGGACGCCGCCCGGCGAACCGACGACGACTCCCGACGGCATGCCCAAGGGCGAGAGCAACAAGTTCGCTTACGACACGTCTCCGGATACCGGCAAGCCGCTCACGACGCACCAATGGTATGACGGCACGCAACACCCGTGGGAATTCAAACGCGTCTGGCATCTGGAGCCGTCGCTGACGGATCCCGACGTCGTATACGCGGGCGTGGAAGACGCCGCGCTCTTTCGCTCCACCGACGGCGGGCAAACCTGGCGCGAGCTTGCCGGCTTGCGCGACGCCGAAGGTTCCAAATGGTCGCCGGGCGCGGGCGGCATGTGTCTACATACGATCCTGTTGGATGCCGGCAATCCTAACCGGATCTACGTCGCGATCTCCGCGGCGGGCGCTTTCCGCACCGACGACGCCGGCGCCACCTGGCGGCCAATCAACCGGGGCCTGCATTCGCAGTACATCCCTGATCCGACGGCCGAGATCGGCCACTGCGTCCACCGCATCGCGATGCATCCGTCGCGTCCGAACGTGCTGTTCATGCAGAAGCACTGGGACGTCATGAAGTCGAGCGACGCCGGAGACTTGTGGCAGGAGGTTAGCGGGAATCTGCCGAGTGATTTCGGATTTCCGATCGACGTTCACGCGCACGAACCGGACACCATTTACGTCGTTCCGATCAAAAGCGATGGCGAGCACTATCCGCCCGACGGCAAGCTGCGGGTCTATCGCAGTCGCACGGGCGGCAACGAGTGGGAGGCGCTCACCAAGGGGTTGCCGCAAAGCGATTGCTACGTCAATGTGCTGCGCGACGCGATGGCGGTCGACGGGCTCGATCCATGCGGCGTGTATTTTGGCACCACGGGCGGCCAGGTGTACGCGTCGGCCGATTCCGGCGACACGTGGGCGCCCATTGTCCGGGACCTTCCGGCCGTGTTGTCCGTCGAAGTCCAGACGCTGTCGTAGGCGCTGCCATGATCCGAGTCATCCTGCCGATGCATCTGCGAACGCTGGCGCACGTCGACGCCGAGGTGGCGCTCAACGTCGAAGTTCAGGTCACGCGGGACTCGATCCTCGACGCGCTGGAGACCCGCTATCCGATGCTGCGGGGAACGATTCGCGACCACGTCACGCACGAGCGCCGGCCATTTTTGCGGTTCTTTGCCTGCAACGAGGACGTGTCGCACGAGCCGCCGAATGCTCCGCTGCCGGAGGCGGTGGCGTTGGGAGCGGAGCCTTTTTTTGTCGTTGGCGCCATTGCCGGCGGCTAGCCGTGTATGAGGCGTACGTCGCACGATCATCGAGACGCGTCAAATTGATTCCTGCAGCGACTGGAGAGAATTCGTATGGCCCGATACGTCGATGGGTTTGTCATCCCGGTTCCGAAGAAAAATGTGGCCGCGTACCGGAAAATGGCGCTGGCCGCGTCGAAGATCTGGATGGAGCACGGCGCCGTGGAGTACTGCGAGTGCGTCGGCGACGACCTGAAGATCAAGGGCATGGCGCCGTTCGGGACGGCAGTCAACGCCAAGGCGAACGAGACGGTCGTGTTCTCCTGGATCTCGTACAAGTCGCGGGCGCATCGCGACCGCGTCAATGCGAAGGTGATGAAGGATCCGCGAATCGCCAAGATGATGGAAGGCAAGGCGATGCCGTTCGACATGAAACGGATGCTGTACGGCGGGTTCCAGGCGATCGTCGAGGCGTGAGGGGCGAGCGCAGTTCCTTTGAGGGCGACGTTGGGGGACAATGGCGGGCTTAATTTGCCGCCGCGTCCCAATCCCCTGGTCGCCTGACGATGTTTGATGTTCGCCGCCTCGTCGGAATCGGCCGAAGGACGAACCCACGGCCGTCCGAGCGAGCTTTCGTCGCCGACGTCCCGTTGCCCCCAGCGCAGAATTTGCTTGACCTGCGCGCCCGCATTCGCACGCCCGTGGTGATCGAGTCGGCGGACCTACTCGTTTGGCGACGGCGACATTTTGTTCGGGTGCGATCGTGCGACGGCGCCGAGGGCGTGGCCGTCGCAAGCGAGCGTCTAGCCTACCTGCGGCCGTTGATGACGGAGCGCGTGCTGCCGTTTTTTGCGGGCCGGGACGCCCGCGACGTGGAGCGGCTCGTCGACGACGTCGCTCGGCGCGATGCGAACTACAAGCTTGCCGGGCTGGCGTTCTGGTCGTGCGTGGCTGCGGCGGACATGGCAATTTTCGACCTGCTGGGCAAGACCGCCGGCCAGCCCGTGGGCGAACTGTTGGGCGGCGTGCTGCGACGGGAGATACCGGTTTACCTGTCGAGCATGCGCCGCGAGACGTCGCCGGAGGAAGAAGTGGCGCTGCTCGCGCCGCGGCTCGCGGAGACCGGCGCGCGAGCCGTGAAGTTCAAGATCGGGGGCCGCCAGGGCGTGTTCGACGCAGCGCCGGGGCGAACCGAGGGACTCGTGGCGCTCGCGCGGCGGAAACTCGGCGACGACGTCGCGATTCTGGTCGACGCCAACGGCTCCTACAACGTGGAGCAGGCGGTCGAGGTCGGGCGAATGCTGGAGTCGCACGGGATTCGTTACTTCGAAGAGCCGTGCCCGTGGGAGGACTTTGAGGCGACAAAGGCGGTGGCCGATCGGTTGGAGCACGTGCAGGTCGCCGGCGGGGAGCAGGACTCGAGCATCGAGAAATTCCGCTGGATGGTGCGTCAGCGCGGCGTGGACGTCGTGACGCCCGACCTCATTAGCAACGGTGGCTTCGTCCGGACGCTGCGGTTGGTGCGGCTGGCGGCGGAGGCGGGCGTCGATGTTTCCTTCCACTCCGCGCGATCGGATTTCCTGGCCTGCGCGATGCTGCACATGGCGTCGGCGACGCCGGGGCTCACCCGGCCGCAGGAGTTTCTGGCTGATGCGCCGCGGCGCGAGAGCTGGCATGCGCCGAATTTCGCCGTAACCGGCGGCGTCGTCGCGGCGCCGACGGGGCCGGGGCTGGGGGTGACGATCGACCCGGCCGTGCTGCGGCGGGCGAAACGGGTGTGACGGCAGGAGGCGCGTTAAGCCGCAAGCGGCGGGAAGTAGTAGTCCGGGCAGGATTCGAACCAGCACCGAGCACGGTCGCCCCAAAGGCGACCGAGCGCAGGTGGTACCCTGGGTTCGATTAGTCCGGGAGGGATTTGAACCCCCGACCAAGGGATTATGAGTCCCCTGCTCTAACCGCTGAGCTACCGGACCGAAGTAGTTTCAGATTAACGGGTTGCGAGTTGGGTTCAAGGCGCTCATAGGGGTGTTTGTCCGAGAACTTGTCCGAGTTTGCCTGAATCGCGCGGCGTTCTTTGATCGCCAAACGTGCAAGAGGCAGGAGACAAGTTCAATGCGTCGCTGCAAGCCATTCTACAAGAAGTCCCACAAATGCTGGTACGTCCAGATCGACGGTAGCCAGAAACGCCTTGGACCCGACAAGGATGAGGCGTTCACGGAGTTCCACCGGTTAATGGCCGGCGAGCTTCCGACCACGAG
>JBIOVA010000048.1:0-9367 GCA_044867485.1 Lacipirellulaceae bacterium | reverse complement strand
CGAGGCGGATATAATTGTGCCATTATGGCTGAAACGCTCTCCATCGAAGAACGATTGACGGCGGTCGAGCACGAACTGCAGCATCTCAAGCAGACGCTCGGCAACGGCGCCAGCGCACACTGGCTTGCTCGATTCATAGGCGCGTTCAAAGACGACCCCGATTTCGACGAGGTCGCTCAACTCGGCGCGGAATACCGTCGCTCGCAGCGCCACGACACGCATGGCTAGGTGATCCACTGTGTTTCTGCTCGACACGGATCACGTTATCATTTTGCAGCAGCAAACAGCGGGACTGTTCTCCACGCTCCAGGCGCGGATAAGCGCCTATTCGCTCGACGACTTTTTGATCTCCGTCGTCAGCTTCCAGGAGCAAGTGGCTGGCTGGCAGGCGTTCTTGGCGCGTAAGCGCAGCGCGAGGCATGTTGTCCAGGCCTACGCACAATTCCAGCGCCTGTTAACGGACTATTCGCAGGCGCAGCTTGCCGATTTCAACGTCGACGCCGCGGCGCGTTTCGACGATCTTCGTCGGCAAGGGGTTCGCATTGGAACGATGGACTTACGGATTGCGTCGATCGCCCTGGCGGGCGACCATACGGTACTCACTCGCAACCTCGTGGACTTCGAAAAAGTCCCCGGACTCCGGGTTGAGGATTGGACCGTCGCTGCGCCGGAGAAATCAAGGTAATTCCATGCCCACTGCCGACGCTGTTTTCCCCTCTGTTGTTGAATCGATCGCCGGGCTCTCGGTCGTCGAGCTGGCCCAACGATTCGGTACGCCGCTCTATGTGTACGACGCGGCCGTGATTGCCGAGCGGATCGCCGACCTGGCGTCGTTCGACGCGGTGCGGTACGCGCAGAAGGCAAACTCGAACCTCGGGATCGTGGATCTCGTGCGGCGGCACGGAGCGGTCGTCGACGCGGTGAGCGCCGGCGAAATCCAGCGGGCGATTGCCGCCGGGTTCAAGCCTGGGTGCGTGAATCTGCCGCCGGGCGAGCATCCAGAGATCGTCTACACGGCCGACATCTTCGACCGCGAGACGCTGGACATGGTCGTGGAGCTCGGCATTCCCGTGAATTGCGGGTCGCCGGACATGATCGACCAGTACGGCGCCCGGGTGAGCGGCCGCGGCATCACGCTGCGGATCAATCCCGGGTTCGGGCACGGGCACAGTCAGAAGACCAACACCGGCGGCGAGCAATCGAAGCACGGCATTTGGCATGAGCAATTGTGCGACTGCGTCGAGCGGGCCGCGCGGCACGGCCTGTCGATCGCGGCGCTGCACATGCACATTGGCTCGGGCGCCGACCTCGCGCACTTGAGCCAAGTGTGCGGGGCGATGGAGCAAGCGTGCCTCGCCGTGGGGCCGTCGATCCACACGATTAGCGCCGGCGGCGGGTTGTCGACGCCGTATCGCGATGGCGACCAGCGGGTCGACCTCTCGGGCTACTTCGAGCTTTGGGATGCGACGCGGCGGCGATTGGCCGAGCGGTTTGGCCATCCCGTGAGCCTCGAAATCGAGCCGGGGCGATACCTCGTGGCCGAGAGCGGGAGCCTCATCGCCGAGATTCGCGCCGTGAAGCGGATGGGCGAAAACCTGTTCTATTTGCTCGACGCGGGGTTCAACAATCTCGCCCGCCCAATTCTGTACGGGGCGTATCACCCGATGGCGATCGCGTACAACAACGCCGGCGAGCCGGGTCGTCCCCGACCCCGGCGCGACGAGACGCAATCGGTGATCGTCGGCGGGCCGTTGTGCGAGTCGGGGGATATCTTCACACAGGAATCCGGCGGGTACGTCCGCAGCCGCGAGCTGCCGACAGCTGCGGTGGGCGACTACCTGGTCATTGGCGCCGCGGGCGCGTACGGCGCCGTGATGGGCACCAACTACAACAGCAAGCCGTTGGCGGCCGAGGTGCTGATCGAACATGGCGTTCCACACGTGGTGCGGGAGCGGCAGTCGTATGCCGACGTCATGCGCGGGGAGCATATTCCGAAGACTTAGGCGCTGGTGTTCACCACGACGGCACGACGGACACGACGTGGGAAACGTCAACAAAATTTCGCGGCATTGAAACACTTGCTCAGCGTTAAGCTGCGATAGAATAGTGGTCCAGATCTCTTCGTTGTGTTCGTCGTGCCGTCGTGGTTACTCCTTTGCCGCGAGAAATAATGGCATGGGTACAACATCGCTGGTGTTGACGGTCTTGGGCGACGATCGACCGGGACTTGTGGAGTCGCTGGCCCGCGTCGTGGCGGAGCACGGCGGCAATTGGGTTGAGAGCCGCATGGCGCACCTCGCTGGGCACTTCGCGGGGATTTTACGCGTCGAGGTCGACGCCGATCGGGCCGAGGCGCTGGCCGCGGCGCTGCGGGCGCTGGCGGCATCGGGCTTGGAGTCAATTGTTCATCCCGACGTGGCCACGGCCGCACCGCTGGACCGGCCACTGGTGCGATTGGATCTCGTGGGCCAAGACCGCCCGGGAATCGTTCGCGAAATCAGCCGGGTGCTCGCCGGTCAGGGCGTGAACGTCGAGGAGCTGCACACGGAGTGCGTCGCGGCGCCGACGACGGGGCAGTCGTTGTTTCGCGCTTCGGCGCGGCTGCGATTGCCGGGCGGCGTGAGCGAGGCGTCGCTGCGGGCGGCGCTGGAAGCTGTCGCGGCCGATTTGATGGTCGACGTAGATTTGGAAAGCGGCGACTAGGATTGCGTTGACTGGCGCATCGGGGGGTGGTACCATCGCCTCTCAGCGACAGGGGCCCTGCGCGAAAGCAATCTTCTCATGGCGTCGCGTGCTCTTGGCTGGCATTTTCTCGCCAGCTTGTTTGTCGGGGTTTCTCTCTTTGTTCTCGCATCGCCGCGCGGAGCGGCCGTGACGATCGACGACTTCAGCGTCGGGCCGATCGTGGTCGAGCGGACGGCCGCGACCGCGGTCACGGCCGCTCAATCCGGACTTGACCCCGCTCATGTCGTGGGCGGCAGCCGGGCGATCATCGTGGGGGAAAGCGGCAGCGCAGGCCAGGCGCTGATCATCGACGCCGCGCTGGGCGAGATGCGCTTCGCCGTGCCCTCGCCGCTGGGGTATTTCACGATCACGTATGGCAGCGAAGCGGCGCCGCTGAATCTTGACCTGACCGCCGAAGGCCACGACCGTTTCATCTTGGAAATCGGCTCTGGATCCACGTCGCTCAATCGCGTGCGGATCTTCACGACCAACGGAACCGAATCGGTCGGCGGGGGACATTCTGTCACAACGGTCAAGCCGTTGCCGAGCGGCGGCTCGCTGTTGTCGATTCCGTTCAGCGCCTACAGTTCGCTCGATCTTGCGGCGGTGCAGCGCATTAGCCTGGAATATTTCCGAGCGTCCCCGCCCGGATTGGTCCTTAAGGGTCTGGCGACCATCCCCGAGCCGAACACCGCATCTTTGATCGCCATAGGGGCGGCGGCGCTGCGACGCACGAAGACCCGCAGTGGATTGCGAAGCATCTGATCCGCGAGCGGATCGGTGCCCTTAGGCGACCGCTGGTCGAGCGCCCGATTGCGGCGGCTTGCCGAGCGACGCGAGCACGCGCACCGCTTCGACGAGCATGAGCGCGGCCAGAGCCAGCAGCACCAAGCCGATCCAGGGGACCGGATCGTGCGGCGCCGCCCAGGTTCCATCGGCGGCGCGGAACTTGGGGACCGTCATCGACGCGAGGGCCCAGGTGCTCATGACGTACATGAACACGGTGGGCAAGCCCGTGATGAACCAAACCCATATAGCCCCGCGCGTTCGCCAGAGCCAGACGGTGACGCCCAGCAGCGTGAGCGCGGCGAGGAGCTGATTGCTGGCGCCGAACAGGTTCCAAAAGACCTGCCAGACGGGGGCGCCCGACTCCGACGCCGGCCGGAGAAGTAAAAACAGCGGGACGCCCGCCGTGAGAGCTGTGCCGAGGAATCGTCCGCCGCGTCCGCGCCAGCCGGTGAGTTCCTGAATGATGAATCGCCCGAGCCGCGTGCAGACGTCGAGCGTGTCGTAGACAAACGTCGTGAACGCCATGAGGGCGAACGTGACGCCGATTTGCGGCGGCAGATGGATCACTTCGAGGAACTTGCCGATGCCCGCCGCGTAGATTTGATTGGGTTTCTTGTCCGCCGCGAGCTGCGGCGACCCCTCGGCGAACATCATGACGCAGCAGAGTGACACGACCGCGACCATCCCTTCGAGCAGCATGGCTCCGTAGCCGACCAGCTTGGCGTCGGTCTCGCGTCGGAGCTGCTTGGAGGTCGTTCCGCTGGCGATGAGAGAGTGGAATCCCGAGCAGGCGCCGCAGGCGATCGTGATAAACAGCATCGGAAAGAGCGCGACCATCGGGCCGTTATTCAGCGAGGCCTGCCAGCCGCGAAACATGGGGTACTCGGCCCTTCCCCCGCCGAAGGCCAAGCCGACCGCGCCGGCGGCGAGGGCTGCGTACAAAAAGTAACCGCCCAATTGCCCGCGCGGTTGTAGAAGCAGCCACACGGGCATCACGCCGGCGATGAGGCAATAGACCAGCAGGATGACGCACCACGCCTTCTGGGCGTCGGATGGCGCCATGCCGGCGAGTTGCCCCAGGTCGAACGGCAGATACGGCCCCGCGACGATGGCGCCCGCCACCAGGGGCAGGAAGATCGCGAGCGCCGCCCACGAGGGCAGCTTCGCGTAGCGCATCGCGAGGCCCATCACGAGCGTGAGCCCCAGGTAGATGAGCGAGGAAGAGGCAATGGCTCCGCCGCCGACGCCGCCGTTTTCGGCCGTCGCCGGGCCGATGAATGATGCAGCCGTCACGTCGGTGAATGCCACGATGATGTACACCAGCGCGAGCCAGATGAAGCTGAGGAACATGAGATACGAACGCCGGCTCATGTGCTGGCGGACGACCTCGGCGATGGACTCGGCCCGATGGCGGATCGAGGCGACGAGAGCCGTGATGTCGTGGACGCCGCCGATGAGGATCGAGCCGACGAGAATCCAGATGAGGGCCGGAAGCCAGCCGAACAGGAGCCCGGCGAGGATGGGACCCACGATCGGCCCGGCGGCGGCAATGGCCGAGAAGTGCTGCGGCAGGAGTCCGCTGGGGGCGAGGGGTTCAAAGTCCATGCCGTCGCGGAGTTCAACGGCAGGCGTCTCGGCGTTGGGGTCAAGCCGCAGCAGGCGGGCCAGAATGCGGCCGTAGATCAGATACGCCGCGAACAACACGACGGCGGAGGGCAGGACGATGGCGAGGAGGTTCATTGGGCGTGTACTGAGAAGACGTCGATCGGGACCCGATCCGGGCAATTTCCGCGAAGAAACTCATTCTATTCGCCGCAACTCGGCGTGACAGCAGCGGTTTCGGCAGAAGTCGCCGGTGGGCGATCGGCGCAATCCGTCGCGCCCGCAGTTGGCGGATGGGCCGCCAGGAAATATGATTGTGAAGGATTTCACAAGGCGAGTCCACGCCTCGTTCCCGGTTCGGATTTGAGCAGCAAACGCCATGGCCAAAGCAGGACCCCGCAAAAAGGTTCCCAAGGAACTTGCGGTCATCAACGCCGACAACTGTACCGGGTGCGAGTCGTGCCTGGAGGTTTGTCCGGTCGACTGCATCGAGATGAAGACGATCGATCGCGGCATTGTGAAGGGCACTCAGCAGTGGTGCGAGATCGACCTCGAGCGGTGCGTGGGCTGCGAGGTGTGCGTCCACATCCCGGGAAAGAAGTCGAACCCGTACGACCTCAAGGTCTGCCCGTGGGACGCGATCGAAATGGTGCCGACGGAGCTGGTGGCAACGGTCGTCGCGCAGGTTGGCGGGCCGCCGGAGTACATTCAGGAGCACTGGGATCGGCTCGTGGGGACGGCGCAGCATTTGGCGGAACTGCGCGCGGGGGCGTGAAGCTCCGGATGGGGCGATCGTTCGCCCGGCAAGATATAATCCAAGTGGCGTCTGGCGGGCCTTGTTTCGCGCTCTCCGTCAGATTTTACCGGAGTGGATTATGACCGTCATCCCTATTAGCGACGAACAAGCGCGGCTGATCGGCGCAGCCACAATGCCAATCGTGCTCGTCGATCCGCGTGGCCGCGAGGTTGGCAAAGTATCGCCAGCATCAACGCTCGCTCCGGATGCAACGGAAGAGCAAGTGATTGCGGAGATTCAGTGCCGCATGGCAGCCGACGACGGCACGCGCTACACGCACGCTGAAGTGATGGCCCGCCTCCGTGAATTGGCGTCCGAATGACGCGGTTCACGGTCACCTATTCCGGCAACGCGCTGAAAGAGCTGACAGAGCTGTGGCTCGACGCTCAGGACCAGCGTCAAATCACCGTATCGGCAGATGCGATCGAACGGGAATTGAAGTTCGATGCCGATCTCAAAGGCGAGTACGTCCTCGATCAGCTTCGCAAGCTTGAAATCGCACCGCTAGTTTTTTACTACCTCGCGTCACCGCTTGATCGACTTGCCACAGTCTGGTCCGTGCGCATTGCCAAGCGTCAAAGCGGCGGTCCTTGAGCCATCGCGGCTTCGATCTTTCGCAGGTACTCGATGCTCCGACGGGCGATTTCTTCGGCGCTGGGTTCGTACTTGAATACTTCCAGCGACAGCCAGCCCTGGTAGTTGATCTCGGCGAGCGCAGGCAGGATCCGATCGTACTTCACGTCCCCCATGCCGGGGCCCAGCAGGTTGGGATCGTTCACGTGGAAGTGGACGAGCCAGTCGCGCACCTCGTGGATGATCGACTCGTAGGGGGCCGATTCACTCGACATGGCCTTCACGTCGAGCAGCAGCTTGCAGTGCGGCGATTCGACGAGCTTGGCCAGCTCGACGCCGCTCTTGGCGGTCATCATGAAGTCCGTCTCGGCGGGGCCGAGCGGCTCCAGGGCGATCGTGACGCCATGGTCGGCACAGGCCGGCATCGCGGCTCGCAAGACTTCGGCGGCGTACTCCTGGGCGTCGTTGTAGGCGACGCCGGGGAGCAGTTTGCGCTGCTGGGGCGAGCCGAGGACCATGATCGTGCCGCCGAGGTCGCCGCAAAGCTCGGCGAGGGCTTTCAGGTACTCGGCCGTGATTTGGCGGACGGCGTGCTGCGGATGCGTGAGGTGGAAGCCGCGGGTCTTGGCCAGCAGCCAGTGGAGGCCGACGACTTGGAGGTCCGCGTCGGCAGCTTGCCGCCTGGCCTCCGCGCGGCGCTCGGCGGGGATGTCGCGGGCGTCGAAGGCGTCGGTCGGCGGCAGCATCGTAAAGGGGGCGAACTCGACGCCCGTGTAGCCGAGCGAGCGCATCGTCGCGAAGGCTCGGGCGAACGGCTGGTCGCCGAACATCTCGTTGCAGAAGGCGTATTTCATGGGAAGCTGCGCGTAGCGGGTTTCGGGTTGCGAGTTTCGGGGAAAGCGCCGCAGTCTGGCCAAGTGTCGCAAATTGAGGGCCGCTTTGGTACCTTGCTAGGGGCCTGAGGGCCGTCTTTTTGCTCTATCGCACGACGCACCCCGATCACGCACGATGCCGCTCAAACTTGGAAGAATCCATCAGGGCGATTGTCTGACGCTGATGGCCCGGATCGACGAGGGCTCAGTCGATCTGGCGTTCGCCGATCCGCCGTTCAACATTGGGTACAAGTACGACAAGTACCACGACCGGCAGGACGACCAGGCGTATCTCGATTGGTGTCAGGCGTGGATCGGCGAGCTGCACCGCGTGCTCAAGCCGACCGGCACGTTCTGGCTGGCGATCGGCGACGAGTATGCGGCGGAGCTCAAGTGGATTGCGACGCGGACGCTGCGCGAGCGGTTCGACCGGCCCAACTTCATCATGCGAAGCTGGGTCGTGTGGTACTACACCTTCGGCGTGAACTGCACGCGGAAGTTCAACCGGTCGCACGCGCACTTGTTTCAGTTCGTGAAAGACGAGAAGCAGTTCACGTTCAACGCGGAAGACCCGCTGGTGCGGGTGCCGTCGGCGCGGGCGCTGGTCTACGGCGACAGCCGGGCGAATCCGACGGGACGGTTGCCGGACGACACGTGGGTGCTGCGGCCGCAAGACGCGCCCGAGGCGTTCCAGTCGATGGACGACACGTGGTACTACTCACGCGTCGCTGGCACATTCAAGGAGCGACAGGGATTCCATGGTTGCCAGATGCCGGAGCAGCTTTTGGGGCGGATCATGAGGGTAAGCTCGAACGAGGGCGACGTGGTGTTCGACCCGTTCGCCGGGAGCGGCACGACGCTCGCCGTGGCGAAGAAGCTGGGACGGCAGTTCCTGGGCACGGAATTGAGCGAGGACTATGCCAAGTACGCGACGGAGCGGCTGAAGTCGATTTGCGTCGGCGACCCACTCGACGGCCCGGCGGACCCGGCGTCGAGCTCGCCGAACACGGCCAACGGCGTAACGCTCGAAGACCGCAATCGCCGCAAGGCGGGCGACCGCCGGCAGCGGCCATTGCCGCTGGCCGAATAACTCTTCTTACGCCGACACTGACGCAGTGCGCTCCCCCCTTGGAGGCGCAGAAAAGAGACGTCTTTGCCGCCGCCGCTCCCTTGACCCATTGCCCTAGTCTCACGTCCGAAGTTGAAGCCGCTATCACGGCTCCCTATTCGGATTCTAATCGTTGGGCGAGCTGCCGTCTGAATTCCGGCAGCGTGTCCTTGGTCACCGACATTGTGGCGATGCTGTATGTGCTAAACGAACCGGTCATGGGGCGCTGTTGCTTCCCGCCGCGGCACATGGCCGCCAGGCTCCGCACCGATTCGTAACCATAGCGAAAGGGGTCCTGAACCACCGTGGCGTAGATCGTGCCCGCCTCGACCCCCGCAAGCGTCGGCTGCTCCTCGTCGAACGCAACCACGGCGATCTTTCCGAGCTTCTCTTCGTCCTCGAGGACGCTGAGTAGAATCGCACCGTGCTGGGCGTTCATGCCCACCAAACAAGCAAGATCGACGTGATCGGCGAGCGACTGCTTGAGCAATTCGCGAGAACGCTGCTTGCTGCCCTCGTCGACTAAGTAGTCGACGACTTCGTACGTTGGCGCCGTCGATTCGCCCTCGGCGGCGGCAACCGGCTGGCCGATGATCTCCTCGAAGCCCGAGCGGCGCTCGATCATGTTGTCCTTGGTAAGATTCGCCATGACGACCACGATTTTTCCGCCGGCGGGAATCGCCTCCTGCACCAGCCGGGCGGCGCGGCGCCCCGCCTGCACATTGCTGGTGCCCACGTAGCTGAGCCGCGCGGAGTCGGGCGCATCCGCATCGAAGGTGATGACGGAGGCGTCCTTGGCGATGCGGTCGATCATCGGCGTTTGCTGCTCGGCGTCGAGGGGACTGATCGCCACGCCGTCGACGCGTTCCAGATTCAAGCCTTCGAGGAGCGCGGTCTGCTGAT
>JBIOVA010000047.1:0-15094 GCA_044867485.1 Lacipirellulaceae bacterium | reverse complement strand
ATTTCGGCATTACGCCGCTCCTTCAGGCGAGCCGTGTGGGCGACGCGGCCATGGTCGATCTGCTCCTGCCTGACTTCACCAACAGCAACGTGTACTCGGGCGCGTTCAACACGGCAACGCCCGTCGCCTCGTACAACGGAACTAATCTCACGGACGTCACCAACCACAGCGCGGCGTTCGAAGCGCTGATCGGCGGCGGCGCCGACATCCGCAACGTCACGTCGTTCGCCGAAGACAACGCCGGCAACCTGTACATCGTCAAATTTGGCAACGGCTTCTTCCCACCGTTGGGCCAAGGCGAGATTTTCAAGATATCGCCCGTGCTCTCCGGCGCTGTTACGGCGGAGATCAATCGCGATACGGGCGCGATCACGTTCACGAACACGACGGGTGCGCCCGTTTCCTTCACCGCGTTGACGATGTCCTCGCAATTCGGCGCGATCGGCGTCGACGACCTCACGCCGATCACCGGTCACTACGATTCAACGGGCAACGGCTCCGTGGATGGCAACAACCCCTGGCAGATCACCTCTCCGACCGGCAGTCACTCGCTGTTCCGCGAGGCCACCACGGGCGACGCCGGTGCGATCGGCGCCGGCGCCCAGGTCGTCTACTCCGCCGGCGATGGCTGGATTCCTTCCTACGTCGAGGATGTGTTTGTCAGCCTGCTGCTGGGCGACGGCACGGTGCTCAACGCCACGGTCGACTATGCCGGGAACGGCGGCCAGCCGTTCGACCGCGGCGATCTCGACTTTGACGGCGATCTCACCATCGACGACTGGACCACGCTGTTGGCCGGCGCCTACACGAACCTCGACGGTCTGAGCCCCGCTGAGTCCTACGCCCACGGCGATCTGGACGGCGACGGCGACGCCGACTTCGCTGATTTTCGGCTGTTCAAGACCGACTTCGACGCCGTCAACGGCGTCGGCGCCTTCGCGGCGATGCTTGCCGGCGTGCCGGAGCCGGCGCCGGCGACGCTACTCGTCATCGCGGCGGCGGTCGCTCCTGCTTTGCGACGCAGGCGGCTGCGGACATACCGCTTCAACCGAACCACTTCGAACTGAACATCCTACTTCTAGCTTCTAGGGAGGGCGATTGATGAAACGCGATGGATGTTACCTGCTGAACCCCTTGGGCCGCCTGGCGTGCGCGGCCTGCACGATTGCGGCGCTGGCCAGCCTGGCCTCCGCCGCGCTCACCAACAAGTACAGCTTCAACGACGGCACCGCCAACGATTCGATCGGCTTTCAGAACGGCACGGTCGTCGACAACACGGGGATCTCGTTCTTCGCCGGGGGGCAGATTGACCTCTCGGGCAACAACGGCGCGGGGTCGAATCAGGATTTCACGCTGCCGGCCACCGTGGGCGCCTTCGTGGATCTGCCCAACACCATCGTCCAAAACGCCGTGCTGGGCGGCACGGCCGGCCAGCTCTCGGTGGAAGTCTGGTTCACCGTTCAGCAGAATATCACCTGGGCCGAAGTCTACTCGTTAGGCGGCAGCGGCGCCGACCCGGAAGGAACGTCTACCGGCGGCGGCGCTCGCGACTACATCGCTTTGATCCCGCAAAGCGGCCCCGGCGATTTCCGCGGCACCACTCACTCGGCCGGCGGCGCTGAAAACCCGCTGATCGGACAGCCCACGCCGCTCTCCACGGGCGTCAAGCATCACGTCGTCATGACATTCGACGTGCTGGACTCCTCCGGCGGAACGAATCCCAACGGCACCGCCCGGTTGTATCTCAACAATGGCGCCGCCGTAGCGGCGGCCATCGCGCCGACTCTCGACCTGATGAGCGACGTGAACAACTGGCTTGGCCGGTCCCCGTGGCCGGACGCGTTGTTTGACGGCTCGATCGACGAGTTCCGCATCTACGATCACGCCCTCTCGGCAGGCGAAGTGACCGCGTCGTTCACGACCGGCCCCGACCCATCGCCGACGCCGACGCTGGTGATCGATCGCACCACCGGCGCCATCTCGATCGCCAATCAATCGAACCAGCCGATCCAACTCAAGGGCTACACCATCAATTCGCCGGGCGGCGCCTTGAATCCGCCCACCTGGACCTCGATCGACGCCGACAACACGTTCGACCCGAACGGCACATGGACCAAGCAGACGATGACCAACCTCCAGCTTACGGAGTCCGTCACCGGCGGCACGCTCGACGGCGGCAGTCTCGCCGTGAGCGCCACCCGCGGCATCGGCACGCCGTGGCGCCGATCGCCCATCGAGGACGTCACGTTCAATTACACGCTTGGCGACAACACGACCGGCTTCGGCGCCGTGCAGTTCGTCGGCAATGGCGGCGTCCCGTTCGGTCGCAGCGACTTCAACGCCGACGGCGACGTCACCGTCGCCGACTGGACGACCTTTCTGGCGAACTCCTTTACCAACTTCCCCGCCGAAACTGCGGTGGGCGCCTACCTCAAGGGCGACCTCGACGGCGACAAGGACAGCGACTACCTCGACTTCCTCACGTTCAAGGCCGACTACATCGCGGCCAACGGCGAGGCGGCGTTCGCGGCCCTCGGCGCCACGATCCCCGAGCCCGGGTCGCTCTGCCTTGCGCTGCTGGGATTGGCGGCGGCCGCCGCGATGCGTCGCCACGCAGCTTGAACCAACGAGTAAGAACACGCCCATACAACTCATCCCAACGATCACGATAAGGGAGCTTTGACGATGCCTAGGCGATATTTCAACCTGATGATTCTCGGCTTGCCCGCGCTCTTGGCGGTCGCTGCCCCGCGAGACGCCCGCGCGGTGCTCGCCCATCGCTACAGCTTTTCCGGCAACGTTCAGGACTCCGTGGGCACGGCCCACGGCACCATCGTCGACGTGGGCGCCCCGACGGCCACGTTCACAGGCGGCCAGCTCGATCTCTCCGCCAACACGGGGCAAGGATCGGGCGGCATCACCGAAGACGCGTTCGTCGATCTACCCAACGGGCTGATCACCGGCATCGCCACCGGCGGCACGAGCGGCGCCCTCAGCGTCGAGCTGTGGGCGACCATCTCGGAGCAGCACACCTGGCAGCGATTCGTCGACTTTGGCACATCCAACGGCGGCGAGGACGTCTCCGGCAGCGGATCGAATGCGCCCTACTTCTATCTCGCCGCCAACTCCGGCCGATTCAACAACGGATTGTCGACGGAAGTTCACGAGCCCAACGGCCCGTTGCGCGAAGTCGGCGTGCCTGGCCCGGCGCCGATCGGCACGCAGATCCACCTCGTCGGCACCTACGACCAGAACGACGTGTCCGCGGGAACCAACGGCACATTCAAGCTCTACAACAACGGCGCGCTGGTCGGCGCCGCCGCCATCCCGCCGAATCTGAATCTCAACACCTATACGAACGACAACAACTGGATCGGCCGCTCCCAATGGGGCGATCCCGTGTTCGATGGCCTGTTCAACGAACTTCGGCTCTACAACCACGTTCTCACTGCCGGCGAAGTCGGCGCCAATTCGATCCTCGGACCCGACGCCATCGGCGGCGACGTCCTCCGGCTGGACGTCAACAAGAACACTGGCGCCGTGACGCTCGTAAACGCCACGACGCAGAACTTGCAGTTCGACTTCTACCGCGTCACCAGCGCCGGCAACGCCCTGAACTCTGGCGGATGGAATAGCCTCGACGATCAGAACTTCGGCGCCGTCGACGGCGACGACGTGGGCACGGTCGCTGGCGACTCTCCCGGCGAGGGCTTCGACCAGATCGGCGCGTCCGGCGCCGGCCAGCTGGCGGAGCTTAACCTGCTCGAGACCGGCGCTACGATTAATGCAGGCCAGATGGTCTCGCTCGGCAACGCCTTCAACACGTCCGTGTTCGGCGCCGGCAACAACGGCGACTTGCAGTTCACATTCGGCCTGGTCGGCGGCATCCAGATCAACGGCTCGGTCAGCTACGTGACCGGCGGCGGGCAAGCCGGCGACTTTGATTCGGATGGCGACGTCGACGGCGCCGACTTCCTCGTCTGGCAGCGCGGCGTCGGCACAGTTCACAACGCCACAACGCTGGCGACATGGCGCTCGAACTATGGCGCCGGCGCAGCCGTTGGCGCTGCGGGCGCCGTCCCCGAGCCGGCGAGCCTTGGGCTTGTGGCGCTCGCCGCCGCGTGCCTTGTCGGCGTCGCTCGGAGAAGGGCGTAACCCAAACCTTTTCCCTCCGGGAGAGGGAGAAGAATCCAAACTCCCCCATCGCAGTTCGCCAGGGAAATCGGTGAGAAAGGATTGGCCCCCGCCATGTCATCTTTTCATTTGCCACATCGTCGTCGCGACGGCGGCTTTACGCTCGTCGAGCTCTTGGTTGTGATCGCGATCATCGGCGTGCTTGTCGCCTTGCTGCTGCCCGCGGTGCAGGCCGCGCGCGAGGCGGCGCGGCGGGCCCAGTGTTTGGACAATATCAAGAATATCTCCATAGGTTGCTTGAACTACGAATCATCGAAGGGAAGCATGCCCTTTGGTCGCAAGTACGACTACTGGGACACCTACACGTGGATGCAGGCGATCCTGCCCTACATCGAACAGCAAGCGGTGTTCAACTTGTATTGGACTTTCCCCTTGGAATTGCCGCCGCCGCCTCAGCCGATTCCTACGACCAATGGTCCAATTGGACCCATCGGCAACGACCGCCGGTTGCGGGAGGCACGTCATACGCAAATACCAATTTACTATTGCCCCAGCGATATCGTTCCAATCGCAAACGAGATGTATTCAGAAGCCTACGGCTTGTGGCGGGGCAGCTATCGTGGAAGTGTAGGCAGCGGCGACATATATGGCACGCGCATCGATACCCTCGAAGGCTTGCTGCCCGCAAACTCGCTCCTTGGGGCGTTTGGCGTAAAGCCGCAGTCGGATCGTCGAAAGAGAATCGAGGCCAATCGTTTGCGGGAGTTTAGCGACGGCACCTCGAGTACTGTCCTGATCTCTGAAGGGATCGCTCCCACCACTATTGGCTGGTCCGGTCCGCTGGGATGCATCATCTATGGAAATATGGGCGGAGCGCTTTTTTCGACTGCCAACACGCCCAATACTGGAGAGCCTGATAAGCCCATCGGTCCCTGCCCGCTGAATGTGGGTGACACGGAGTATGTGGCGCCCTGCCTGTCGGCGGGGCCACACCCTGGTGCCGACAATCCCGGCGGCGCCCAGGCACATGTCGCCGCACGCAGTAAACACCCGGGAGGCGTCAACGCCGCAATGGTCGACGGCTCCGTTCGGTTCGTCAACGACTCGATTGATACGCTGACATGGCGCTGGCTCGGCACCCGCGACCGCGGCGATATCCCGACCGCGCAGTAAGGATTCGCGGACTCGCACGAGTTTCCGCCTTGGCGATGGGAGGATTCATGTTAACTCGCTCAGCGGCGGCCCTGGTCGTCGCATTGATCGCTGCCGTAGGCTGCGGCGAGAAAGCAACCACTATCGATGGCAAGGTGACTTACAACGGTGAGCCCGTGGAAATGGGCGCCATCTCGTTTCGCCCGACGGACGGTAAAGGACAAGTGTTCGCTGCGCTAATCCTGGACGGCGCCTACAGTGTCCCCAAAGCGGTTCCGGGCAGCCGCACGGTCGCCATTCGCGGCACCAAGAAGGTCAACTTTGGCCGCAGCTCCGAAGAGGCGGCGCGACTCGCCGCGGAGCAACAGGCCGCGGGAAACGCCATGGCCGCCCACATCGCCGAGGCCGCCGACTATATCCCGACAGACGCAGAGGGAAACAACCAAACCATTGAAATCGCGAGCGGCGACCAGACGATCGATTTCAACCTGAAGGGCCCGCCGCGGAAATAGCCAGATTAGTTCGCGCCTGCGCTACGTGGAAAGCGCCGCGCATTCTCGCGGTACTTTGAGAAACGCATTGCGTCTGCGGTGACTGTGCGCGCCTAGGTCGCTGGAACACAGGAGTTCATCCGATGATTCGTTGCCTGTCGTTACTTGCCATTGCAGTTTCGGGCGTCGCGGGCGCCGCCGAATGGAAGCCTGCCCCGTCGCCGCTGATGACGCGCTGGGCCGCCGACCTGACGCCGGACAACGCCTGGGGCGAGTACCCGCGGCCGCAGATGGTTCGCCCCGAGTGGACCAACCTCAACGGACTGTGGCACTATGCCATCCGCCCCAAGGCCGACGGCCAACCGGCGACGTGGGACGGCGAGATCCTCGTGCCGTTCGCAGTCGAGAGCGCGCTCAGCGGCGTCAAGAAGCCCGTCACGCCCGACGAGCGGCTGTGGTATCGCCGAGAGTTTGAGCGCCCGCAACTTGCCGACGGCGGCCGGCTGCTCTTGCACTTCGGCGCTGTCGACTGGCAGTGCACCGTGTGGGTCAACGGCCGCGAGGTGGGCCAGCATTCCGGCGGCTACGATGCGTTCCACTTCGACGTGACCGACGCCTGGCAGGACGGCGCCAACGAAATTGTCGTCGCCGTGTGGGATCCGACCGACACGGGCTACCAGCCGCGCGGCAAGCAGGTCCTCAAGCCGGAGGGCATCTGGTACACGGCGGTCACCGGCATCTGGCAAACGGCGTGGCTGGAGCCCGTCCCGCGGCGGGCGATCGAATCGCTGCATATCGTGCCCGACGTGGACCGCGGCCTGGCAAAGATCACCGTCGCGGCGCCGGACGGCGCGCGGGTGCACCTCACGGCGTCGGACGCGGGCCAGGAGATCGCCAAGGCCGAGGGCGTCGCCGGCGAAGCGATCGAGTTGGCCATCCCCGCGCCCAAGCTCTGGTCGCCGGACGAGCCGCACTTGTACGACCTCCGCGTCGAGTTGCTCGCCGACGACACGAGCGGCGATGGCGCGAGCGCCGCCCCGCTCGATGCCGTCGACAGCTACTTCGGCCTCCGCAAGATTGAAGTCGCCAAGGACGCCGAGGGCGTCAACCGGCTCATGCTCAACGGCCAGCCGTTGTTCCAGTACGGCCCGCTCGACCAGGGATGGTGGCCCGACGGCCTGTACACGCCGGCCAGCGACGCGGCGCTCAAATACGACATCGAAATGACAAAGAAGTTCGGCATGAACATGGCCCGCAAGCATGTGAAGCTGGAAATCCCGCGGTGGTACTTTTGGTGCGACAAGCTGGGCTTGCTCGTGTGGCAGGATATGCCGTCGTCGAACGTCGACGAGGACGACGTCGAAGCGAAGGCCAACTTTCGTAGCGAGCTGCAGCGGCTCGTCGACTCCTGCCGCAACCACCCGTCGATCGTCATGTGGGTCCCGTTCAACGAAGGTTGGGGGCAGCACGATGTGGCCAATACCGTCGCGTTTCTCGAAGCGTACGATCCCTCGCGGCCCGTCAACGAAGCCAGCGGCTGGCACGACCGCGGCACGGGCACGATCTCCGACATGCACAACTACCCCGGCCCGGGGATGCGGCCGGTCGAGGAGGACCGCGCAGTCGTGCTCGGCGAGTTCGGCGGCCTGGGAATGCCCGTGGCCGGCCACACTTGGCAGGACGAGGCCAACTGGGGCTACGTGTCGTACGACGACGCCGCGAAGCTCACCGACGCGTATGTCGCGCTGCTGGACGCGATGCGGCCGCTCATCGGCCAGGGCCTGTCGGCGGCGGTGTACACGCAAACGTCCGACGTCGAGATCGAAGTGAACGGCCTCATGACGTACGACCGCGAGCAGGTCAAGATGGACCTCGACCGCATCGCCGCGGCGGCGCGCCGACTGTACGGCCCGCCGCCGATCGTAACGACGATCGTTCCCACGAGCGAGGAGCAGCCGCAATCGTGGCGACACGCGCTGGAGCGCCCCGGAGCCACGTGGATGGAAGCCGCGTTTGACGATTCAGGTTGGCCATCGGGCCCCGGCGGCTTCGGCACGCCCCAGACGCCCGGCGCCGTCGTCGGCACGCGGTGGGATGGCCGCGATGTGTGGTTGCGGCGCACGTTCAGGCTCCAGGCGCTGCCCGCCGGCGTACTCGCCCTGCGCATGCACCACGACGAAGACGCCGAGGTGTACCTCAACGGGAAGCTCATCGCGAAGCGGCCCGGCCACGTCGGCGCCTACGCGCTCGTCGTCTGCCCCGGCGACGCGGCGGACCTGCTGCGCATTGGCGAAAACTCGCTGGCCGTGCATTGCCGGCAGACCCGCGGCGGCCAGTTCATCGACGTCGGCCTGCAAACGCTGACCGAGCAGGCCGACGCGCCCGCGGCGGTCGAGACCGCGTCGGCCGGCCCCTAGAGTGGGCGCCACTGCTGGCTTGCCCAGCAGTGCGAAGCGAGTACCAGGCGCCCACTGCTGGACGAGCCAGCAGTGGCACACTCCCATTCGTCCGCCAGCAGAGCCGGCGAATTTTACAATCGCGTCTGCGCCGCGACGCCGCCGGCGACGACCCGCAGCGCGTAACGTGCCGCGGCGGCGAGCCAGCGATTGGCCGGCTTGCGGCGCAACCAAAGCGAATCGAGCGTCGCCGCGGCGAGATAGGCGACAACGAGCGCGGCAACCCGCCACGACACGGCAGATGCGATCGCTACCGCGCCGACCGCCAACGGCAGCGAGAGTTTGGGAGCGTCGGTCAGAGGCAGCGCGCCCCGGGCAAAGGGATTGCTGCACTGTCCCGGCCGCCGCCGATCCGCCGCGACGTTGAGACAGTCGCTCAGCGCCTGAACCGCTGAATCGGCCAGGCACAACGCCACAACGGCCGTCAACGACGCCGCCCAGGGACGGAGCGCCGTCTCTCCCGCCGCCGCAATGGGCAAAAGTGCGACGAGATTCTTCGCCCACGCCGCGGGACGCAACGCGCGGACGATCACTCCCCAAGACGCCGCCTCGCGCGGAAACACGTGCGGCGGGTCGCCGCCACGTCGCAAGGCGGCCTCGACGGCGCGGCTTGGGCCCACCGCATACCGCTCCGCCGCCGCCGCCCAAATCGGCAGATCGGCCGACGAGTCGCCGACATATGCGAACGACTCGACGCCGCGCTGCCGGCAATAGTCCTGGATGGCGGCGAGCTTGGCCTCGCGCTTGAGATTTCGCACGCCGTCGCTGGCAAGCACATCGTCGAATAGCTCGACGCGCTTCGCGACCGCGTCGGCGCACCGCCGATCCGCCGCCGTGGCGAGAATCACGGTGCGGCCAGCCGCTTTCTGCTGACGCAAAAACTCGACCACGTCCTCGCGGACCGGCAGTGCTTCGACGTCGACGTCGCCGAGACTTGCGAGGCGATTCTTGAAGGCCGCACGGCCGCCGAGCACCCATGCCGGCAGCTTCCACAGAATGGTCGCGTCGTTGCGCACCGCCGCGACGAGCGACTCCACGAGCAGGTCCGTCCGCACCAGCGTGCCGTCCAGGTCGACGAACAGGGGGCGGTCATTCATGGCGGAGGCATCGGGACGCGGCAGGGGATTCTCTCCATCCTCGCACGCCCCCCGGCGGCGACAAGCAACGAATCCCAAGCTTGCCGCATCAATCGAGCGCCTGCCAGCCGTCACCGTCGCCAAAAAGCGACCAAACGTCGTCGAAGCCGCCTTCCACGGCGTCCGGCTCCTCGTCGGTCGAGTCCGGCGACGCCACGGCCGCCAGCGACGGCGCGGACTTCGGGGATGAGTCGAACGCGCGATCGCGGGCCGCGCCTTCGTTGTACGGCTCTGTGAGGGCGACGTCCGTAGCAACCAGTTCTGCCGCCGCCGGCTCGACTCGCGGGAACAAGCTCCCGTCACCGGCAAGCCAGTCGCCGCGAAGATTCGGGTCGGCGCCGGCCGAAGCCGTCGCCGCGCCAGGCGCCGCATGCAGCGTACGTTGCCAAATGAGGAAGTCCGCGCCGTCGGCGACGCCGTCCCCGTTGGCGTCGCCGCTTGACCGCGTCGCGGACGCCGAGCCGAAGCCGCCGCGCCATGCCGCCAGATCGGCGCCGTTGATCGCGTCGTCATCGTTGAAGTCGGCGGTTGGCGCCGCCGACAGCACCCACGCGAACTGCTCCCGCCAAGTCAACAAGTCATTCCCGTCGACGTCGCCGTCAGCGTCTGCGTCGCCCTGCTCGGCCGTGGCGCCGCTCGTCGTCCCGAGCCCGCGCTGCCAGGCGAGGAAGTCGCCGCCGTCAACGTGCTCGTCGCCGTTGAAATCAGCGAATGACAATTTGTCGTCGTCGCGGATCAGCACGGCGAACGTCTGCGTCGCCACCGGGTCGTAGGCGTTGGCCGACTGGGCGTCGACGACTTCAATGCTCACGTTCACCGTCTGATCGGCATTGACGGCGTGATTGTCCACGCCGCGGAGCGCCACCCGCTGCGGCTTGTTCCAATTCTGCGGCGTGAACGTGAGCGTCGTCCGGTCGAGCGTCGCGACGGCGCCGTTGTTCACCATCACGCTGAGCACGACATTCGCCGTCGGCGCCGCGTCCAGCGTCACATCGAACGCGTCGACGCCGAACTCGCTCGTCGCCGTGTTCCCGCCCGTGTGATGCACGTAAAAGTCTGGCACGGTGACGATCGGCGGCGGGTTGGTCGTACTCTCGCCGCCATTGTGCGTGATCAGGGCCTTCAGCAGCGCCGGCGAAATCGCGCCGAGCTGCCCCTGGCCGTGGCCGTCGAAGTACTCGGTCCAGAACACGGCGCCCACGTCGCCGAGCACGGTGGCCGGGTTGTTCGGGCGGTACGGCAGATCGGCGGGCTTGGTCCACGGGATCGCCTCGCCGCGGCCCGCCTCGACGAACATCAGCGTATTCGACAAGCCGTCGGAGATTGACGCCAACAATGGCCCGCGCGTCGTATTGTTGCCGGACGCTGGGAACGGCGCCCCGGCGCCGGTGAACGTCGCCACGCGCGTTAACGTGCTCCCGGCTGCGTCGCCCTCGCTGCGAAATACGTCTGGCATGTACTTGAGCAGCGATAGGTTGTGCGGGCTGTCCCACGGCTCGTTGCGGCGGAACTGCTGATAGAGGCGGCTGTATCCCAAATACGGCAGGATCAGCACCCGCCAACTCAATAGCGGCGTACCGTCCGCGGCAAAGCTGGAGGCCGGGAAGCGGCCGGTCGCGCTCTCGAAGTTGAGCGCCGCAAGGCCGATCTGTTTGTACGAGTTCAGCGTCGAGCCGCGGCGGTCGATTTGGCCCGTGCGCAGGCGCTCGCGGGCAGCGATGGGCGCCGCGCCCCGCAGTTCGTCGGCTGGAGTGTTGATGGTCGTGGCGCTCGGAGTAATCAGCGCAGCCAACGCGGAAGAGGAAATGTCCGTCCCGATGACGAATTGAGATCCGTCCGCCAAGGCAATGCGCATCTGGCCGCGCGACAAGTCGCCGATGGAAGTCAGGGGGTTGGTCTGGTCAAAGGCCATATCTTCGGGCTTGGTCCACGGCACGGCCACATCGGCGCCGCCTTCGGCGAACAGAATCGTGTTTTGCGTTCCGTCGGTGAATGTGCTCAGCATGCGCCCGTATTGTGGTTGGCCCTCGGCCTGATAGCCAAACGCGGCGCCGGGACCGTTGAACGTCATGACGCGCGTCGTCGTGCTGTCCGCCGCGTCGCCCGCACTGCGATAGACGTCGGGCATCTGGCTCATCAGCGGCAGGTTGTGCGGACTGTCCCAAGGCTCATCCAAATGAAACTGCGAGAACAGCTGTTGATATCCAAGGAACGGCAACAGATGCACGCGCCAGCTCAGATACGGTTTTCCCGTTGGATCGTAGTGCGCTACCGCGCCGGCGACCGGCAGCCGACCGCGGGCGCTCTCGTGGTTCAGCATCGCCAGTGCGATCTGCCGGAAATAATTGCTGCTGGCGGCGGCGCCGTATGACTGCACCGCCGCGGCGCCCCCGTTGAGTTCCGCGTACCGGCGGCGCAGCGTCCCCGCGTCCACGATCTCGCCGCCGGAAATCGTGACCAGACTCTTGAACGTGGCCGGTGCGATCGACGCCGGCAACACGATCGTGCTGCCGTCGGCCATGAGGCCATAGATTCTGCCGCCCGTAATTGTCCCCAACGCCGCCAGCGGATTGTTGGCGTCGAACTCCAGGTCGTCCGGCTTGGTCCAGGTAACGGCCTGGTTGGCGCCCGATTGAACGGCTAAGAAGGAATTCGACTCGCCATCAGTGAAGTGGTTGTAACGCGGGCCGATGAGCTTATTGCCGTCGACCTGCCAGTAGTACGGCGCGCCCATGCCGCTGATGATCTGAAACCGCGTCGTCGTCACGCCGCCCGCGTCGCCGGGGCTGCGGAAAATGTCCGGCATCTGGCTGGCCAGCGCCATGTTATGAGCGCTGTTCCACGATTCATTGAGCCGAAACTGCGAGTACAGCGCCCCATAACCCAGGTACGGCAGGATATGGACGCGCCAGCTCAGGTACGGCGTGCCGTTCGGTTGGAAATTGCTCGCCGTGTTGTCGACGGGAAATCGTCCTTTGACGGACTCGTAGTTCAGCATCCCCAAGCCGAGCTCGCGCAGCCGCGAGAGCAGCAACGCTTCGTCAGAAGGCAGGACCCTGATGCTCGCCGTGGCGGAAAACGACGCGCCGCTGGAGAACGTCTCGTAACGGAACGCGTCGGTCCCGTGGTACCCCGCGACAGGCGTGTACGTGAACGTGCCGTCGGCGTTTAACTTCACCGTGCCGTGCCGCGGGCCCGTGATGAGCCGAGTCGTCGAACCGGCCGGCGCTGCGTCGTTCGCCAGCAGCGTCGGCGCCCCGGCGCCGTTGACGACGAGCGTCTGCCCGGCGGCCATCGTGTAGGCGTCGTCCTTTTCAATTTGCGACTGCACCGGCGGGGCGTCGGGGTCGCCGTTCAGCCGATGCACGGTGATGGACAGCGTCTGCGTCTGGTTGGTGACGGTGTGCCTCAATGTGTACGTGATGAGATCCGTTCCCACGAAGCCGTTGACCGATTGATAGTGGATGATCGGCCGTCCCCCAGGACCGGCGCCGGGCGCGATCATCGCCGTACCATGCTTCGGCGGCGCGACCGAGTCGATCACCACGTTGGCCCCGCCGCCGAGCACCGGCTTGCTGAGCACGTCGAAATCGAGAGCGATGCGCTGGTTGGGGCCCGGCTCCAGCAGCCAATTGACCGTCAAGACGCCCACGCGGCTTACGACGGCGCCTGTCCACGTGCTCACGCCGGCGAACACAGGTTGGATGTACGCCGTGCCGGGACGGAACGCCAGCTCGTCCCGCTGGCCGTTCTGCCACACGCCGCCGCCAATCGTCGTCTTGTACTCCGTCCATGCTTGATCGGTCGTGAAGTCTACGGGCATCGGCGGCCGATTGAACGTCTCGCCGGAGGTCGCGTTGCGGATCGCCGCGCCGGCAGGCAGCGCCGGTCCGCTCCAGGGTTCGCGGAGCTGGATGCGGTAGCCCTCGGCCTCGGCATCGTAGTAAATGGACCCCGGCGCCCACAGGCCCTCGTCGAGGTCGAAGGCGACGTTCCGCGTGTAGGTATAGTCGGCGTACGTGTGGCCGGTGGAGTCCTGATAGCCATACCACGCCAACGACCGCGACTCGGCGCCGTACCACGCCTCGTTGCTCCAGCCCGACGCGTTCGTCACCAGCAGCGAATGCGCCCCTGGCAGCAGCGGCTCGGCCAGCGTCGTATCCGCCGCATACTCGTGCTTCGAGACATGCAGCGGGTGGATCAGCTTCTTGTCGACGTCGAGCGACGCAAAGCCCATCGGCTGCTCGTCGACTTCCGAAGTATTCTGCGCCCAGGCTGACAGCGTGTAGCTAAATGACAGGTCAACCTTGATCAGGCTGGCAGCCCACGAGTACGGCGTCCCCTGCGACAAGGCCAGGCCGCGGGGCGCGCCCGAGCCAAAGACGGCCATATCAACCACCGGCAACGCAAGTTGTGCGGAGGTCGTGCCCTCGGCGACGGGCACGAGCGTCACGTCCCGCCACGTCATAAAGTTCTCTGCCGTGCCATGCTGGTTGGCAAGGATGAGCGGTTTGACGAACGCCGTGCCGGGCCGGAACGCCGGCGGCGCATCGATGCCGAACACCTGCACGGCGCCGCCGAACACGCCGGCGACGTGTGTCCAAGTCCAGTCGCCGGGGACGGCCTGCTCAGCGAGCGCCAGAAAGTTCGCGTCGGTTCCCGCTCCCGTGTTTCGCACCGCCGTGCCCGCCGGCAGCGCGGGGCCGCTCCACGGCGCAGCCAGCGCGATCACGTTGCCGCTCACGGCGCCGGGATTCCACAAGCCGCCGGCGCCGCCCAGCGCCACGTTCCGCGTGTACGTGTAGTTGAAGTACGTGTGGCCCGTTGAGTCGGCGTAACCGTACCACGCCAGGCCGCGCGTCGCCGCGTCGGCCCCGGCCGCGTTGCTCCAGCCTGCGGCGCTCGCGAGTCGAATCGTCGTGTCGCCCGGATTGAGCGGAAAGGCCAGCGTCGTGTCCGCCGCAGTGGCGAACCTCAGCACGTGCTCCGGCAAAATCGGCAGCTTGTCGACGTCGTACGACATGACGCCGAACGACTGCTTGTTTGCCGCCAGGTAGCGCTGCCCCAGTTCGTCGCCCGACTTCGCCCAACCCGCGAGCGCGTAGGTCTTGGCGAGATCGACGGCAAAAAACTCGTCGCCCTGCATGCTCTGGTCAGCGCCGGCGGTTTGGTAACTCGTCGCCCCCGCAAACTTCGCCAGAGGGACGTGATCAAGGCTGGCGGGAGCCGGACTGGAGCTGACGGGCAGATTGAACGCGGAACCCTGGCCCACCGTCACGACGTCGGAGTCCAAACTGCCGATGAGCGGCGCGCGGTCGTCGTTCATGATTAGGATCGTGTCGACGGCCGAGCCTTGGCCCGAGGCCGTCGCCGTGATCGTAACCGTCGTCCAGTCGTCAAGCACGCCGTCGTCAACCGCGGTGACATTGAATGTTTTCGAGGCCATCGACGCCGGGATGACCACGGACGCCGGGACAGTGGCCGCATTGTTGTCGCTCGTCGAGAGGATCACCGTCAGCGGCGCCGCCAGGCTGCCGGTGCGCGTCACCGTCGCCGTCGCGACGCCGCCGAACTCCAGAATTGAGTCCGCGGCGATGTTCACGGTCAGCGCAAACGCCAGCCGCGGCTCCAGAGGCTCAAACGCCGCGCGGCGCCCAACGCGGCTATGATCTCTGCCGGCATGTGCACGCGGAGCGACGCCCATCGTCGCGCGCAGCGTCTCCCA
>JBIOVA010000046.1:0-2999 GCA_044867485.1 Lacipirellulaceae bacterium | reverse complement strand
TCAACGAGACGTTCAAGAAGCCGTTCGACTCGGCCCTGTTGGCCGAGCGTTTGCGAACGCTGATTGGCGCGAAGAAGGAGCTTGTATAGCACCGAGCAGGGAGCAGGGAGCTTGGAGTCGGGATTACTCCCCGCTCCTTGCTCCCTGCTCCCAGCTAGAAACAACCCGCGCGGTACGCGCCCGCGACGGATTACATAAAATAGGGTCGGTCGAACGAATCGACCGTGTGGCGACGGAGAACTCCCGTCCCCTCCGTCGCCCACCACCCGCTCACCAAGGCCCGGTTGCCACAGGGCAGCCGGGCCTTGTTTTTTGGGCGGACTGGCTTTTCCGCTATGATGCGTTCGTGAGCACAACGCATCCACACAGCGACAGCACGGCAGCGTCCGGATTGGACGAAGTATTTCACTCCGCCAAGTCGCTTGAAGCGGACGACCGTTTGCGGTTGATCGCGCGCCTGTGGGCGTCACTGCCGGCCGAGCACTGGGCGGCGCCGAGCGAGCAGGATCTTGCGCTGATCGAGCAGCGGCTGAACGACTTTGACACTGACGGTCTCGCCGAAGTGCCGTGGAAAATCATCCGGCAGATGGCGGCCGAGCGCGCGAGGCTCGGCGCCCCCGGCAAAATCTATTCTGCGCCGCGACGATTCGACCTGGCGACGATTTTTGTCGTCACCTTTGCCTATTCGTTGATGTTTGCGCTCTTGAGTTGGCTGAGCGCGCCGCCGATGGCGAGCGTAATGATCGGCGGCTTTATTAGCATCGTCGGCGCCGGCCAAGCGCTACTGTTCGGTGGCAAACGGCCACGTCTTGCCTCCATTCTGGTTGGCGCGGCGCTGGCTGTCGTCGCCTCAATTGCCCTTTGGGTCTTTGTCGATCCCTTCGCCATGGGTCCCGAGTATTTGGTCATCATTACGATCACGTATGTGATTCAAGGAGGATTATGCGGCTATGTTGCCGGCGTCCTGGTGGGCGGCGTATTCCTGATCGCCGACGCCGTTCGGCGCGTGTGGAAAGGGCGCGGTGAAAAGTTGGGCGAGGAAGCACCCAACCAGCACGCAGCGAGGACCGGCGATATCTAGCCCGCCCATCTCGCCGCAGCGAATCGCCGTGGCGACCTGGCCGGGCGTCCGGACGCCGATCCAGAATAGGCCGGCTGAACATCAAACATTGAACAAGAAGTGGCACACGTCGCTGTCCTGCATGACGTACGTTTTGCCTTCCAGGCGCATTTTTCCGGCCTCTTTGATCGCCTTCTCGCTGCCGAATTGTGCCAGATCATCAACGGAGTACACTTCCACGCGAATGAAACCGCGCTCGAAGTCGCTGTGGATGACGCCGGCCGCTTGCGGAGCCGTCGCGCCTATGGGAATGGTCCACGCGCGAATTTCTTTAGGCCCCGCCGTGTAAAAGCTTTGCAGCCCAAGCAAGCGATACGCAGCGCGGGCCAGTACGGCCAGCGCCGGCTCCTGTAGCCCGACGCTTTTCAACATTTCCGCTCCGTCAGATTCATCCAACTCGGCGATCTCCGCCTCCAACCGCGCCGCGATCGGCACCACCTGGCTTCCCTCGGCAGCGGCCCGCTTACGCAGCGCCTTAACCATCGCGCTTTTGCCGGTCAGGTCGTCTTCCCCGACATTGGCGACGTACAACACGCGCTTCGACGTGATGAGCTGCAAGTCGCGCAGGATTCGCTGCGATGTCGGATCATCGTAGTCGAGACCGCGAATCGGCTTCGCGTCGCTGAGCCGTGCCTGGCAATCCTGGAGAATCTCCAGGCGACGTTTGGCCTCGGGTCCGCCGGTGCGGACCGACTTCTCGGCCCGTTCGATCATGCCCTCAACCGACTGCAGATCGGCCAGCATCAGCTCCGTTTCGATGGTATCCACATCGCGCACCGGATCAATGCTGCCTTCCACGTGCATCACGTTCTCATCAACATAACAACGCACGACGTGCAGAATCGCATCGACGTTGCGCAGGTTGCCGAGAAATTTGTTTCCCAATCCTTCGCCGAGCGAAGCGCCGCGCACGAGCCCGGCGATGTCGACCAATTGAAAGATGGCCGGAATAATCTTTTCCGTTTCGATGTGGAGATTGATGGTGGCCAGCCGCGGATCGGGAATCGCCACCGCGCCGATATTGGCTTCAATCGTGCAGAAGGGATAGTTTTCGCTGGCTATGCCCACAGCCGTGAGCGCGTTGAACAGCGTGCTCTTGCCGACGTTCGGAAGTCCAACAATTCCAGCTTCCATGACCGATGTCCAGCTTTCGCGTCAAATCGCCTCGAGTGCTAAGACTTTATTCCCGCTTACGCGTAATCCGTCAATGGCCAATGCTGGGGTCCATGTTGTTCACCTGCGCCGCCAGCGATCTCGCGTAGCCGCCCGCGACCCTAGCGGTAATAATAGGGCGCTTCCGCCCGCGACCGCGTTTCGCATTCCGGCGGCGGCTCGCCGAACGAACTCTGGGAGAATCCGACACATGGTCCCCTGTCATTGGTCCGCGCGAGTCTTGTGTTTACTGGCCATTCTCGTTTTCGCCGCGCCCGCTCTCGCCGAAAACGAAGGCCAGGACGATTTGGACAAAGCGACGCAGCTCAAAGTGGCCGCCGAATCGCCCGATGACCTCGCCGAAGTAATCGATCATCTCGACGCTGCTCTGGAAAAAGGCCTCGACAAGGACAACGAGGAGCTTGCCCGCCAGATGCTCATCTCTACGCTCATGCAGCGCGGCACGATGTACGCGACTGCCGTGTTCAATTTGCCCGTTCAAGATCCGCAGCGCGGCATGCGCCAGATGCAGTTTCGCTCCTGGGCGCTGACTGACCTGCAGCGGGCATTGGAGCTCGACGACAAACTGGCTGAGGCGAATCTCTTGATTGGCAAACTGCAGTCGCTCCAGCTCGGAGACAACAGCGCGGCCCGACGGGCACTCACGAAAGTCGTCGAGCTCCAATGCCCGCTGCAGGTCAGTCAGCGCCCAGGAGCGAAACTGCAT
>JBIOVA010000045.1:0-27572 GCA_044867485.1 Lacipirellulaceae bacterium | reverse complement strand
GCAGCACGTCGGCGCATGACCAAAAACCCTTGGAGGCGTTGGCGATACGAGCGCGGGAACTCCCACGCGCTCGTCGGTCGACCGCGGCGGCGCCGCATTCGCGCAATCGACCTGAGTGCCCTTATAGTAAGGAAGCCGTGACCGTTTGCAAAACGATTCTGCAGGATTTCACCGCGGCCGCGAGAGCGTCAGTCGGGCAATCGCACCGATACAGTGGGCGAGAATGCCGCCTCCCGACTCCCCCCTTTTTACAATCCGCCATAGATGGTCAAAACTCTCGTCGAGTTTTGGCCATCTACGGAAAAACCTCGTGAAATAATTCACTTCGCCCGTGACATGAGTTTGGGTCATCGATGGGCCGCTGGGGCCGCCTACACCCAAACGGACCCCAGAGCGGATTCGCCAAAAAGCGTGCATTGGGGCGGCGGCGTGGGTATACTAGGCCGGTTCTGCCATTTGGCATTGCATCACGCCGCCTCCGGGGCGGGAGGTTGTACTCATGAGACGGACTCGATGGATCGGCTTGGCGGCCGCGATCTTGTGCGCGTCGCCTTCGGCATGGGGTGCGACGTTGTTCGAACGTTCGCTGCTGGTCGACCGCAGCGTCAACATCTTCACGACCGACGAGTTCAGCCTCAAACTCGTGTTTGGCGACTCGTTCTTCTCGCCCACCAATCCGGTGACGCTCTTCGATGACGTGACGATCACGCCCTCCGACAAGGGAACGACTCTCGTGGCCGACGCCGCGAGCGACCCGGCGTTCGCCGCCGCCGCGGCGCGGATGACCGATGCGATGAATCAGAATGTGCGGCTGGCGTTCACCGAGATCGCCAGTGACCGGCCCGAACAACGGGGCTGGAGCGAAAGCGGATTCTTTATCGGGCACGGATCGCCGATGGTGCCCGACCTGGCGGGGTTCCAGATTGACGCGGTCCAGATGCACATCGACGACTTTATCCTGTCGAGCAGCTCGTCGAGCTCCAGTTCGATCGCCGCCGCCGAGCCGGAGGTCCAGTTGTTGCTGACGTTCAGCGTGTTCGGCTCCGCCGTGCCGGAACCCTCCGCGTTGGGATTGACCGGCATCGGCTTGCTGGGGCTCGCGGCCGCCGCGTACACTGTGGCCAGACGACGGCGGGCGATCGACGAGGAGCTTCGTCGCGGCTTGTGCCCCGCGACGGCTTCGCGGGGCAAGCCCTGCGGCTAAATGCGCGTCGCCGCGCCGCTGGCACTCTTTGCAATTGGGGAGCGCGGCGACCATGGCATGGCTCTTCGAGCGGACGATCGAATTGGCGGCCTGGGTCGCCTTCATTTTGGGCGTCGTCTTTCTTGTGTGCGCCGGCTATTACTTCGTCCACGGCGTCAAACTGTGGTGGGAGGGCAACGGCGTCGAAGCGCCTGATCTGCTCATGCAGGCGTGTCTCTCGGCGTCGTGGTTCGTGCTCTCGGCGTTGGCGGTGGGCGCGCTGGCATGCATCGACCGCTACGTGTTCGACTTGCCTGAGCACCCGTCGTCGCAGAAGTGACGGTAGGCCTCGCGCCGCGGACGTCGAGTATCCCTGCCCGAGTCTGCGGCTAATGACTCTGGCGATTCAATCGCTACAGCCGGTTGCCGCGATCGCAAAGAGTGGGGGTTCGAGCAGGTCGCCATCCCCCTGGCGGGCGGTTCTGCCCTAGAGTTGAGTAGACCTCGCGCACAGTGCTGGCGGCAAGCCGCAGCGCGAGCCTTTTCGAGAGGGGCAGCCCGAGTGAACCGTTTTTCGACGCCCGCTGGCGCGTCGGCTGCGACGATGCCAACCAAGCGCGAGATCGCCGTCGCGAACCGGAGGTCGACGGGCCCCGTGGCCGGTCATGCGCTGGCGGCCGAGATCGAACACGTGGTCGACGAGTGGTCATCGGCGCTGTCCGCTCAACTGGCGGCGTTGTTTGAAGCCGCCGACGGGGCGGCGCCAACGCCGCCGCCAGCGATGGTCAGCTACTTGGAACGGAAATTCGATCCGGATGAGGCGGACAATAATCGCCGCCAGTCGAAGCGCGCGCTCTTGCTGGCAACGGTGACGGTCATTCCGCTCAACCGCCAGCTCGAAGCATGCGGCGACGCCTTTCGGGCGATTGCCCGCGACGTGTCAGAAGGCGGGCTGAGTCTGCTGCACACGCGGGCGGTCAAGGCCAAACGGCTGGCGCTGCGGTGGCAGCGGCTCACTTCGTCGCAGCGAATGATCAGCGTGGTGCTGCAAGTGACGCGGTGCCGCCCCACGGGTCCGTTCTACGAGGTGGCCGGACGGTTTGAGAAGGACAAGTGACGAAGCAGTGCTATCGCCGACGGCAGGACATTGGTTCGCCCGCCACCGGCGGTTTGCGGTAGAGTGGAGAACGCGTCGAATCCGCAGCGCGGCATCAGGGGCTCGCCGCCGTCAGATTCGACCCGCTGCCGTAAGTGCGCGGCGCTTTTCGCGGTACGACATCCATGAGCTCCGACTCCCTCGTCTTCGTCTTGGACGATGACGCCGCCGCTCGCGACGCCGTCTGTGGACAGGTGCGTGCGCTGGGTCTGCGCCCCGTGCCGGCAGTCGATGCGGACGAGTTCTTCCGCCAGCTTCGCGATGCTCCGGGGTGCCTGGTGGCGGGGCTGAACGTGCGAACCGCGGCCGGCGCGGCCCTCGCCGTGGAACTTCGTCAGCGCGGCGTGGACACGCCCTTGGTCGGACTCGCCAATGGGGCGAGCACCGCCGACATCGTGGCAGCCATGCGGAACGGGGCGGTGACGGTGCTCGACAAGCCGCCGGCTCCCGAGGAACTCCGGCAGGCCCTGGGAGAGGCCCTGGCGCTCGACGCCCAGCGCCGACAACGGCGGGCCGAGCTCACCAACGCCCGGCAACGGCTGGCCAGCCTCTCCCCCAAGGAGCGGGACGTCCTGCAGATGATCGTCGCCGGGCGGCCCAACAAGGCGATGGCCAACCACCTGGCGGCCAGCCTGCGGACGATCGAGAATCGTCGCCGCGAGGTGTTCACCAAGCTCGGCGTGCGGAGCGTCGCGGAACTGGTGAGCCTGGTGCTGCGGGCAGAGATGGGTGGGTAGTGGGCTGTCACCCCGAGGTCCTTCGAAGGGTCCGGATGGAAGGCCGGCAAAGTCGCGGATTTATGATTTCGGATTTCTGATTTATGATTTGGCGGACCGAAGCCGGTTGGCGGGATCCGTCTTTCCAAATCAGAAATCCTCAAAAATCATAAATCGCCATGTCCCAAGACTCCCTCTCTCCGGATCGCGTCCGCCTTGGTTGGATTGGCCTCGGCGTCATGGGCACGAGCATGTGCGGGCGGCTCATGGAGGCCGGCTACCGCGTCACGGTGCACAATCGCACGCGGGCTAAGGCCGAGCAGCTCGTAGCGCGGGGCGCCGCCTGGGCCGACAGCCCGCGGGACGTGGCGGCCGCCGCCGACGTCGTGTTCTCGATTGTCGGTTTCCCCGCCGACGTGCGCGACGTGACGCTCAGCGAGCGCGGATCGCTGGCCGGCTTGAAGTCCGGCGGAGTGCTCGTGGACATGACCACCAGCGAGCCGTCGCTAGCGGTGGAGATCGCCCAGGCGGCCGCCGAACGCGGCGTCACGGCGATCGACGCCCCCGTGTCCGGCGGCGATGTGGGCGCCAAGAGCGGCACACTGTCGATCATGATCGGCGGCGACCGCGCCACAGTCGACCGGCTTGAGCCCTGCTGGAAAGCGATGGGTTCCAAATGGGTCTGGCACGGCGGCGCCGGCGCCGGACAGCATGCCAAGCTCGTCAACCAGACGCTCATCGCCTCGAACATGATCGGCGTGTGCGAGGGGATGCTGTATGCGTATCGCGCGGGGCTCGATTTCGACGCCGTGTTGGAGTCGGCCTCCTCCGGCGCCGCGGGGAGTTGGTCGCTGTCGAACCTGGCGCCGCGAATGATCCGCGGCGACTTCGCCCCGGGGTTCTTCGTCGAGCACTTTCTGAAGGACATGGGGATCGCGCTGGCCGAGGCGCGACGGATGAACCTCAAACTGCCCGGGCTGACGCTCGCCGAACAGCTTTACAAGGAGTTGGCGGCGCAGGGCCATGCCCGTTCGGGAACGCAGGCGCTGGTGCTGGCGCTGGCGAAGATGAGCGGCGTCGAGTGGAAAGGCCAAGGCTAACCGCCAAGGACGCCAAGAGCGCCAAGGCAGCCAAAATGTGATTCGTGCGAATCTGTTCTGAAACTTTGAACTGACAGGATAACAGGATCGGCAGGATTCACAGGATCAGAAGCAAATCCTTCTTTTCATCCTGTCTATCCTGGGAATCCTGTCATCCTGTCAATTCAACTCTTGGCGGCCTTGGCGGTTCGCTCCTAAGCAGCGCGCAAGAGCGAGTCTGCGCGTTGGGCGGACATCGCTCCAAGAAGCACGTCGGCGAAGTCCTCCGCCGGGCGGAGACTATGGCGCTGGCGGATGGCGGCTGCCGCAGCGACGCCCATCGTGCGCCATTCGTGGCGACGCTGCCAGGCGCGCTCCAGGGCGTCGTCGATCAGTTCCACGGTCGCCGCCGGGGCGACGAAACCCGTGCGATTGTCGTCGATCAACTCGGCGGCCCGGCCCACGTTGGTGACGACCGCGACGCGACCGTAGACCATCGCCTCGATCATCGCCAGCGGATTGCCCTCGAATCGCGAGGGGAGCACTAGTCCGTGGTGGGTGCGCCACAGCGCTTCGAGATCGTCGGAAAAGCCGCCAATTTTCACCTGCCGCTGCAGGCCGTGCAGCTCGATCAGCATCTCGATGTGGCGGCGGTTGCCGCCGTCGTGGCCCCACAGGGCGATCTCCAGCGGACGCTCACGCCACTTGGGCTGCCGCAGCGCGTGGAGCAGGAGGTCCTGCCCCTTGGCTTGGAATTGCAGACGGGCCACGCAGGCGAGCTTCCACGGCGCGCCATCCCCCGGCCATGACGGCGCCGCGTTGACGTGGATCTTGAACGGGTTGTCGACAATCCGTGCGGCGGACAGGTCGAGCGCCAGGTTCGACTCGATCGTGCGGCGGTTCTCGTCGGACACGAAGTAGCACTGGGCGGCGCCGGCGTAGGCCGCGCGGTGCGTGTCCCACTGGTGCGGCTCGATCCACTGGTACGGACTGGCCGCCTGCAGGAGCAAGCCGTAGGGAATGCCGAGCATCCGGCAAGTCCGCGTGATCGACAGGTCGTCTGTGTGGTAGCCGCTGGAGACCAGCAGGAAGTCGGGACGCACCGTTTCGAGCCAGCGGCGTTGGGGCCGCTGGCCGATGTTGACGTCGCGCATCAAGCGGCGAATGGACCGGCCGACGCTGAGCCCGCGGCGGTAGTGGATCTCGGCGCCGCGGCGGCGCAGCTCGTCGAGCGGCGGCACGGGAACCTTACGCCGCTTGAAGTTGACGGCCACCTCGTGGCCGCGCTCCAGCAGCACAGCGGCGGCGCGACTCCACAGTTCTTCACTGCCGCCCCAGGGGGGGCCGAACATCGTGGAGTAGACGGCCAGTCGCATGCGTGGCGTTCTGGGGCGAGGGAGGCGATCGCGGGACGGGGATCGTAGCAGTTGTCGCGCGACGCTGGCAATGTCAGCCGGTTGGCGCTCGCCGCCGCTAGCAAGGTTGGCTCGAGGGGCGCCGGCGCGCTGCCGTTGTGAGGCTTGCCGCCGTCGCCTACAAACCGCAGCCAATTTGCGGGAATTCAACGCCCGCCTTGGCGGCTCCTCCTCTCGCAGCGAATCGTCGGCATGCGATTGACGGCGATCACCTTGATGCTGTTGGGGGCGCTCTGCTCGTCGAGTGGACGCGCGGCGTTTCCCGAAGCCGCCGCGTATGAGGAAGCCCTGGAGCCAGTCGCCGAAGCGGCCGAGTTGGAATCGCAGTGGGCTGAAGAGCTGGCGCCCGGCGATCCCTTCGAGGACGAACTCGCCACGGCGTCGGACGGCGCCGAGGAGGGGCTGCTGTGCGGCGACGCCGTGGACTGCGGCGACTGGATCGACCCGGCGCCCTCGTTGCGTCGGCGATGGACGGTGCTAACCGAGTTGACCGTACTCGTGCCCAGTTATTCCGACTCAACGTACGAGGCCAAGCACCGAGCGTTCGTCGGTCCGCGGCTCACGCTGGGCTGGGAGAGCGCCAACGGCTTCGGCATTCGCGGCCGCGGCTGGGGATTTGACGGCGCCACGGAAGCGGAACGGAGCTCGCTGCCCAGCGCCGTCACGACGCATGAGCTGCTGTTCTCCGGCAACAGGCTCGATCTCGATTTCTACAAGCGCATCAAACACAACACCGGCGACTTCGCCTTCGGCGCCGGCTTGACGGCGGCGCGGCTGACTTTGCGCGAACGCTTCGCAGTCGTACAAACCAGCCGTCTCTATGGTTATTACTACTATTATGAGCCCTTCTATTACTACGACTATTACTCCATTTACAGCTTCAGCAATTACGGCGCTGCGAGCCCCGGATTGGCCCGACTTCAATCCAGCGTCACCAGCTACGAGAATGGCGTCACCACGAGGACCTACCAAGGCAATGGGCTGGTGCGCAACACCGGCGGCGGCCTCGGCCTCATGATGGAAGGGACGCACCGGTTCTACGAAACGCCCCTGCATGTGTGGTCGCTGTTCGGACGGGGACGGCTCGCATATCTCGTCGGCGAGTGGGAAGCGCCCAACACGTTGGATCGCGAAGACGGGGACGCCAACATGGCCATCGGCGAAGCGGCGCTCGGCGTCGAGTACAAACGCCGCTTTCGCCGCGCAGACGTGTCGCTGCTCTGCGCCTTCGAGATGCAATCGTGGGACGTGTCGATTCTGGACCGCGTGACGCTCGCCGGCGTGACCGCAGGTTTAGGCGTCAACTGGTGACGCCGCCGCCCAGGCGCGGAAGTCGGCTTCCTCGAGCGCTATGCCTTCGCGCACCAGCTCGAACGCCGGCGGAGTTTGCGGCCAGCCGAGACAGGCGAGGATGGCATCGAACGCCTCCGCGGGGCAATCGCCATGCAGTTCGACGCGGTGCAGACGGCCGCCATAGTCGAACAGGTGGCCGCTCACCCGCCACAGCGTCGGCCCCGGGCCGCCAGCGAGCACGAAGAAGCCATCGAGCTCGGCGTCGAGCCGCGGCAGGCTTGTCAGTGCGGCGAACGCCTGCTCGAACGTAACGGGAAAGGATATGTCGAAAACGAGGGGGCTTTTCTCGACTGTTTGCAGGGGCGCCACGCGAATTCCGCGGAGATCAATGGGCAACGCGGCCTTGCTGCTGCTTGGCGGACGAGCAAAGACGTTGATGTGGAAGGCGTAGTGCATGGAGAACGCGCCGGGGGCGAGACGGCCCGGCTCGCGGCATTGTAACAGACCGATCCAGTGAGCCGGGGCGTCCTCGCCCCCGGCCGCCTCTACGGCAAGACGTGCCCCATCTTCTCGCGTTTCGTCGCCAGATACGCCGCGTTGTGTTCGTGGATCGGACCGACGATCGGCACCTGGTCGACGACTTCCAAGTCGAAGCCGCCGAAGACGAACGCCTCCGTCTTCTTGGGATTGTTCGTCAACAGCCGCACTTTTCGCAGCCCCAGATCCTTGAGGAGTTGAATGCCGACGCCATAGTCGCGTGGGTCGGCCATGTAACCGAGCGCGAGATTGGCTTCGACGGTGTCGAGCCCTTGATCCTGCAAGGCGTACGCCTTGATCTTCTCGACCAGCCCAATGCCGCGGCCTTCCTGCGGCAGGTAGACTAATACGCCGACGCCCTCGCGGCGGATCATGTCGAGGGCCATGTGAAGCTGATCGCCGCAGTCGCAGCGGAGCGACTCCAGCAGGTCGCCAGTGAAGCACGACGAGTGGAGCCGTACCAGCGGCGCCGCGACGCTTGCCGGGTCGCCGATCACGTAAACCAGCGGCTCTTGCGTTTCGTACTTTACGCCATAGGCGATGATGCGGCCGTTGCCATACTTCGTGGGGAGCAGGGCCTCAGCCTGGCGGTAGACGAGCTTCTCGCGCTGGCGGCGGTAGGCGATGAGCTGCTCGATCGAGATGATCGGCAGGTCGAACTCGCGCGCGAGCTTGAGCAGCCCGGCGCGGTTCGCACGGTCGCCTTGCTCGTCGAGGATTTCGCACAGCACGCCGGCGGGCAAGAGTCCCGCCATGCGGGCGAGGTCGACCGCGGCTTCCGTGTGGCCCGCGCGGCGGAGCACGCCGCCCTCCTTGGCCACCAACGGAAACAAATGGCCGGGCCGCGTGAAGTCGCTCGGCTTGCTGGCTGGGTCGCAGATGGCGAGGATCGTGCGGGCCCGTTCGCCGGCGGTAATGCCCGTGCGGGCGGAGCGGTGGTCGACCGGTACGGTGTAGTTTGTGCCCAGCGGCGCCGTGTTCGACTCGACCATCGGCGCCAGCTCCAGCCGGTGGCTCACGTCCGGCAGGATGGGCATGCAAAGCTGGCCCCGTCCGTGGGTGATCATGAAGTTGATTACCGCGGGGGTCACCTTCTCCGCGGCGCCGACGAAGTCGCCCTCGTTCTCGCGGTCCTCGGCGTCGACCACCACGATCACCCGGCCGCGGCGAATGGCGTCGACGGCTTCTTCAATGGTGGAAAAGGCGGTGGACATGGGGTTTGCCGTCGTCACGTCGAGAACTTCTGAGGCGGGGTGCCGCACACTGCCGTTGCGGCCGAAATCTCAATCTGCGGATATTATAGGGCGTGGACAGGCGGCTCACCAACGATCGGAGATGGGGCATGGCAAGCACTCGACGGATGGCAGTATTTCTCGCTTTGACGGTGTGCATCCTGGCGGCGCCGGCCGCGGCGGGCGAAGTCGACGTCACCTATGGGCAATCCTATGTCGACCGCGACGGCGTTTCCCTCAAGGCCGACGTCTACGTGCCGCGCGGCGACGGGCCGTTCCCCGGCGTGTTGGTGGTCCACGGCGGCGCCTGGCGGATGGGGACGCGGTACCAACTTGCCGGCGTCGCGAAGATGCTCGCCGAGCATGGGCTCACCGCGGTGGCGATCAGCTATCGGCTGGCGCCGGAGTTCAAGTTCCCCGCCCAGATCGAGGACTGCAAAGCCGCCGTGCGCTGGATGCGTACCGAAGCGGCGAAGTGGAAGATCGACCCTGAGCACATCGGCGGATTCGGCTATTCCGCGGGGGCGCACCTTGTGTCGCTTCTCGGCACAACCTGCCCAGACGACGGATTGGAGGGCGTCGACGATCCGACGCGCCAGCCGAGCACGCGCCTGCAGGCGGTCGCCGCCGGCGGAGCGCCGTGCGACTTCCGTCCCCTGCCGCCGGAGGTCGACGGGCTGGCGTTCTGGCTCGGCGGCACGCAGGCGCAATTGCCCGATCAATATCGCAAGGCCTCGCCAGCGGCGTTCGTGTCGGCCGACGATCCGCCGTTCTTTTTCTTTCACGGCGAGACGGATCAGTTGGTGCCGCTCGACAGCCCAACGCACATGTGCACGAATCTGAAAGCCGCCGGCGTCCCGGCGGAGTTGTATGTCGTGCCAAAGTTGGGGCACATGGCCTGTGCTCGCGACAAAGACGCCGTCGCGCGAGCCGTGGAGTTTTTGGCGGCGCATCTGAAGCCGGAGTCGCCATGAGCGAAGGGGACGATCGCGACGCAGGCCGGGGGCGAAGACGCCCCGGCTCGCCTGCCGACGAGCGAGCCGGCTCGCCCCCGAGCCCGGCCGCGGACGACGCTATCTCCCCCTTGCCCCGCGAGGAGTATGTCGAGCAGCAACATCTGTTTACGGTGCTGGGCCTGCGGCTGCGGGAGAACAACCCGGCCCAGGAAATTCTCGGCATGGTCCGCGAGGAAATCCTTGTCACGACCAAGCTGCCCATGGCCATCGACTTTATGGCGGCCGAGTTGCGGCACCTCGGCGCGTTCTCGACGGCCATGGAGCGGCTGCAGCATTACTTCACGCCGTTTCAGTGCTACGTCATGCGGGAGGCCGAGGACGACACGCGGCGATTCGACCTCCGCGTAGGACTGGATATCCTGTCTCGCGAGGCGGAGTACCGGGCCCGCGGGGCCACGCGGCAGGGCTTGTTTCTGTACCAACTCGAAGTGCTGAGCCGCAACCGGCTGGGATACGACGCGGGGCTGGAGGCGGTGGCCCGCGACCCGGCGTACGACGAATCGTGGCGGACGTGGATTTTCACGGTTCGGCGGCAGATCGGCATTGTCGACTTGGCGGACCTGATCTTTGTGCGGAGCGAGTTCTACCACGAGCGGCGGGCGGCCGACCAAGGCGCCCCAGGCTCGGGGGCGGCACTGGCAGCCGCGGCGACGGCCGAGGGGTTTGCTCCGCTGTTCGGCCGCCAGGAGGGGCGGATCGCTTGGGCCAACAGGGGCAAGGACCCGCTGTTGTTGTTCGCGGCCCTGCACCGGCAATTGGGGTATCCCGAAGCCCCAAAGCCGGAGCCGGACCGGCCCGAGGAGCGGCTTCTGCCGACGCTAGCCCGGCGGGTCGATCTGCTCGAAAGCCGGCTGAAACTGGTCGAGGAGGAGCAGCGCGGAGGCATCCAGCTCGAACGGTTCTACGCGGAGCAGCAGAAAAGGCTGGATGCCGGAGACCGGAGACCGGAGGAGTAATGACCCCACCCCAATCCTCCAGCCTCTAGTCTCTAGTCCCCAGCCTCATTTCCTGCTTGCAATCGAGGAAAAAGGCCGCGATTTGCGGTTCAACGCGCGCCGGGAGGATGGTAAAGTTTCTTTAGATGACAGCCGCGCGCATGCCGCGGCGCCGCTCGCCGGCGGCGATTCTTGAGCTTTTGAGCTGGACGCGATCTGCGGCGGATCGCGCTGGCCGCTCGACGGACCCGTGAGCTTTCTGAGCCTTAGCACCGACCCTGTCAGCCAGGCGTATCCGGACACCCCGTTGGCGGTCTCCGGCGATGCGACGGTGGGCGATGTCATGCAGTTGATGCGCGCCCAGAAGGGCAGTTGCGTCCTGGTGTGCGACGACGGCGGCAAGCTCGCGGGCATCTTCACCGAGCGAGATGCGCTGCAATGGATGGCCGAGGCGGGGTCGACGGCGACGAACATCCGCGAGGCCATGACACCGGAGCCGGCGCGGCTGGCCGCGAAGACGAGCGTCGGCCAAGCGATCGAAACGATGTCGGAAGGCGGATATCGTCATCTCCCGATCGTCGACGACAAGGAGGCGCCGCAGGGCGTGGTGGCCGTGCGGGGCATTGTGCATTATTTGGTGGAACACTTTCCCGAAACCATCTACACGCTGCCGCCGGAGCCGGGCAAGAAGCCCAGCGATCGGGACGGCGCCTGACGCCTATGGCTTGAAACACCGCACAAATCAGACCCTGTCACTCCGAGGTCCGCCGAGGAGTCCAGTCTGTCGACTTGTGGCCGGACCCCTCGGCCGACCTCGGGGTGACAATGTCGCGAGTTGTCTTGTGCGGCAAGCCTCGGGTCTGCTATTCCGTGCGGGGCAATTGCGCTCGCGGATCGACCTGAACCCTCCCTGCTCCGTAAAGATAAGAGAGAAGAGAATTCATTACAGACCTTCGTGAGAGGCGTCCGGCACTCCTCCCACACTGAGAGCATAAGGATCCTTTCGCCAACCATGGCCACCATCGCGCCTCCCAAACCCGTATCAACCCTCGAAGAAGCCACCGTTCGCTTTTGCGGCGACTCCGGCGACGGCATGCAGCTCGCCGGCGGGCAATTTACCAATACCTCTGCGCTCGCCGGCAACGACATCGCGACATTCCCCGACTTCCCGGCCGAAATTCGCGCCCCCCGCGGCACGAAGGCCGGCGTCTCGGGATTCCAGGTTCAGTTCTCCAGCGCCGACATCTACACCCCCGGCGACACGGTGGACTGCCTGGTGGCGATGAATCCGGCGGCGCTGACCACGAACCTGAGCGACCTGCGCGACGGCGGCACGCTGATCGTCAACAAGGACGCCTTCGACAAGAAGGGCCTCGAGCTCGCCGGCTACAAGACTAACCCCTTGGAAGACGGGAGCCTCGAGAAGAAATTCAAGCTCCATCCGGTTGAGATGACCAAGCTCAACCGGTTGGCCGTGGAACCGTTTAAGCTCTCGCAGAAGGATGCGGATATGTGCCGCAACTTCTTCGCGATGGGGCTGGTGTTCTGGTTGTACGACCGGTCGCTAGAACCGACGCTGCGATTCATCGAGCAAAAGTTTGGCAAGAAGCCGGAGATCGCCGGCGCCGATACGGCAACGTTGAAGGCCGGATACAACTACGGCGAGACGGTCGAGGGGATCGCAGTGCAGTACCAGGTGCCGCCGGCGCGGCTCACCCCTGGCACGTACCGCAGCATGATGGGCAACATGGCCCTGGCCTACGGGCTGGTGGCTGCGGCTCAAATGTCCAAGAAGCGGCTGTTCCTGGGTGCCTACCCCATCACCCCGGCGAGCGACATCCTGCACTATCTGTCGGGCTTCAAGAACTTCGACGTGCTAACGTTCCAAGCGGAGGATGAAATCGCGGCGATGACCAGCACCATCGGCGCCGCGTTCGCCGGCGAGATGGCGGTCACGGCGTCCAGCGGACCCGGGATTGCGCTGAAAGCCGAGGGCATGGGTCTGGCAGTGATGACCGAGCTGCCGCTCTTAATCATCAACGTCCAGCGCGGCGGGCCATCGACCGGGTTGCCCACTAAAACCGAGCAGGCCGACCTGCTGCAGGCGTTGTGCGGCCGCAATGGCGAGTGCCCGATGCCCGTGGTCGCGGCGCGGAGCCCGTCGGACTGCTTCGACGTCGTGCAGGAGGCGTGGCGGATCGCGGTGAAGCACATGACGCCGGTGATGGTGCTGACGGATGGCTACATTGCCAACGGCTCGGAACCGTGGCGGATTCCGCAGGTGTCCGATTTGCAGCGGATCGACATTGAGCACCCCGCGGGGCACGAAAACAGCAACGGCGACAGTGAGGCGTTCATGCCGTACGCCCGCAACGAAGTGCTGGCCCGCCCGTGGGCGATTCCCGGCACGCCAGGGCTGATGCACCGCATCGGCGGCCTAGAAAAGCAGGACGTCACGGGCAACGTCAACTACGACCCCGACAACCACGAGCACATGGTGCACACGCGGGCTCGCAAGGTGGCGCTCGTGGCGGACGACTATCCGCCGACGACGGTCGACGGCCCCGCCAGCGGCGACCTGCTCGTGCTGAGCTGGGGCGGCACCTACGGCGCGTGCGCCACGGCCGTGCACAAAATGCAGTCCATGGGCAAGAGCGTGGCCCACTGCCACTTGCGGTACATCAACCCGCTGCCCAAGGACCTGGGCGACATCCTCAAGAGCTACAAAAAGGTGCTGATCCCGGAGCTGAACCTCGGCCAGCTCCGCCTGGTGATCCGCGCCACGTACCTGATCGACGCCATCGGGCTGAACAAGGTCCAAGGCAAACCGTTCAGCGTGGTGGAGGTTGTCGAAAAGATCGAATCGTTATTGAAGTGACCAACTCGCATCAATTGCAATCGTGAATTGACAGGATAACAGGATTGTCAGGATGAACAGGATTGGAATCGGAGCTTGGAAATTGCTGACCCTGAATCCTGATCCTGCAAATCCTGCCCATCTTGTTATCCTGTCAGTTTCATAGAGAATCCAATTACGACCATGAGCATTGAAACACCGCTTCCGGTACTGAAACCTGCCGACTTTGCGAGCGACCAGGATGTTCGCTGGTGCCCGGGGTGCGGGGATTATTCCATCCTCGCCCAGATGAAGAAGGTACTGCCCACCCTCGGCGTGCCGCGGGAGAAGATCGTGTTCATTAGCGGCATCGGCTGCTCCAGCCGGTTTCCGTACTACATGAACACGTATGGCATCCACTCGATCCACGGCCGGGCGCCGGCGGTGGCGACGGGGCTGAAGACCGTGCGGCCCGACCTGCAGGTGTGGGTCATCACCGGCGACGGCGACGGGCTGTCGATCGGTGGCAATCACTTGATGCACGCCATCCGCCGGAACATGGACATCAACATCGTCCTGTTCAATAACCGCATCTACGGCCTGACCAAGGGCCAGTATTCGCCGACGAGTTTGCTCGGCGCCAAGACCAAGAGCACGCCGATGGGCGCGATCGATAATCCGCTGCACCCGTTGTCGATGGCGATCGGCTGCGAAGCGACGTTTGTAGCCCGCTCGGTCGACACGAACATCAACCACCTGGGCGAGGTGCTCAAGCGGGCCGCCCAGCACGAAGGCACGGCGTTCGTCGAGGTCTATCAGAACTGCAATGTGTTCAACGATGGCGCCTGGGAATACGCCAAGGACCGCGACACCAAGGCCAACGCCACGCTCGAGCTGCAACACGGCAAGCCGCTCATCTTCGGCAAAGATCGCGAGAAGGGCATCCGGCTCAACGGCATGAACCCCGAGGTCGTTGAGCTGGGCAAGGGCATCACCGAGGACGACCTGCTATTCCACGACGAGAAGGCGCCCGAGCCGAGCTTGGCGTACCTCTTGAGCCGCATGCGGTGGGAAGACGGCTTCCCCGAGCCGATCGGCGTGTTCCGCGCCGTGAACGCGCCGCAGTACGACGAGTTGATCAACCAGCAAATCGAGGAGTCGATCGCCAAGCGCGGCAAGGGCGACCTCGAAGCGCTGTTCAATTCCGGCGACACCTGGACGGTGAGCTAGGACCGGGAATGACGAATGACGAATGCCTGAAGGCCTTGTCAACTCAGCAACGGAATTCCATCATTCGTCATTCGTTCATTCGTACTTCGTCATTTCCGCATGATCCTTTGCCCCTACTGCGGCGCCGAAAACATCGAAGGTTCTGATCTCTGCGATCAGTGCCAGAACTCGCTCGCGGACTTGAGCCTGCGGCCGCTCTCCACAGACGTCGAGCGGGGCCTGTTTCGCGACCGCATCGAGGCGCTCAAGCCCCGCTCGCCGTTATCGGTCGGGCCCGACACGCCAGTCGGCGAAGTCCTCAAGACCATGATGGCCCGCGGCGTGGGCTGCATCGTGATCGTCGAAGGGGATCGGGTCCTCGGCATCTTCAGCGAACGCGACGCGATGATGCGCGTCAACGTCGACGCGGCCAAGCTGGCCTCCCGGCCCGTGAGCGAGGTGATGACGGTCAACCCTGCGACGCTGCGAGCCCGGGACAAGATCGCCTTCGCCCTGCACCGGATGAACGTGGGCGGCTTCCGGCACGTCCCGATCCTCGACGACGACGACAAGCTCATCGGCGTCATCTCGATCCGCGATATCCTGCGGTATCTGACCGAACGCCACGCCGCCCGCAGTTAGCCCCCGGTCAATGACCGGGGGCTAAGTGGCTCGCCACGCGCCGCGTACAATACCTTCGCACCCCAGGCGGAGGATCCATGTCGCGCTCGAAATCGGAAGGGACGTCGCCGCCGCTTTCGGACCGCGTGCGCGCGTGGCTATCCGAACTGCCGCCGGATTCCGATTCCCCGCTCGGCGGCGACGTGCAGCAAGCGACGCTTCTCGCCCGCCGCCTGCAGGAGCGGGCCCGCGAGTTGCAAACGTCCGCCGAGCGCCGCCAGCAGGCCGAGCTCGATCGGATGATCCAGTCGCCCAGCGACAAGGCTACCCTGGTCGAGATCACCGATCAGGCGTTCCGCGCCCGGCTGCCGCACCGCGCGGCCGATCAACTCGTGCACATTCTCGACGTGCAGGGCGTCCCGCGATTTTTCAGCGCCATTGATCGCACGCTGCTACGCGGGTTCCAGTCGTTCGGCGCGTACCTGCCCGGCGTGGCGATGCCGCTGGTCAAGGAGAAAATGCACCAAGAAACGGCCAATGTCGTGCTGCCCGCCGAAGAAGACTTGCTTCGCGAGCACCTCGAAGAGCGGCGCCGCGCAGGGCTGCGGATGAACGTCAACTTGCTGGGCGAGGCGCTGCTGGGCGAGGCCGAGGCTGAGCGGCGGTTGCTGGCGTACCTGACAGCGCTGCAGCGGCCGGAGATCGAAGTGATTTCCGTGAAGATTTCAACGATCTACTCACAAATCTCGCCGCTAGCTCGCGACCACACGATCGGCGTGCTTTCCGACCGCATGGAACTGCTATACCGGGCGGCCGCGAAAGTGCGGTTCACGCGCGCCGATGGGGCGGTCGTCCCGAAGTTCGTGTACCTCGACATGGAGGAATACCGCGACAAGGAGATAACGGCCGAGGCGTTCATGCGGACGCTCGACCGGCCGGGCTTGGAGCACGTGCGCGCCGGCATCGCGTTGCAGGCGTACATTCCCGATTCGTTCGCCACGCAGCAGCGGATCGCCGCGTGGGCGCGGCGACGGGTGGCGGGCGGCGGGGCGCCGGTCACCATTCGTATCGTCAAGGGCGCCAATATGGAGATGGAGCGCGTCGAGGCCAGTTTGCGCGGTTGGCCACTCGCCACGTTCTCCGACAAGGTCGACACCGACGCCAACTACCACCGCATGCTGCAGTTTGGCATGCAGCCTGAGAATCTCGCGGCCGTGCACCTGGGCGTGGCGTCGCACAACCTGTTCTCGCTGGCGTATGGGCTGGCGCTGGCGGCGAGCGTCGACGGCTTCGACCGCGTGCAGTTCGAGATGCTCGAGGGCATGGCGAACCACCAGCGGCGGGCCCTGGTCGAGCTCACTGGCGACATGCTCCTGTACGCCCCGGCGTGCCGTCAGGAAGAGTTCGTCAACGCGATCGGCTATCTCGTGCGGCGGTTGGACGAGAACACGGGGCCCGACAATTTCCTGCGTCACGCATTCAGCCTGGAAGTCGACGGCGACGATTGGCGGCGGCTCGAACGCGGGTTTGTCGAGAGCTTCGCACGGATCGAGAATCTAACCGACTCGCCGCGCCGTACGCAGGACAGGAGTCAGGAGTCAGGAGTCAGGAGCCAAGAGCGAGCCGGGTCGTCCCCGACCCCGGCGAATCCTCCGGCCCCCTCCCCCTCGCGGGCAGGGCTGGGGAGGGGGGAGCAGCGCGTACTCGCCTCAATCACCCCTCCCCGAACCCCTCCCCGTTCAGGGGAGGGGAACGGAGGAAGCTTCCAGAACGAACCCGACACCGATTGGTCGCTGCCACAGAATAGCGAGTGGGCCGTCGGGATCATCGAACGCTGGCTCCCGCGACACGGCGCCCACGCCGCGGACGTGCCGCTAGTGATCGGCGGCGAGGAGATCACGTCCGATCGCGACGTGCGGCCATCGCACGATCCCTCGCGTCCTGGCGTGGTTGTGGCCAACTACCGACAAGCGGCGGCGGAGGACGTGAAACGCGCCGTCGCTTGCGCCGCGGCCGACGCCGACGGTTGGCGTCGCCGCAGCCCGCGCGAGCGAACCGAGATCCTGTTTCGAGTAGCCGACGAATTGGCCTGCAGCCGCGGCGAACTCCTGGGGGCGATGCTCGCCGAAGGCGGCAAGCTGCTCGGCGAGGGCGATCCCGAGGTCTCCGAAGCGATCGACTTCTGCCGGTTCTACGCGCTGACCGCTGAAGCGTTCTACAACGAGCCCGGCCTGGCGGCGGGGCCCCGCGGCGTCGCGGTCGTCGTGTCGCCGTGGAATTTTCCGCTGGCGATTCCTTGCGGCGGCGTGGCTGCGGCCCTCGCCGCGGGCAACACGGTCATCCTCAAGCCGGCGTCCGACGCCGTGCTCATCGCATACCTGCTGTGCGAATGCTTCTGGCGGGCTGGCGTGCCGCGAACGGCGCTGCAGTTCGCCCCATGCAGCGGCGCTCGCGAAGGCCAGCAGCTTGTGACGCACGAGGCGGTCGACGCCGTAATCCTCACCGGAGGCGCCGACACGGCGCTGGCGATGCTTGCCCGCAAGCCCGCGATGCACCTTTTGGCCGAAACCGGCGGCAAGAACGCGACGATCGTCACCGCCTTGTCCGATCGCGACCTGGCGATCAAGAACGTCCTCCACTCCGCGTTCAGCCATAGCGGGCAGAAGTGCTCGGCCACGTCGCTGCTCATCCTCGAAGAAGAGGTATATCACGACGCCGAGTTCCGCGACACGTTGTGCGACGCGGTCGAGAGTCTCTCAGTCGGGTCCGCATGGGATTTGCCGACGAAGGTCGGGCCGCTCATCCGTCCGCCAAGCGGGGCGCTGGAGCGCGGCCTCAAAGAGCTCGAGCCCGGCGAAGAGTGGGCGGTGATGCCGCGACTGCACGTCGACGACAATCCACATCTGGTGAGCCCTGGCGTCAAATGGGGCGTACAGCCGCAGAGCTTCACCCATTGCACCGAGTTGTTTGGCCCGATGCTGGGCGTCATGCCCGCTCGCAATTTGCACGAGGCGATCGACCTGGTCAACGCTACCGGCTACGGGCTTACCTCCGGCCTCGAAAGCCTCGACGACCGCGAGCACCGGTTGTGGAAGGAAGGCATTCGCGCCGGCAACCTTTACATCAACCGCCCCACGACGGGCGCTATCGTCCTGCGGCAACCGTTCGGCGGCATGGGCAAGAGCGCGTTCGGCCCGGGGATTAAAGCCGGCGGGCCGAACTACGTGGCGCCGCTGATGCAGTTTGCAGAGAGGAGTCAGGAGTCAGGAGTCAGGAGTCCATCGCGAGCCGGCTCGTCCCTGGCTCCTCCGACCTCCTCCCCTCGGCGGGGAGGGCTGGGGAGGGGGGAGCAGGACATTGGATCGTCCACTCCTCCACACGCCCCTCACCTAACCCCTCCCCATCCAGGGGAGGGGGACAGAGGGATGCAAATACGGCAGCTCCACGATCTTCGCGACTCCATCCAATCCCTCCACCCCCTTTCCCCACTGGCTGCCGAAGACCGAGCGCGACTCGCCGCCGCCATCGACAGCTATCTCCACTGGGCCGCCGTCGAGTTCGGCGTCGCGCACGACCACTTCCGCCTCGTGGGCGAGGACAACTTCCGTCGCTCTCTGCCAATCCCCGAAGTAACCGTGCGGCTCCACCCGAATGACAACGCCTTCGACGTGGCGGCCCGCGTCGCCGCAGCGCGAGCGGCGGGTTGTCGCGTTGTGGTGAGCGCACCGCTGGAATTATCTGGCGCCGCCCGCGCAGCGTTCGAGCTGCTCGACGCGTTGACCGACAGTTGGGCGGCGGCGATCGAGTTCATCGAGGAGTCCGACGCCGAGTTGGCCGCAGGAATCGAATCCGGCCGCGTCCGCCGTGTGCGCTACGCGGCGCCGGATCGCGTTCCCGAGACCATCCGCCGAGCCGCGGCCGAGTCGCTGGTGTACCTCGCCGACGCCCCGCCGCTAGCCCACGGCCGCGCCGAGCTGCTCTGGTACTTCCAGGAGCAAAGCCTGTCACACCTCTACCACCGCTACGGGAACTTGGGGAGACGGGCGGAGGAAGAGAGGGCGACGGTCCGCTAACGAGAGCGGCGGCGGGCAATGCCCGTGACGGCGAATCCGCAGATGGCCGCCAATAGCGCGCACCCCGGCTCCGGCACGCCCGCAGCGACCTGCCACAGCCGCAGGTCCTCCATGTCGACCGTCCGGTCGCGATTGGCGTCGCCGAATCGCATGCTGTCGATCTGCAGGCCGCTCATCCCCATGTTGGCCTGCAAGATGTCGCGATCAGCCGTGTTGATCAGGCCGTCGCCGTTGAAGTCCTCGAACTCCGTGACGGCATACCCCATGTCGCGCAGCGACTGCACGGTGAACCGCGCGATGAACGGCTCAAGGAAATCGGGGTCGATGGCGCCGGTCATGAGCTCAAGGCCCCGGTCGCGCCCGTAGGCGTCGACGACGCCAACACGCGGGTCGAGCACCCACGGGTTGTTGGGGTCGCCCTCCTGCGAACTGCTCCGCATTCGCTGGTCCCAGTGGGCGTTGGGCGTGCCGGCGTTCCCGGCGTTCTCGACCGGGGCGTACAAGATGCTGTCGTTGAACTCGGCCTCGTAGGCGGCAACGCCGTGCTGGCCGGTGTACTGAAACGTGTTGAATTGGTAGACGCCGTTGTTGATCCACTGCGTGCCGATGCCCAGGACGTGCCCGACCTCGTGGGCCAGCAGCTCGTCGATGAAGTTCAGCCCGTTGGGCTCGTCCCCCTGCCAGGCCGCGAAGTTCTCGATCTCAAGCGTGTTGATATTCACAAAGCCGCTGGTGCTGACCGTGAACCCGCCCTGGACGGTCGAGCCGGCGAAGCTCGCCGACGCCAGCCCGCTGGTGACCGGATTGATGCTGATCGGCACCTGGGCGATGTTGATGCCAGGCTGGTAGCCGGTGATGACGGTCTCCCACATGCCTTCGACGTGCACGAGCGCCTCGTTGACGATGTTCAACTGGTTGGCGGTGAACTGCCCCGGATTGTTGACAGAAAACACCAAATCGAACGCGCGTGCGGGAGCCAGGCCCACGACGGCAAGCGGCGCGACGAGCAGCAATCGGAGCGGGAATCTAGGCACAGAGGAATCCATGAAGGGGAAACGGGTGCGTGACTTCGACGGAGAAAATCGCGCGCTCCGCGAGGAGCACGCAATTCAGCAAGAGAGGGTCGCCGGCGCCGGGCGCGTCCGGAGGACGGTGCGTGGCAGGAGGTCTTGCTCGCGATGAGTTCATGAAGGGCGATGGGTGGCATGCCCTCGTCTGCGTGGGCATGTTCGATGCGCGACGCACATGGCCACGTCGGAGGACCTCCGAGGCCATGCCACCCCATTCCACCTGTTTATGGTATCATGGCCCCGCGGCGGCGGTCAAAAACATTGTGCGCCCGTGTGGCAGCGGCGGGGAACCGCCCGTTTTTTCGGCATAATGCATTCTCGCTGAGCCTAACGAGACCAGTGCAATGGCGACCGACGTCTTGCCTTCCCGGGGATACGAGCCGCAACTGCTGGAGGCGATGCGGCGGTACTGGGGTTACGACTCCTTCCTGCCGCTCCAGTCCGCGGCGATGCAATCGGCGATGAGCGATCGCGACTCGGTCGTCGTGCTCCCCACCGGCGGCGGCAAGAGCCTGTGCTTCCAGGCCCCGGCCGTGTGCCGCGACGGACTGGCGCTCGTCGTCTCGCCGCTCATCTCGCTCATGAAGGACCAGGTCGACGCCCTGCGGGCGTGCGGCGTGGCGGCGGCCACCGTCAACAGCACGCTCAGCCACGGCGAGCGCCGACAAGTGGCCGAGCAGGTCGGCCGCGGCGAACTGAAACTGCTCTACGCGGCGCCCGAACGGCTGCTCGCCGCCCGGACGCTCGATTTCCTCAAGGGCGTGAAACTGTCACTCATCGCAGTCGACGAAGCTCACTGCATCAGTGCGTGGGGGCACGATTTCCGACCGGAGTATCGCGCCATGCGGGTGCTCAAGGAGGCGTTCCCCAACGTCGGCGTCCATGCCTACACGGCGACGGCCACCGAGCGCGTGCAATGCGACATTGCCGAACAACTTGGGCTGACGGACCCGCAGTTCCTCGTCGGCTCGTTCGACCGGCCGAACCTCGTCTACCGCGTGCGGCGGGCCGATAACCGGTTCGGGCAAGTGTGCGAGGTGGTCAAGCAGCGCCGCGGCGAGTCGGGGATCGTGTACTGCATCAGCCGTAAAGAGGTCGATAAAACCGCCGCGGGGCTGGCCAGCCTGGGGTTCCGGGCCCTGCCCTACCATGCCGGGCTGAGCGACGACGAGCGACATCGCAACCAGGACGCGTTTCTCGATGAGCGGTGCGACGTGGTCGTGGCCACGGTGGCGTTCGGCATGGGGATCGACAAGTCGAACGTGCGGTACGTGGTCCACGCCGGCATGCCGAAGTCGATCGAGCACTATGTGCAGGAGAGTGGCCGCGCCGGCCGCGACGGACTGGAGGCCGAATGCCTGCTGCTGCACAGCGGGCGCGACGCGGCCGTGTGGCGGATGCTCATTGAGAAAGGCGACCCTGACGCCACGGCGGGAGCCCTCGAAGCCATGGAGGCGATGGTCGGCTTCTGCGCGGCGACGACTTGCCGGCATCGAGCGCTGGTCGAGCATTTTGGCCAAGCCCTTGATCGCGACCGGTGCGGCGCGTGCGACGTGTGTCTCGACGAGCTTGATCTGGTCGACGAACCGCTGGTGCTCGCCCAAAAAATCCTGTCGTGCGTCGTGCGGCTGGGCGAGCGGTTTGGCGGCGACTACACAGCCAAGGTGCTCGCGGGGTCCGAAGATCAACGGATTCTGGACTCCGGACACAACCAACTCAGCACGCACGGGTTGCTCGCCGAGTTTCCCCACGCGGCAATCCGCGGTTGGATCGAGCAACTCGTGAGCCAGGGCTTCTTGAGCAGGACCGGCGAGTTCAATGTGCTGGCGCTCACCGAGTCCGGGCGACTCGTTCTACGCGGCGAAGGCGAGCCGCAACTGCTTCAGCCGGCGAAGCGGCGGCGCGAGGAGCGACGCAGTCGCGACGGCGGCGCAGCGGCCGACTCATGGGAAGGCGTCGACCGCGACCTGTTCGAGCGGCTCCGCGGCCTGCGCACCGAACTGGCGGCTGAGCGCGGCGTGCCGCCGTACGTGGTGTTCGGCGATGCGGCCCTGCGCGACATGGCTCGCCGTCGGCCAAGCACGCTCGAGGCGTTCCTGGACGTCCGTGGCGTCGGCGAGAAGAAGCGCGAAGAATACGGCCGGTTATTCGTCGACGCGATTGTCGACTACTGCACGGCCAACAGCATCGCGGTCGACATCGGCGTCGAACTCGAATCCTCCGGCCCCCTCCCCTCGGCGGGGATGGGAGCAACCGAGCCCGGGCGACCCGAAGTCGCCCGAGCGCAGGGCGGTAGAGTTCGCGGAGCGACTGGGGAGGGGGGCGAGCGCCAAGCAGGACCAACCATGTCCGCGCTCGCCTCCTTCGAGCACTTCCGCCGCGGCGCGTCAATCGACGATGTCATGCAACGCCTGGGCCGCGCCCGCTCGACCGTCAGCGGCTACCTCAACGAGTACCTTCGCTTCGACCAGGTGCTGGACCCGGGCCCCTGGCTCGACCCGGCGACCGCCCGCCGCATCGAGTCGGCGATCGAAGAAGTCGGCGTCACGCGACTGCGGCCGATCTTCGACCGCCTCGGCGGCGAAGTGCCCTACGACGACATCCGCATCATGGCCACCTGCGTGGCGAATCGGGACGCGTCTTGAACCTCAATCCAGCGCGGCGGCGCGCTTGCGTCTTCGCTTCCTTAAAAACGGGCCAATTTGCGGGAGACAATCCTATGAAGCATTTTCTCTGGTTCATCCTCATCGGCGCGTGCGCCGGCTGGCTGGCCGGACAGATCATGAAGGGCGGCGGCTTCGGCGTCGTTGGCAACATCATCATCGGAGTCATCGGCGCCGTCTTGGGCGGACTGATCTTTGGGCTCCTGGGTTTCGCGGCGACGAATTTGCTCGGCCGACTGATCTCAGCCACGATTGGCGCCGTCGTGCTGATCGTGCTGTTGCAGAAGTTTGGCCGGCGCGTTTAGGGTGATTCCATCAATCCGCGCGGCTCCCGGACGCGCATTTCGGCATGACCATCCGGTTTGTCCAGGATTCTCTTTGACACGGCTGTCCGGCCTGGCATAGGCTTTCGGTGGGTTCCCCGCGTCGTCTCGTCCCGCTCGTCGGGAGAGGAGTCGCTTCCGCCATGGCCAAGCGCGCCGCTGCTCGCCGTCGTCCGCCGTTGTGCACGCTGCGGATCGTCGACCCTCGCGTCAAAGGCGACAAGAAACCTGTCGCCTACCCCATCGCCGCCAGCCGCGAGCGAGTGCTCCAGCAAGCGGCTATGCAATGGAGCTACAAAGCCCGACACCGGGCGCGGTGGGCCGACCACCGCGCCGCCAGGGACGAGTTGGGCAAGGAAGCCGTCGCGACGTTCACGCAGCTCGGCGTCGATCGCCGCGCACTCGCCGCAGTCGCGCGCGCCGAGATCGTCGAAATCGAGATTCCCTACGTTCGCGAGAGCGTGAACTGGGCGGCGCGAGTTTTTCCTTGGGAGTTCGTCCTCGCAGTCGCCACCCGAAAAGAGCGCGGCGAACGGGCGCTGATCGTCGTTCGGCGACTCGTCGTGCCAGGTGCACCCTCGCAGCGAGAGCCCTGGGAGCCCAAGTCGGCCGTCTGCATCGAAGCGTCCCCCATCCCCTTCGGCGAAATGTTCGATTTCGAGGCTGAATCCGAAATGATGCGCGCCTCGCTCGTCAGCCTCGCCTTCGAGCCTTTGACGAACCCGACCAAGCGTTCGCTTGCCGCCGAACTCAGAGAACGGTCCCCCGACGTGATTCACATCACAGGCCTCGACTCACGGCTCGGCGCCCAATTGGCCGACGACCCGCCGGAAGAGCAGGACGGCATTTACCTGTCCCATCCCACCGACGACCGCGAACTCGTCGTTGCCGAGGACGTGGGAAAGGTCTTGACCGCGGGTAGCAAACGCCGCCCGCCCATGCTCGTCGGATTCAACGTCTGGGAGTCCGCCGCCCGCATCGCTCCCCTGACGATCGCCGCCGGAGCCCGCGCCGCGATTGGCTTCCAGCTAATGTCCGATGACGCCGTCTCCGAGCAGTTCTTTGTCCATTTCTATCGCGCGTGCATAGAGCGCCAGTGGCGGTTGCTGCCGGCGCTCGCCCAGGCCTGGCTCAAGATGAAGCCGTACCACCACCGCATTCGCGGAGACGGCATCGTGTTGTGGTCCGCCGACTCTCTGCTGGACGATTACGACGCGGCCAAGGAATCGCCTGACGTTATCCGGCGAGAACTCGAAGCCTGTCGCGAACTTCTTCGCACGCGCACCCGAGCGGCCAACCCCGCATGCGACCACATCGGTTCCCTGGTGCGCGTAAACGCTAAGCCGCTCCCCCAACTCAACTACGCCGCACTCCACAACGGGGCCAGCGCCTTGCGAAAGTTGACCTTCCGCTTTCTGCCCGAGCCCCTGGTCGCGCACCTCCGGTCAGAAGCGGCCCTATCCACGCCGCCCATCGGCGTCGTCCACGACCTGGAAGTCAACGTCCAGCTCAATTTCGGAGCCGACTCCTTCCCCTACCGCACGAGACTAAGCATCGGCGCCGGCGACGAGCTGTTCAACCTCGCCGACCGCCTGGCGACCACGCCCCGCGAGGAAAACCCCCCGGGCGGCGTCTCGCTGGCCTTGACTTCGGAATTGGCGCGATCGATCGACGAAAGCATCCTCACCAGCTTGTTCGTCGAGGTGCTGTGGCATGGGCAAGTGCTCTATCGGCACACCCACCCAGTCCGGCTCGATCCGGTCGATCAGTGGAAGCTCGACGAAGTCGAAATTCGCTGGCTGCCTTCCTTCATCTACCCACGCGATCCCGCGATTGCGCGGATCGTCGCCGACGCGCAAGCCCGTCTGAAACAGTTCCCAGGCTTTTCCCAGGCCAGCTTCTGCGGCTACCAGGAAGACGACGAAGAGTCGGTCGCGAAACAGGTCGAGGCGATCTGGCTGGCGATCGCCGAGGGTCGGCAACTGGGTTACATCGAACCGCCTCCCAGCTACCGCGAGAACTCCCAACGGCTGCGCACGCCGTCGCAGGTCGTCAACGAGGGTCGCGGCACGTGCATCGACCTCACCCTGTTATTGGCCGCTTGCCTGGAATGGGTCGGCATCCATTCGGTGATCATCATGCTCGACAACCACGCGTTTCCGGGCTACTGGACGAACGACGCCGCGTACAAGGAGTTCCTCTTGCCGCGCGGGGCAGAACGAGTAGGCCCCCTGGCCAGTGACGACAGCCTCCCGTTCGATGCCGCGCCTTGGATCGTCCCCCGCAGCGGCGCTCGCGAGGTCAAGAACCTCATCTTCGGAACCAGGACGCTCCCCAAGAGCCTTGTGCCTCTCGAAGCCGTGGAGCTGACGACTGACAGCACGTTCAATATCGCTATTGGCGCCGCCAAAGCCCATTTTACGGATCCCGACGACGTCGAAACGTACGGCGCCTTCCATTCGATGGTCGACGTGGACCGCGCGCGCGAGTCTGTCACGCCGCTGCCGCTGGAGCGACGGCCGCTGGAACCACGGTAACGAACTTGTCGGCGTCACCCCTCCACGCCGCCCGCCGGCTCGATGTGCACCAGCGCGTCGAGCACGCTCAAGTCGGCCGCCAGCAGCGCCTCCTTCACATCATGCGCGATGCGGTGGCCTTCGCGCACCGGCAAGTCGCCGTCTACTTCGACGTGGATGTCGACCAGCCAGCCCAGGCCGCTCTTGCGGGCGCGGCAGTCTTCGATCGCCGCCACGCCTTCCACGGCCGCGGCCGTCTCGCTGATGCGGAGCAGCGTGTCGTCTTTCGGCGCCGCGTCGAGCATCTCGGCCAGGTTGTTGCGTAGCAGTCGCCAGCCGTTGTAGGCGATCAACCCGCAGGCGGCGAGGGCCGCCCAGTCATCCGCGGCTTCATACCCCTGGCCGCCCCACAGGGCGATCGAGATTCCCACCGCGGCGGCCAGCGACGTGATCGCGTCGCTGCGATGGTGCCAGGCGTCCGTCTCCACCGCGCCGCTGCCGATCTCCCCGCTGGTCCGCAGCAGCCGGCGGAACAGCAGCTCCTTGGCGGCCACAACCACGGCGAGCACGCCGAGCGTGAACGGCTCGGGGGCGTGGTGCGGCGTGAGAATCTCCCGCACGCTTTGGATCGCCAACCCGACTGATGTGACCAACAGCAGTCCTGCGATGAGCAGCCCGGCCAGCGCTTCGGCCTTGCCGTAGCCGTAGGGGAAGCGGCGGTTGGGATCGCTGGCCGAGATCTTGAGCCCGCCCCACACGGCCAGCGATCCGGCAATGTCGAGCAGCGACTCCACGCCGTCAGCGATCAGCGCGTAGCTGTGGCCGACGACGCCGGCGGCGACCTTCACGCCGCCGAGCACGGCGCTGACGGCCATCGCCGTGAGCGCGGCGCGCACCCCCTGCTGGGCCTGCTCGGCAGCCTGAGCGCGGGCCTCTTCGGGGGTCGACGGCGTCATCGTCCGTGGTCCGTGGTCCGTGGCAAGACAAGGATACGTTGACCTAGCGTCGGACGCCATTCGCAGGCAATCCCGCAGGGCCGGCCTGGCTGGAGTTCGACTCCCTGGCAACGGACCACGGACGCTCCCGCAAGATCGCTGGCGTCGCAACGAATGCGCCCGTACGATGGTCCCCACTCTCCTTTCTCGATAGGCCGAGGCGGCACATGCCGGAAGGCATTCAATTTGTCATCTTCGCAGTGATCGCCGCGCTGATTCTCGTAGGCGCGTACAAGGCGTATGTCGCGAAGAGGCAACGTCCGATCCAACTGGGTGCGCTTGCGGACAGACTTCATTGGAGCTTCGATCCTAACGCGGACGATACGCACGACCACCGATATGGACACTTTGCCGTGTTCGTTCAGGGCCATTCGCGCTGCGCTTTCAATACGCTGCAGGGCGCTATCGACATTGATGGCACGCGTTGGCCTGTGAGAATGGGCGATTATCGATATCGAACGACCAGCAGCAATGGCAAGCAGACAACGACGGTCACCCATTGTCTGAGTTACGCCATCATTGAAACGCCGCATCTGGGCGCGCCTGACCTGTTCCTTCGGCGCGAGCGCATGCTCGACTGAGGTGCTCGGCTTTTAGTGGACAGTCCAACTCGTTAGGTTCCGGGGGCGGAGGAGAACCGTCCCATGCCTCGGAAGAAGCCTTCAGCGCCTACCAGGACTCGTCGTACCTTCACGGAGGAGTTC
>JBIOVA010000044.1:0-10777 GCA_044867485.1 Lacipirellulaceae bacterium | reverse complement strand
TGTGACGTCACGAAAGACATGCCCACGTGGACGAGGGCATGCCACCCGGAATTTGAGAGAGCGCAGTCGCCGGGCCCCGACTACGCTGGCTGCAGTTCCTGCTTCCGCTCGGCGATAATCTCCGTCTGGATGTTCATCGGCACCGGGCGGTACTTCGCGAACTCCATCGTGAACGTCCCCTGGCCCTGCGTCATCGAGCGGAGATCCGTCGAATAGCCGAACGTCTCCGCCAGCGGGATGTCGGCGATGATCTTGGTGGTTTTGCCCACCGTTTCGGTGCTCGTCATGATGCCGCGGCGGGAGGAGATGTTGCCCACGACCGAGCCCTGGAACGACTCGGGACACTCAATCTCCACGAGCATGATCGGCTCCAGCAAGGCCGGCTTCATCTTGCCGAACTGCTCGCGCATCAACTCCTGCGCGGTGAGCATGAACGCCATGTCCGAGCTGTCGACGTCGTGGTATGAGCCGTCCTGCAACTCAAATCTGAAGTTGACCACGGGGAACCCGGCGAGCGGCCCCTTGGCCATCATGTTCCGCACGCCCTTTTCGACGGCCGGAATGTAGTTCTTCGGAATGCGGCCCTGGACGACGCTGTCGACGAACAACAGCTCGCCCTTGGCCTCGGCCCGGTCCTCGTCGGTCATCGGACCCATAACGCCCTTGATGTGACCGTACTGGCCCGAGCCGCCGGTTTGCTTCTTGCGCTTGTGGTCGAAGGCCGTCGCGACGGTCGGCGCCTCGCGGTAGCTCACCTTCGGCGCGCCAACCTCGACCTCCACGCGATACTCGCGGCGAATTCGCTCGACGTAGATCTCCAGGTGCAGCTCGCCCATCCCGGCGATGACCGTCTCGCTCGTCTCCTCGTCGGTATACACGTTGAACGTCGGGTCTTCTTTGCGGAACCGTTGCAGCGCCTTCGACAACCGATCCGCGCCATCGCGGCTCAGCGGGTTGATCGACATCTTGATCACCGGCTCGGCCACGAACATGCTTTCCAGCGTGCCGTAGTTCGGCTCCGCCGCGTAGGTGTCGCCGCTCGCACAGTCGAGGCCCATGATCGCCACGATGTCGCCCGCCTCGGCCGCGTCGACGTCCTCGCGGCGGTCGGCGTGCATCTTCACGATCCGGCTGAAGCGGTCCTTCTTGCCCGTGCGCTGGTTGAAGTACATCTCGCCCTTTTTGACCGTGCCCTGGTAGACGCGGGTGAAGGTAAGCTGCCCGAACTCGTCGTCCATGATCTTGAACGCCATCCCCACGAACGGCTTGGACGGCTCGCTTTCCAGTTGCACTTTCTCGCCGGGATTCTTGGGATCGAGGGCGACGAAATTGCGGTCCAGCGGCGACGGCAGATAGCGCGTCACCGCGTCCATCAGCGGCTGCACGCCCTTGTTCTTGTACGCCGAGCCGAGAAACACGGGCGTAAAGCCCTGGTTGATGACCGCGTCGCGGACGATCTTGTGGATCAATTTCTCCGGCACCTCTTCCTCACCCAGCAGCAGCTCCATCAGCTCGTCGCTGTACATCGACAGCGCTTCGAGCATGTGCGTGCGGGCCTCGTCCGCGTCGTCCTTCAGGTCGGCGGGAATCTCCTCGATGCGTACTTTCTCGCCGTTCGAGCCGTCGAAGTAGAGCGCCTTCATCGTGATCAGGTCGACCACGCCGGCGAAGTTCTCCTCCCGGCCGATCGGAATTTGCATCATCACCGCGTCGGCGCCCAGCTTGTCGCGAACCTGCGCGGTCACGCCCTCAGGGTTCGACCCCGTGCGGTCCATCTTGTTGATGAACGCCAGCCGCGGTACGTTGTACCGCTTCATCTGGCGGTCGACCGTCATCGACTGCGACTGCACGCCGCCCACGGAGCACAGCACGAGGATCGCCCCGTCGAGCACGCGCAAGCTGCGTTCCACTTCGACAGTAAAGTCGACGTGCCCCGGCGTGTCGATCAGATTGATCGCGTGGCCGTCCCACTTGAGGCTCGTGGCGGCGCTGGTGATCGTGATCCCACGTTCCTTCTCGAGCTCCATGTAGTCCATGGTGGCGCCGTCGCCGCCGCCGCGGACGTCTTCGATCTTGTGGATCCGCCCCGCGTAGAACAAGATGCGCTCGCTGAGCGTCGTCTTGCCCGAATCGATGTGGGCCGAAATGCCGATGTTGCGGAGTTTGCGGAGGTCCATGATCGAACTGCCTTCAGCGGTGACTGCGACGTAGGTCGGCGGCGGCTCGCGCGCGTCAAAACGACGAGCGCGGCGGCGGCCAACGTTGGGGAGCCTGCGGACGCGCCCGACGCGCATGATCCACAAGCGGCTGCCGTAAGAGGCGCGCAAGACCGGTCCATCGCGGCTCGCGGCCAGGGTGGGTACGATCCTATATTTTTGCAGCCCGGTTTCCCCCGGACTAGCCCAAATGGGGTAGATTTAAGGAAAGTTACGCTGCTCCCGGCCCCGTGGTTCGGTGCGCCGAGATCTGCCGCCGTCATGCGGGCAAAAGGGTATTCCGACCGCGGAGAATTGGCTAGGCCGGTTTTTCTCGCGTGAAGACGGCATGAAGCCCGTTGCGACCCCAGGAACCTTGCCGAAACTTCATGGCCGACGACGACGCCCTACCGCCGAGCCCCAATCCCCTGCTCGACCCGGAGAACGCGCCGCTCCCCAAGAGCGGCTGGCTCCGCCGCTACCCGGGCGTCACGTTCCTGCTGCCGTTCGTGACATTCATGCTCGTCGGCATGTTCGAGCCGTCGCGGCCCGATGAGAAGAAAGCGGAGCCAACAGATGACCCGGCGGTCATCTCCCTCGACGACGAGAAGGAGTCTCACGAGGCCTTGATGCCCTATGAGTACTACCCGCGCGTCTACACGATCAAAATCGTGCTCACGACGCTGGCGATGCTCGCCGTGATTCCCGGGTATCTGGCGTTTCCGCTTCGCGTCAACGCCATCGCGTGGCTGGTAGGCGCCGTCGGCGCCGTGGCATGGATCATCCTGGCCAAGATCCAGGTGGCCACCTACCCCATGCTGCCGGAGATGCTGTCAAAGGCCCTGGAGATGGGCGGCCGCACCGGCTTCAACCCGCTCGTCGAGCTCAAGGACGACCCCACGTGGGCGTGGACTTTCCTCGGCATCCGGTTCTTCGGCCTGGTCGTCGTGGTGGCCGTGATCGAGGAGTTCTTCCTCCGTGGCTTCCTGATGCGCTACGTCATGGACATCGACTGGCATCTGATCCCGTTCGGCGTCGTGAACAAGCTAGGCCTGGCCACCGTGCTTATTTTCCCCGTGATCTACCACCCCGAACGGCTCGCCGCTGCGGCGTGGTTCAGCTTGGTCACCTGGATGATGCTGCGCACCCGCAACATTTGGGACTGCGTCATCGCCCACGCGGTGACCAACCTGCTGATGGGCCTGTGGGTCGTCTTCTCCGGCGACTGGTGGATGATGTAGGCGGAAGGCTAGAGGCCGTAGACCGTAGGTGCGGAGTGATCGACAAATGGGTGCCACTGCTGGCTTGTCCAGCAGTGCGAAGCGGGTACGCGGCGCCCACTGCTGGACAAGCCAGCAGTGGCGCCCTAAATGCACTCACTCTTCGACGTACACCGCCGCCTCTTCGTCGTACCCGGCGAACTCGGCTTCACCCGCCTCCGCCTCTTCGCCTACGGGTCGCGTGCGGAACGGCTTGCGCAACTCGTAAAGCTGCTGCCGCGCCTCATAGGCGGCCCGAAACTCCGCCGGAGCGATCTCGATCGCCTGCCGCACTGAGAGCAACGCCTCATCCCACCGCTCGGCGTTCGCATAGGCGGCCGCCAGCGTGTCGAGCGCCGCATGCCGCTCGCCATAGCCGCACTCCAGGGCCGCCTGGGCCCCCACGATCGCCCCTTCGGCGTCGCGCACTTCGTCCTCCGGACACGTCGCCAACAGCCACGCCCCGTTGCGGTACGCGTGCTCAAACTTGGCATTCAGGTCGATTGCCGTCGCGTAGTCCGCCAGCGCATCTTCGTACCGGCCTAGGTCCGCCAACAGGTCGGCCCGGCTGCACACGATCTCCGCGTCCTTCGGCGCACACTGGACGGCCGTCGTGAGATTCTCCAAGGCGTCGTCCAAACGCCCCTGCATGTGGCACACTCGCCCCCGGCCGACCAGCGCCGGCAACAGCTTGGGGTCGACCGCCAGCGCCGCATCGTAGTCGTCCAGCGCTTTCTCAAAATCGCCGGCCTGCACATAGAGCGTCGCACGGTTCGAGTATGCCTTGGCGTGCTTGGGGTTGAGCTGGACCACGCGGCATAGGTCGTCAAACGCCTCGGCAAACTGCCCGCTCTGGGCGCTGGTGACAGCCCGATTGTGCAGCGCCCGCCAGCTTGCCGGATCGAACTCCAAGGCGGCTCGGAAGTCCGCCAACGCCAGCTCCGATTGCCCTTCGTCGGCCCGCACCTGTCCGCGGCGATTGAGCGCCCACGCTGACATCGAGGCGCCGAACTGGGCGCTCTCCACGTCGAGCTCCACGCGCGACGCCGACGCACACCACTGGATGATCTGCGAGAATTCGCCTTCGTTGCTCGCCGACAGCGACAGTTGATACGCCTGCACGAGCTGTTCTTTGGCGTGATCCGCCGGCGACTTGATCTTCGGCGCCGTCACGGTCGCCGGCATGGCCGACGGGGGAATAACCTCATACGCGGCCGGAGGTTCGTCGAGGGGCTCCGCAGCCGCGCGCGCCGCCTGTTGAGTCGTCGGCGCCTGGCGCGTCGAGCCTTGGATGCCCGCCGACGACGAGGGGCGCCGCGGCCCGACGCCCAGCACGCTGCCCCAGTTCAAACCACCGCGGCGACGAACGGGTTCCACGCTCGCCGCCGGCATGACCGCCGAATCGGCAATCACCACCGACGCCGACGCCGGCCGATCCGCCTTGGCGACAACCGTCAAATCGCCGCGTCCGGCGACGGCCCGCGGCGCCGCCACGGGGTCCGTGGCAATCGCCCGCGGCGCGTCGTCCGCAATGTGGATCACCAGCTCCGACGGTTCCGCCGGCGGCGCATCCTCGGCGACGGCGTACTCGTCGTCGGTGGCCATCACAAACGCCACCGAGCTGCCGTCCTCCGCGGCCACCGGCCCGCTTACGGCCGCCCATGCCAGCACCGCACCGCCCAGCCGCACGAAACGGCCCAGGAATTTCACATCCATGATGGTCTGTCCGCGACGAGTTCGACGAGTCGAAAAGCTAGCGGCGCGCCGCGGCCGTCATGGACCGGGAGCCTCCGCGCCGTCCAAGTATCGGCCGCGCAGGCAGACTCCCCGCAATCGTTTCGCGAAGAAAAACCGGAGCCCCCGCCGCAAACCGCCCAGTTTTGCCAACTGAATGCGTGCCACTGCTGGCTTGTCCAGCGGTGGACTCTGGGCGCCCGCTTCGCACTGCTGGACAAGCCAGCAGTGGCACCCGCACGGGGCAAGCCCCGCGGCTAAATGGCTCAACCCGGACGCGTCATCGAGTCGGGGTCGAGCAGTTCGTCCAGCTTCTCCGGCGGCAGCAACTTCTGTTCGCTCACGAGCTGGCGAATCGTCTTGCCTTCGTTGAACGCTTGTTTGGCGAGCTTCGCGCAGGTTTCGTATCCCAACACCGGCGCCAGACTCGTCACCATCATCAGCGACTGGTCGATCAGCGCCCGGCAACGATCGGCGTTGAGCACCAGGCCCACGACCAGCTTGTCGACGAATACGGTCGCCGCGTTGGCCAGCAGTTTGACCGACTCCATAAACGCATCGATCATCACCGGCATCGCCACGTTCAGCTCGAACAGCGACCCCACGCCGCCTAGACCGGCCGTCGTCACCACGGCGTCGTTGCCGATCACCCGGCAGGCGACCTGAATTACCGACTCGGCGATCACCGGGTTCACCTTCCCGGGCATGATCGAGCTGCCCGGCTGCGTCTCCGGCAGCAAGAGCTCGAATAACCCGCACCGCGGCCCGCTGCCGAGCCAACGGATGTCGTTGGCAATCTTCGAGAGCGACACGGCGATCGTCTTCAACTCCCCGTGGGCGGCGACAAACGAGTCCTTCGCCGCCTGAGCTTCGACGTGGTTGTCCGCCTCGTGGAACGCGACGCCGAGCCTCTGCGACAGCTCGGCGCACACTTTTTGGGCGAATTCCGGATGCGTATTGATCCCCGTGCCCACGGCCGTGCCGCCGATCGGCATATTTTCCTCGAGGCGGACCAGCGCCCTGCCGGCTCGCACCGCCGCGTAGTGCGCCTGAGCGGCGTATCCGGAGAATACCTGTCCGACGCGAATCGGCGTCGCATCCATCAGGTGCGTGCGGCCGATTTTGACGAACTCGTCCCACTCTTTCGCCTTTCTCGCCAACTCGGCGGCAAGCCGCTCCAGCGCGGGGATCAGCTTCCGCTTGATCTCGACGGCTCCGGCAATGTGCATCGCGGCGGGAAACGTGTCGTTCGACGACTGCCCCATGTTGACGTGATCGTTGGGATGCACGGCGCCCTGCTTGCCCTTGGCGCCGCGGCCATGGCCCAGCCGTTCGTTGGCGAGGTTGGCGATCACCTCGTTGGCGTTCATGTTGGTCGAGGTGCCCGAGCCGGTCTGGTAGATGTCGACGGGGAAATGCTCGTTGTGCTTGCCCGCGGCCACGTCGTCGCCGGCGGCGATGATCGCCTCCGCGAGCTTGGCGTCGAGCTTGCCCAGTTGCAGATTGGCGGCCGCGCATGCCGCCTTCAGATGGCCGAAGGCGTGCACGACGGAGGCGGGGATGGGCTCGTAGGAAACGGGGAAATTGTCGACGGCGCGGGCCGTCGACGCCCCGTACAGCGCATCGGCCGGCACCTGCATCTCGCCCATCGTGTCGCGTTCGGTGCGTGTGGCAGTCATGGTTGGGGAGTGAGTGGGTGAGTAGGTGAGTAAGGACGGGGCGGCGGGCGCCTTACGGCCAGTCCTCGACCATCACGGTGTCGTCGTGCTCGTATGCGGGAGCACAGCAACACAGGAAGCGCAGCGTACCGTCGCCGACGTTGGTGATCTGATGCCGCAACCCCGACGGAATTGCGATCGCGTCGCCCGGTCCCACGTCGCGCACGTCGCCCTCGATCTGCATCCGCCCGCGGCCTTCCAGAAGATAGTAAATCTCCTCGGCCCGCGGATGAAAATGGGGCGCCGTCGCCGCGCCCACTGGCAGCCGCGCCTCGGCCAGGCTTTGGTTGCGAATTGCCGAGTTGCGAGCGGCCAACAGCTCACGAATTTCCGAGCCGTCCTTGGTCGTAAATGGCGGCGCCTCGGCCAGGTTGACGACGTCCATGCCCGCCATTGTGCGGCGGCGGCGCCCCGACGACTAGGCCCGACCTCCGGCCATCACGCCGCCCGTCGCTGGGCGACTGAGTCCTGCGGGTCGAAATGAATGTCGAGCTGTGGGAACGGAATCCCGATGTTCGACCGGTCGAGCTCCATCTTCACTGCACGGAGAAGCGCCTGCTTGGCGTCGCCCAGCACTTCGCGCTTGGCCCACCCGCGCACGGCCCAATCGACGCTCGAGGCCCCCAGGTTAAGCAGCACGATCTCGATCTTCTTGGTCGTCGACAGCAGCGAAACGCTTTCCGCCGCCCGCTCGAGAGCGGAGCGCGTCGCGTCAATGTCGGCCGAATACGCCACGCCCGCCAGCACTTCGACCCGCCGCAGGGAGTTGCTGGAATGGTTTTCGATCACGGCCCCAAAGATCGAGCTGTTGGGAATGATCACGCGGCGGTTGTCCACCAGGTCGAGCGCCGTCGTGAACAACTCAATCTCGTAGACGGTGCCGGTATACCCCGCCAGCACGACCGAATCGCCCACCTTGTACGGCCGGAAGATCAGCAGCATCGCCCCCGCGGCAAAATTCGACAACGTCCCCTGAAATGCCAGCCCGATCGCCAAGCCCGCGGCGCCAAGAATCGCCGCAAACCCCGTCGTCTGCACGCCGAAGTACCCCAGACAACTGAGCGACACCAGCAGCAGAATCAGATAGCGGACTAGCTTGGCGAAAAACAGCGTGAGCGTCTCGTCGAACTTCACGCGCTCCAGTGCTACCCGCACCAGCGACGCCGCCCAGCTCGACAGCGTCCACGCCAGCGTCATGAGCACCAGCACAAACAGCGCCCGCGTGCCGTAGTGCGAGGCAACGAAGAACCACTTATCGCCGTCAAGCTGCGTGAAGTTCAGCGTCGTGAAATCGCGCAGCGTGGTTGCCTGCCACGCCGCCGAGCCGACGGCCGGCGGGGCGGCAGCCGAAGCGGCGGGAACAACGGGAGCAGCGACTTGAGCGAGTAACAACAGCGACATGGCGATGCAGCGCAAGGTTGCGGGCTTTGGAGAAAACGGGTATTTACCTAAGAGGCCCGCTGCCCGTCGAGGCCATCCACTTAGCCCCCGGTCAATGACCGGGGGCTAAATTGCATGCATTCCCGCCATGAACTACCTCGCCCACGCTCTGGCCTGTCTCAACGACCCCTACGAGGTCGCTGGCGCCGCCGTGCCCGACTGGCTGTGCCTTACCCGCCCGCGGCTGCGGTGTCGCTCTCGCCACGCCCAGCCGCACGTCGACGCCGCCGATCCGCTCGACGCGGCCATCGCACGCGGCGTCGTCCGCCACCATGCCGACGATGACTGGTTCCACCAGACGCCCACGTTCGGCGACCTGTCGCTCGAACTGGCCCGCCGCGTCCGCCGCGTCACGGCCGACTCCGACGGCATGCGGCCCAGCTTTCTCGGCCACATCCTCGTCGAGCTCCTGCTCGACGCCACGATCCTCACCGCGGAACCGCGACAACTGGACCGTTACTACGATGCACTCGCCGAGGTGGACCCAGCAAAGGTCGCCGCCGCCGTTGGCCGGATGACGGGCGTCGACGCCGAGCAACTCGCGCCGATCATCGCCCGCTTCGTCGAGCTGCGCTTCCTCTACGACTACGCCGACGACGAGCTTTTGCTCATACGGCTTAATCAGGTGATGCGCCGGGTCCGCCTCCCCAAACTCCCGCCAGGGTTCACCACGATTCTCCCCGCCGCCCGCACGCTCATCGCCGCCGCCCGCGATAACCTGCTTACCCCCGCCCAGCCGCTCGCGGCTTAGCGCGCCGTACTCTAGCTCGCAGATCGCCGCCGCCTTCTCGCAATTGCCGCCGCCCCCCACGCCGCAAGCCCCGCCGCCGAGGGCTCCGGCACGGAACTGACGAGCGGGACCGTCCCGTAGTTGTCTTTCCACTCCGTCAGCTTTGCGGCCGTGACGAGGTCGCGTTGCCACACGAGAAAATCGTTCCCGTCCACGTCGTTGTCGCCGTCGAAGTCGCCGAGTTGCCCTCCGCCGCCGCCTGGCGCGACGGCGCCCTCCTTATACGCGAAGAAATCGACGTCGAGCCCGGCGATCTGCGGCGTCGCGCCCACGCCCATCGCCAGGTAGCTCTGGCCGCCGTAATCGTTGCCCGTGCCGCCGGTCACGTGAAACGTGGACGGCGTTGACGAGCCGTCGACGTAAATGTCGACCTTGTGCGTGCCGCCGCCCGTCTGGTCGGCCTGAATCGTGATCCAAAACTCGTGCCACGTCGACAGGTCGGCGACTGGCAACACGTTGAGCGTCCCCTCGTTCTGATAGGGATCCACCGTCGCGATAATCGTCGAGCCGTTGAGGCTGTTCATCGTCAAGCCCGACGTGCCGTACGGCGTTCCGTCATTTCGCGTGTCGACGTCGCGGGTCAGGCTGAAGCTGACCACGCCGGCGCCGGGCGATGGCAACGACGTATTTGGATCGGTGATTTCCGATTGGCGAATACTGAACATCCCCTTCCCGCCGTCATGCACGATCGTCCCGCTGCCGCCATCCGGCCAGGCGGTCCCCGGCGCGACGGTAAAGTTCTCGCTATTTGCAGCCGTGTCCGGATACATCGGGTCGACCGGCCCCGTCGCCGCGGTCGCCAGCCGCGCCCGAAACGACAACGTGACCGCCGCCCCGATGGTCGCGGGATTTGTCACCCCCGTGTCGTTGGTGATGCTATGCCCGTAATAGATTCGGCGGTTCGTCGGATCGACGAGACCCAGGCCCATGTTCAGACTCAGATCGTCGCGCGGATCGCCCGTGTCCTGAAACCGCAAGGAGTTCGTCGCGCCGGAGGTGAGTGCGTTGACGCCGCCCGGGGCGTTCCCCTGGATAAATTCGCCGCCAATTTCGCTGCCGTCGTATGAGTCGCTGCCGTTGGTGTTGCTCCACGTGCCGTCGAGCCCGTCAAAGGCCCCGGCGCTGGCGGGCGTGCGATTGTCGCCCAGCAGCGCGTACGTCCATCCCCCCGCGGGATCGGAATAGGCGACGCTCACCTGAGCTTGGGCGGCATCTGCCACGAAGTAGCCAATGACTGCAACCGTGCTGACGAGAAAGGTTTTCATGGTCGTCGTCGTGTTGAGAAGAGAGGAGATTTGTTTTGGCTCCACGCCAACTCACGGGCGGTCATTCAGGCTGATGTCAAAATCCGGCGCTCGGCAAAGCGCAGCGTCCGATCCGAAGCGCGCACGGCAGTGCACTGACGCGACTTCTGGATGACCGGGAAACCTGGCGACAGGAGCAGGGGTGACAAGGTGGGCTCCGCCGACCGCTCCGCCTTAAATAAGCACCTTCAGTTTACCAAGCGGCGCTCACAAGACCTTCACATTTTGCACACAACTTCTTAATGTTCTGCGTTCGGCCACTACGTTTTTGCAGCATGGGAATTCAGGAGAGCGACCTACCGACGCCGCAAAAAAAAATCGCTCGCCGTGCGTTCCT
>JBIOVA010000043.1:0-13598 GCA_044867485.1 Lacipirellulaceae bacterium | reverse complement strand
CAACTGGCTGTGGTGGATCACTTCGTACCGGCCGCCGAGCTGCGAGTAGTCGTTGCGGAGGCTGTTCACGCAGTGCGGGCAGTGGGCGACGATGCGGCGCACTCCGTACCTGGCGAGCGTTTCGACGTTCTGCTCGGCAAGCTGCCGGAACAGCAGCTCGTCGCCCATGCGGCGCGCGCTCTCGCCGGTGCAGCGCTCCTCGGGCCCGAGGACGGCATAATTCACGCCGGCGGCCTGCAAGAGCCGCACCATGCTGCGGGCGATCTTCTGAACGCGGCGATCGTACGCGGCAGCGCAGCCGACCCAGTAGAGGATTTCGAAGTCGGGATTTTCGGCGACGGTCGGCACATCGAGGCCGGCGGCCCAGCCGAGGCGTTCGTTCTGGGCAAGGCCCCAAGGGTTGCCGACGCGGTCGGTTTTCTGCAGGGCGGTGGCGGGAGAGCCGCGCAAGGCGCCCTCGCCGATGAGGCGGCGGCGCATGTCGGTGATCATTCGCATGGGGCTCACGCCCAGCGGGCAGACCGTGGGGCAGGCGCCGCACGTGGTGCAGGACCAGAGCGTGTCGGCGGCGATCGTATCGCCGTGCATTTCGGCGGCGGGACCTGCGGCGTTGAGGAGGCCGACGAGGTCCTGCACCACGTTACGCGGCGAGAGCGGCTTGCCGGCTTCGAAGGCGGGGCAGGCGTCCTCGCAACGGCCGCAGGCGACGCAGGCGTCGAGCTCGATGAGCTGGCGGGTCGAGAAGTCGGCGAGCCTGGCGACGCCGATTTCGCCTGTGGCTTCGACCTCTTCCATCGAGATGGGCGTCATCACGCCCAGTTCGTGGTCGCGGACGGCGAGGTTGATCGTGCCGGCGAGCGAGTGGAGCAATCGCGTGTACGGCATGAGCGCGATAAAGCCCAGGGCCAGTGCCGCGTGGCCCCACCAGAGGGCGAAGTGCCAGGACGCGGCGCCGGCGGCGTCGAGCCCCGCGAGCTGGAATCCGCGCGCAGCGAGGTAGCCGACCGGCGAGAGCCCGGGGAGCGGCGTGTCGGCTAGTACGATGCGCAGTCCCTCGACGACGTACCCGGTGACGCCGATGGCGATGAGGAGCACGAGCACGCCGATGTCGGCGCCGCTGCGGGCGAAGCTCCCCTCGCCGCGCAGCCGACGGACCAATAGCGTTGTGCAACCGACGAGAAATGCGATTCCGAAGGCGTCGAGCGTCAGTTCGTAGACCCCGAAGTACACGCCTTTGTGAAATACGGGGTTATTCGGCTCGTGACCGAGCAGGTCCGCGAGGATGTGTTCGATGGCGACGAGCGTCGTGCCGATGAGCAGCACAACAAATCCCCAGAACATGAGCTTGTGAGCGAGGCTGGCCCAGGGGCGGCGCATGCGCAGGCGACGCTGGAGCAGCACGTCATGGAGAAGCCGGCGGGCGGCGAGGGCGACGTTGATTGGCGCGCCGTCGCGGCGGCCTTGCCGCCAGAGCCGCACGCGGCGGACGATCCCGTAGACCCATGCGACGACCGCGGCGAGGGCGAGCAGATAGAAAACCGTCTGCGCCCAACCGGGGATGTTGCCGAAGATTTCCCGCGTGAGCGGCTCCGTCGCGGCGATCAGGGACAGCTCAGCGGGAGGCGGCGGCAGCATGACTGGCCAATTTCTCGATCAGCTCGGGCACCAGCTCGTACACGTCGCCGACCAAGCCGACGTCGGCGACGTCGAAGATTGGCGCCTCGGGGTCGTTGTTGATGGCCACGATGGTACGCGAGTTCTTCATTCCCGCCAAATGCTGAACGGCGCCGGAGATTCCCAGGGCGATGTACACCTCGGGGGCGACGATCTTGCCGGTCTGGCCGACTTGTAGCTCGTTGGGCGTGATTCCCGCGTCGACGAGGGCCCGGGAACTGCCCGCGGCGCCGCCGAGTACATCCGCGAGCCGGCCCACCAGGCGTTCAAAGTCTTCGGTGCTTTTGAACGCCCGCCCGCCGGAGACGACGATGCGGGCCTCGGTGACGTCGGGCCGCGAGCCGGTTTTGGATTGGAGGCCCTCGTAGGCGCCGCGACGGGCGAAGAGGGCGGGATCGAGTTCCAGGCGCTCGATCGGTTGGGCGCCGGGAAGTTCCTCGGCGGCGGCGTAGGACGAGCCGCGCACCGTAACAATCTGCGGCGAACCCGCGAGGCGGAGCGTTGCCGTCACGGCGCCGGCGAAGCGCGGGCAGTCGTAGGTCAGACGGCCGTCAATGAGCTCGTGACGAAGCACGTCGCTGGCCATGGCTCCGCCGAGAAGTCCCGCGGCGCGGGGCAGCACATCCTTTGAGTAGGTGGTTGACGCCGCGGCGAGCAACTCGAAGCCGCGCTGTTTGACGACTGCGGCGATGATGCGCGCCAGCGGCTCGGCCAGCGGCGCGTCGAGCGCGGGCGAATCGACGGCGAGGACGGGTGCGTAGCGGGCGGCCTCCTTGGCGACGCTGTCCAATTGGTGGCCCAGCACAAGCCATGTGGCCTCGCCGCCGGTGGCCTGCGCAACGGTTCGCGCGAAGCCCAATGCAGAAAGGCTTGCCCCGCGAAGCGAGGTTCCATCATGTTCGGCCAGGACAAGCGTTCGCACAGATTTCTCTTCGGTTCAACAGATTCCCGAAGCCCTGTCAGGGCGGAATTTGGAGAGTCTCGCGGGATCGATTCGTGATCACGCCCCTTCAGGGCTAACATTCTGGAGGACGATGTCGTCACCCAGGGCTGCGCCCTGGGCTATCATAGTTCGGCCTTTCAGGCCTTGGGAGAGGCGTGGATGGGCCGTCTGTATTGCTTCGCCGCCCCTTCAACCTGTCGCTCTCGCCAGGCTCGGTACGCGAACGAGCAGTTCGTCAACTGACTTCACGCGCTCGCAGCGGCGCTGGGTTTCCGCCGAGTGGTAGCGGAGCACCTCGACGCGGGGCTCGATCGACACGCCGAGTTCCTCGGCGGTGAGGACGTCGAGCGGTTTCTTGCGAGCCTTCATAATGCCGGCCATCGAGGCATAGCGCGGCTCGTTGAGTCGTAGATCGGCGGTGACGACCGCGGGCAGCGGCAGGCGGACGGTGTCGATGCCGTTGTCGGTTTCGCGGCTGACGCGAATTTCGCCTTCGAGCAGTTCGACGCGCGAGGCGAACGTGGCCTGCGGCCAATCGAGCAGCACGGCGAGCATCTGGCCCGTTTGATTCGCGTCGTCGTCGACGGCCTGTTTGCCCATGAGCACCAGCTCGGGCGCTTCGCGGACGACGATCGCGTGCAGCAGGCGAGCCACATTCCACGGGTCGAGCGGCGCGTCGCAAGCAACGCGGATCGCTCGGGCGGCGCCCATCGCGAGGGCGGTGCGCAGCTGTTGCTCGTAGTCCGGCTCGCCGATGCCGACCGCGATGACTTCCACCGGCTCGGACATGCGCTCGCTGATGCGAACCGCCTCTTCCAGCGCGATTGCGTCAAACGGATTGACGACAAACGGCAGATGCTGGACGGCGACGTGCGTGCCGCCGGGCGCGGCGGCGATCTTCTGATCGGTGTCCGGGACGCGCTTGGTGGGAACGAGAATCTTCATCGCCGCTCAACTAATGGATGTCCTGACTTACTGACCGCACATTTTCTAAGAATTAACCACAGAGGGCACAGAGTTCACAGAGATCGAAGGAGAGTAAACAAGACGCTAAATAGCATACATTGCTCTTCTTTCCCTCTCTGTGTGCTCTGTGCCCTCTGTGGTAAATCTCCGGCTGAAAGAAACCAGACGTGGGCGTGATCGCTACCGGGCCGCGACGACGGGGGCCGGCGTGGAAGCGGCGGGCGTGGCGCGCTCCACCTTGCCATAGTAGTTGCCCGCCATGTCGACGCACTTCTGCTCGATGTCGTCGCGGCGGACGTAGCCGGGCATGTCGAAGTAGCGATCGGCCTCGATCGATGCGCAGTCGTAGGTGCTTTCGCCGTCGAGGATCAATTGCGACATGATGAGGCCGATCGCTGGGCTTTGCACGATGCCGTGGCCGCTGAACCCCGAGGCGTGGAACAGGCCCTTGAGGTTCGGCATCTCGCCGCAGAACGGGCGGGCGTCGGGCGTGAACGTCATGATCCCGGTGGTGATCGTCATCGGGGTGCGCTCGTCAATCCACGGGAACCGGGCGTTGGCGGCCTCGATGAGCCGGGCGACTTGCAGCGAGTCGCGGGCGGCCTTCATCCGCGACATGTCAAAGTCGCGGGGCAGGTTCCGCATATTGTGCAGGTCGGGCTCCGAGTCGTAGATGCCGACGATCAGGCCGCCGCTTTCGGGCCGCGTGTAAAGGCGATAGTGCCGGTCGCGGATCGCAGGGCTGAGGCGGTCGACGGGATGCGCCGGATCGGGCCGCGTGGTGAGGTAGTAGTGGCCGATGGCGGCGGTGGGAAGCACGGCGTCGGCGAGTTCGGCGTTGAGGTACGACCACGGGCCGCCGGCGTTGAGAACGACTGGGGCGTGGAACTCGCCCTGCGGCGTGCGGACGCCGGTGACGCGATCGCGATCGACGAGAATCTCAATAACCGGGGAGTGCGTGTGGATTTCGACGCCGCGTTGCTTGCCGACCTTCAGATACGCGCTGACGAGCTCGGCAGGTTGGATGTGGCCGTCGGTGGGGCAGTAGCAGGCGTCGAGCAGGTCGCCCGTCCACATGTAGGGAAGGCGGTTGGCGACCTCGGCGATCGGCATGTCGTCGATGTCGAAACCGATCGACTTGCCCATCTCCACGAGCGACCGAATCTCGGCAACGCGCTCGGGCGTTTCGGCAATGCGGAGCGAGCCGGTTTGGACGAAGATTTCTACGCCGGCGAGCTGCTCCAACTCGCGGACGATCGCCAGGCCGTCGATGAGCATGCGGGTGTGTTCGACGTTGCCGCGCAGTTGGCCAAGCAACCCGGCGGCGCGGCCGGTGGAGCCGTTGCCGATGCGTTCGCGCTCCAGGACGATCACCCGGGCGCCGCGCCGGGAGAGTTGCATGGCGGTGCTGAGCCCGGCGACGCCGGCGCCGATGATAATCACGTCCGCGGTGGGGGCGTGGGGCATGGTGATTTCGGCCTGATCCCGTGGGCGTGTGAGTAGCGGCGGAACGTCGGCCGCGAGGCGGCGCACCGACAGCTTTGAGTCTAATTTGGAGGTCCAGGATTCAACATGGCCCGGGGCGCAAATCGAATGGCAAAACGCGCGTCGCGGCGTGCGCCGCCTTCCCGCGTCGCCTACAGCGCGCCGTCCAAGCCCTTCTTGTGGTAGCTGTGCACAATCTTGTGCTGGTTCTCCAGCAACCAGTCGATCGAGGGCTCGCCGCGCATGGCTTTGCGGATGGCCGCGTGCATGCTTTTGCGGTGCGTGTTGAACATGTCCTCGAAGTCGAGGTCCTTCGCGTCGATCACCTCGGGGTACAGCCAGACGGCGGCGATGATGCCGATTTTGTCCACCTCGTCGCGAGGGATCGTGCCGTCGCGCACGGCGTCGAGTACGCCGTTGGCGATGCCCGCCTGGACCGAGCCCATGAGGATGTTCGTGTACTTGTTCTTCTTGACGGTGACCTTGCTGACCATGAGCGTCGCCGGTTTGACGGCCACGTCGCCATTGAGCAGGGCCAGTACGCGGGTGTGCCCCTCGACCTGTCCGCCCAGCAGCGTGGCGAAGGCGACGCCGACCGGGCCGTTGAGGTCGCCGATCATTAGCTCAGGCTCGGCGGCGGAGAGTTTGTGCCGCTCGCCGCGGACGAGCGCTTCGCCGATCTTGGGGTATTGCATCGCTTGTTCCTTTTGCATGCGTTTGGCTGCGCATTCGTGGGCGCCTGGTACCCGCATCGCACTGCTGGACGAGCCAGCAGTGGCGCCCCGTGCAGGCGTTTAGTTGATAACTTTGGGCGACTCATTATCGGGAGTTGCGCGGCTGGCCTATACCGGAAAAATGCGCATCGCGATTGACGATTTGCCGCGGAACGTTGCGAGAGCGCCTCCGCGGGCTATCCTCCACGGCGGCGGGGGTGCATGATGCACGCCACATGCTTGCAGCCGAAGAGGCGTCGGCGCCAGCCCTTGCGAGGAGCGATGCGTTGAATCCGCGATACGAACGCTGGCGCTGGCAGATCTTCGGCATCACGTGGCTGATCTACGCCACGCTGTACTTCACGCGGCAGTCGTTCGGCGTGGCCAAGGTGGCGCTGGGCGACGATCCCGCGGTGTCGCTGAGCCGCGCGCACTTCGGCTGGGTCGACTCGGCGTACCTGACGACGTACATGCTGGGGCAGTTCTTGTTCGGCGCGCTGGGGGACCGGTTCGGGCCGCGGCGGATTCTGCTGTTCGGATTGGCGCTGAGCGTGCTGGCGGCGATCGGGTCGGGGTTCTCAACGACGCTTACGGCGTTTCTGGCGTTTGCCGTACTGCAGGGAGTGGCGCAGTCGACGGGGTGGAGCAACACGTCGAAGACGATGAGCAGTTGGTTTTCGCTCAAGGAGCGGGGACGCGTCATCGGTTGGTGGTGCTCGCACTACACGGTTGGCGCCGCGGCGGCGCTGCCGTTTGCCGGTCTGCTGATGGAGATTTTCGGACACGCCCGGCCTGCGGGCGAACAGGGCCCGCCGATTGTTCCGTTCTGGCCGGCGGCGTTTTGGGGGCCGGCGGCCGTGGTGGCGGTCGTGTTCGTGCTCGCGTGGCTGCTGCTGCGCGACCGGCCCGAGGACGTGGGCTTGCCGCCGATCGAGGAGTACAAAGGGGAGCCGCAGTCGCTGGTGGGCGATGAGGACCCTGCGCACATCGCCGCCGACCATTCGTGGCGCATCGTGGGCGAAGTGCTTAGGACGCCGAGCATCTGGCTGTTGGCCTTCGCGTATTTTTCGATCAAGCTGACGCGTTACGCATTTTATTTTTGGGGGCCGAAGTACGTCGCCGAGAGCTTGGGGAGCGACGCGTACGACAGCTCGATGACGGCCGCGGCGATGCCGATCGGCGGGTTGCTCGGCGTGATTGCCAGCGGGTATCTGAGCGACAAGTTGTTTCAGTCGCGGCGGGCTCCGGTGGCGGTGATGTCGCTGCTGGCGACCGCGGCGATCATGTTCGTGGGCCTCACCGAGATCCACAGCGTGTGGATGATGCGGACGTTCTTTTTCCTGGTGGGTTTTTTTCTGTTCGGCCCGGATACGGTGATTTCCGCGACCGCCGCGATCGACTTCGGCACGAAGCGCGGCGCCGGGACGGCGACGGGATTCGTCAACGGCGTCGGGTCGATCGGCGGAATTCTCGGCGGCTATTTGCCGGGCGTGATGACGACGGAGACGGATTGGACGGCGCTGTTCGGCGTATTTGTCGTGGGCCTGATCGCGTCGTCGGCGATCCTGGCGCCGTTGTGGCGCGCGAAGCCGCCGACGAGTTGACGGTTGTCGCGCTTTTCTCACGACGGCGCTGCGCAAAAACTCGCTTGAGTCTGTGACGCGCGCTCGATCAGAATGAAGCATGGCGTCGCGACGGTGGTTCGCGAGCCGGTTTCGACGAGGCCGCGGCGGTTGCGCGCGGACGATTCGTATGGGTGCGCTCACCGCTGACGAGAATCAGAAGCTGGCCGCGCTCGTGGCCAGCCGCACGCCGGGATACAGCCTGCCGGGCGAGTTCTACGCCAGCGAGTTGGCGTACCGTGCAGAGCTGGAGCGCATTTGGCGGCGCGGCTGGCTGTTCGTCGGCCACACATGCGAGATTCCGTCGCCTGGCGATTATGTGACGTTTGCAGTCGACGCCGACTCGCTCATCGTCATTCGCGACGACGACGGGCAGGTTCAGGCCCTGTGGAACGTGTGCCGGCACCGCGGGACGGAGCTGTGCGACCAGCCGCAGGGCAAGGTCGGCCGCATTGTGTGCCCGTACCACCAGTGGGCGTACGGCCGCGACGGGTCGCTGGTTTCGTGCCGGGGGATGCAGCCGGAGATCGACAAGAGCGAGTTGGGCCTGCTCAAGGCGCCGGTGCGGGAGCTGGGCGGGCTCATCTTTGTGTCGCTGAGCGACAATCCGCCGGACTTCGACGCGGCGGTCGAGGCGATCGAGCCGTATGTGCAGCCGCAAGGGTTCAACCGCGCGAAGGTGGCGAAGGTTGTCGACTACGAGGTGAACGCAAACTGGAAGATCGTGTGGGAGAACAACCGCGAGTGCTACCACTGCAACGTCAACCACCCGCAGTACATCAAGGCGAATTTTGACCACTTCAATGCCGACGACGCCAACGAGCGGATCAAGGCGCGGATGGCGGACGCCGTGACCCGCAGCGAAGCCAAGTGGGCGGCCGCGGGCTTGGCGGTGAGCCATCGACAGACGGGCATGACGGAGTTCCCGCACGTGGGCCCGGGCGGCTGGTTCGCCGCGAATCGCACCGCGCTGGTCGAAGGCTGGGTGAGCGAAACGATGGACGGCCGGCAGGCGGCGCCGCTGATGGGCGACTACTCAGACTCCGACGTGGGAACCTTGCGCATCCGCACGCTGCCCAACATGTGGAACCATTCGAGCTGCGACCACGGCGTGTCGACGCGGCTGCTCCCCGCCGGGCGGCTGCGCACGAAGGTCCGCGTTACGTGGCTCGTGCACCAGGACGCGGTCGAAGGGCGCGACTATCGACTGGAAGACATCATGCCGTTCTGGCAACTCACGAGTGAGCAGGACTGGGCGCTGTGCGAGCAGGCCCAACGCGGCATCGCGTCGAGCGGATACCGCCCGGGCCCGTATTCGACGTATAAGGAATACAACGTCGACGCATTCGTGCGATGGTATTTGCACCAATTGTCGGCCGCGGCGAGGTGAGGCGGCGCTCAACCGGATCAAGATTTCACCACAGAGGACACAGAGAGAAAGGATCGTGTTGAGAGAATTGAACCGCTGAAGAACGCTGATGAGACAACGGAATGAGCGTTTTTCAGCGTTTATGAGCGGTTAACTCTTTCCTGTCCTTGTTTTGCCTCCGTGCTCTCTGTGCCCTCTGTGGTAAAATTCCCACCTTCTGAATTAGGCGAAATGCATGGCGAGCCAGCGCGCGGAGATTGTCGTGATCGGCGGCGGGGCCGTGGGCTGCGCCGTGGCGTACAGCCTCGCCAAGGCCGGCAAGACCGACGTGCTGCTGGTGGAGAAGGAGCCCACCGTAGCGGCGGTCACGACGCCGCAAGCCGCCGGGCTGGTCGGGCAGGTGCGCAACAGCGTCGAACGCACGCGGCTGGCGATGTGGTCGGTCGAGACCTTCTCGCAACTTGAGCGGGACGAAACGGCGCGGCCCGGGTGGCGGCAGGTGGGGTCGCTGCGGGTGGCGCTCACGCCGGAACGGGTCGCCGAGTTCCAGCGGATGAAGGCGGTCGCCGACGAGTCCGGTCTGGAGGCGGAGTTCATCGACAACGCGACCGCCAAAGAAAAGTGGCCGCTCATGAACTTCGACCGGGCGCAGGCCGTGCTGTGGTGCCCCAGCGACGGCTACCTGCAGCCCTCCGATCTGACGATGTCATACGTCGCCCACGCGCGGCGATGGGGCGCGCGATTCCAAACCAAGACGGCCGTCGAAAAGGTGCTCGTAAAGAACGGCCGCATCACGGGCGTCGAGACGGACCGCGGCCCGATTGAGTGCGAGATGGTGATCAATGCTGCCGGATCGCACGCCTATCACATCGCGCGGAGCGTGGGGCTGGAGCTGCCGATCGTCCCCGTGCGGCATGAATACTTTGTGACGGTGCACGCGCAAGGGCTCGAACCGACGCTGCCGGTCATTCGCATTCCGGATTCCACGCTTTACCTGCGGGCCGAGATCAATTCGCTTCTCTGCGGCGGGTGGGAGCCGGAGGCGATGTCGAGCGACCCGCGGCAGTTCGCCGACAACGTGGAGCCGCCGCCGATTGACCCCGACTGGAACGTGCTCACGTGGTTCGCCGAGAAGCTTGCGCCCGAAATTCCGCAAGTCGAGGAGCTCGGCGTGCGGAGTGTGTTCAAGGGCTGGCCGACGTTCACGCCCGACGGCCGGTTCATCGTGGGCGAGAGCGCGAAGGTGAAGGGCTTCGTGATGGCCGGCGGCTGTAACGCCCACGGCGTGTCGGGCTCTGCGGGGATCGGCCGACACGTGGTCGAGTCCATTCTCGAACCTAACCCCTCGCCGTATGTGAAGAGCCTGAGCCCCGATCGCTTCGACCGCGAATCATGGGACTGGGACGACGCACGCCGACGCGCCCAGCACATCTACGAGACGTACTACCACGTCGGGCATTAGAAGAGCGGATTTACCACAGAGGGCACGGAGTACACAGAGAAAGAAAGTCAGGGGGAGGACGCTTCCTACCTATTTCTCTCCTTGTCTCTCCTCTGTGCTCTCTGTGTCCTCTGTGGTGAAAGTCTTCGTCTTGAAAACTAAGTGCTGGCCGTGCGGTGCGTGACGCGTCCCGTTTGCTTGTGGCGGAGAATGAGCTTCACGCTGCCGTCGGGCATGCGTTCCTCTTTGAGCAGCGCGTGCTCCGCGTCGTAGTCGCGCACCACCGCCACGTTGACAACCCCCTCGCGGCCGCGCCACACGGGCAAGTTCACCGATTCCCACTTCTTCGATTGCATCGAGGCGTACACCGCGTCGATGATCGCGTTGACGACGTAGCCGTCATAGAAATCCTCGCGGGGCTTGGCGCTGGTTTCCATTGCATTGAACACGTCGGCGAACATGTCGATGTAGCCCAGCGCGCTCGGCTCATCGCCCACGGGGAACAGCCACCCCGTGCCCCCTTCGGCCTTCTCCGCCACGTAGCCCGACTGTCCGACGGCCGTGTACATCTCCATGCCAGTGCGCAGCCAGTGGTTAAGCCAGATCGTGCCTTCCGAGCCGGCCACTTCGTCGCGGAGGTCCATGCCGCCGCGGAAGGCCCAACTCACCTCGAACTGACCGATGGCGCCGTTCTCGTACCGCACGAGGCCCACGGCGTGATCCTCCGCCTCGATGGGATGCACCTGCGTATCTCCCCAGGCGACGACCTCCACCGGGCGAATGTCCTTGCCGATGAAGTTGCGGGCGATTTCGATGCAGTGGCAGCCGAGGTCGATGACGGCGCCGCCGCCGGAGAATTCCTTGTTCCAGAACCAGTCGCTGTGGGGGCCGGGGTGAGCTTCGCGGGAGCGGACCCACAACACCTTGCCGACAACGCCCTGGCGGACGGATTCGAGCGCCTTGAGCGTCTTGGGCGTGTAGCAGAGATCTTCGAGATAGCCGTGGAACACGCCGGCGCGCTCGACCGCCTCGAGCATCCGCAGGGCTTCCTCCGCGTTGCGCCCAAGCGGCTTCGTGCACAGGACCGCCTTGCCGGCATTGGCCGCGGCGAGAACCGCTTCTTCGTGGAGATGGTTCGGCAACGCGATGATGACCGCGTCGACCTCCGGGTCGCTCACCGCTTCCGCGAGGCTGGTCGTGTGCTTGGGAATGTCCCACTCCCCTGCGAACTTGCGGGCCCGCTCGTCGTTGCGCGAGTAGACGACGTGCACGCGGTCCCGCGAGCGATGGCCGTGGAGGGCCATCGTGTAGAACATGCCGATCAGGCCCGTGCCGAGCATCGAGATGCGAGCCATAGACGAGGAACCCTCAAGAATGGGTGCCACTGCTGACTTGTCCAGCAGTGCGAACCGGGCGCCCGCTGCTCACTGCTGGGCGAGCCAGCAGTGGCGCCCTGATTGTCCTACGGAACTTCATGCGCCGACGAGCGTACTTCGCACGCGCTCGTCCGGCCACACTTCCAGCGGCGAGTAGTTGGGATGCCGGCCGCCGGTGATGTACGGATCGTTGTGCCGCGTGTTGTAGCAGCAGATGAGCGACCACCGCGGCTTGTCGCTGGTGTTCTGGTCGCTGCGGTGCAGCAGGTTGCCGTGGAAGAACAGTGCGTCGCCGGGCTCCATCTCGCAGTAGACGAGCTCCATGCGCTCCAGAGCGGCGTTGACGCGATCCATGTCGGCGCCGACCTGGCCGCCCGTCTTCCCGTGGTCGACGCGGCCCATCTTGTGCGAGCCGCGGATCACTTGCAGGCAGCCGTTCTCTTTCGTGGCGCGGTCCACGGCGATCAGGCAGCTCGCCATGTCGGGGAACAGGCAGCCGTTGGCGTACCAGTAGCCGTAGTCCTGGTGCCATTCCCAGGCGCCGCCGACGCGGGGCTCCTTGAGCATCATCTTGTGGTGGTAGTGGTAGACCTCGTCACCCAGGAGCGCGGCCAGCGCGTCGACAATCCGCCGACTGCGGACGATCGCCGCGTAGACCGAGGCGTCGTCCAGGTCGTTGCGTACCGCGAGGCGCGTCTCGCCGCCGGCGGCGTCTTTGCGGACGTACGCCTCGCCGATGATGGCCTGGTCGCTCTTGGCGATCGCCAGAAGTCCGCGCATTTCGTCCGCGTCGAACAAGCCGCGGGCCATGACGTAGCCGTCTTCGCGGAAGGCGCGTTGGTGTTCGTCGGTGAGCGTGAATCTCGACATAGTTTGTGCAGGCATGGCTCGGCGTATTCGTTGATTTACCGGCGGCTCGCCCCATTGTATGATCCGGCCACGGCGTTGTCCGCCGGCGCCCCGCGCAAAACAGACAGCACTTATCCGCACCCGAAGGATGCAAGGCATGTTCCTCCGCATTGAGAAACTCCGTACGATTCTCGCGGGTTCCCTCATCCTGTGCCTGGCGCCAGCGACTGCAATGCACGCGCAACAGCCCGAAATGCTGCGGGTGATGACGTTCAACGTCTGGGTCGGCGGCGAGGCGGGCAAACAGCCGCTCACGCAGACGGCCAAAGTCGTCGAGACGTCGGGGGCCGACATTGTCGGCCTGCAGGAGGTCTGCGGCGAGGAGCGCGACGGCAAGCGGCCCGACAATGGCGCGAACGTGGCCGAGCAGCTCGGCTGGCACTACTTCTCGCAGGGCGACGACGACACGGCGGTGATGAGTCGGTACAAGATCACCGGCAACACGCCGCGCAAGTGGGGCGTCGAGATGGAGCTGCCGTCGGGGCGGCGCGTGTGGTTGTTCAACGTGCACTTCCCCGACGCGCCGTATCAGCCGTATCAATTGCTCGACATTCCCTACGGCGAGTACCCGTTCCTCGACACGGCCGAGGAGGCGGTGGCCGCGGCCCGCGGGGCGCGGCAAAAGCAAGTCGACTCGATGCTTGAGGAATTGCACGCGGTGCATTCCGCCGACGCCGCGGCGACAATCTTCGTGACCGGCGACTTCAACGAGCCGTCGGAGCACGACTGGACGGAAGCGGCGCGAGCCGCCGGGCTGTGCCCGATTGCCGTGAAGTGGCCGTCGACGGCGGCGATTCATGCCGCCGGGTTTGTCGACGCTTATCGCGCCGTGCATCCCGATCCTGTGGCAAGCCCGGGCAACACTTGGACGCCGCTGACCAAGGCGGACGATCCGAAGGATCACCACGACCGGATCGACCTGGTGCTCGTCGGCGGTCGCGGTGCGAAGGTCGAAAAGGCGGAAGTCGTGGGCGAAGACGCAACGCACGCGGACATCGTCGTGGCGCCCTACCCTTCCGATCACCGCGCGATGGTGGCGACGGTGACGCTGCCCTGAACCAATAACAGCCGCTGGCGGAAGCCGGCGGTCGCGTCCCGAT
>JBIOVA010000042.1:0-22392 GCA_044867485.1 Lacipirellulaceae bacterium | reverse complement strand
GCCCGTATGGCGACAACGAAAAGGACAACAATGGCTTCTATCACCACACGCTGTGGTATGCGAAGTATGACGGCGCCGCATGGCACGTGAATCCTGTCGCCAAGATGGGGAAGTTGATGTACCTGTCCGAGGAGGATTACACGGGGTTGGGGGCGATCGACCCGGGCAACCCCAACACTGTGTACATCTCGACGCCGCTCGACCCGCGCATCCCGGGCGATCCGCCGTTGACGCCGGGCGGTCCCAGCGCGAGCCCGAGTCCCACCGACTTCTTTTGGAACCCCACGTATCAAGTTCAGGATGGACAGCATGAGATCTACAAGGGCGTGACCGCCGACAACGGGCAGACGTGGACCTGGACGCCGATCACGCAGAATTCGGTGGTCGACAACTTCCGGCCAATCATCCCGAGGTGGGACGCGGACAATCGAGCGGTCGTGTGGTTTCGCGGAACCTACACGACGGCGCACAACACGGACGCGGCAGTGGTGGGCATCGTTGAGCGCAAGGGCGAGCAGGTTGGCCCGGTCCACTACGTCGACGCAACGACAAGCAACACTACGCGGGCGAGCGGCGCCGGCGACTGGGACTCTGGGCCGAGCGGCGCCGAGGCGGGCAATTCGGCGACCGACAATCTGTGGCACTGGCGCCTGGACGCGGGGAATGGCGGCGACGTTCTCGCCTCTGGCGCGACGAATACGACGCAAACGGAAAATGCGCCGACGCTGAAGATGACGCTTTCCGGACTAGAGGACGGGACGTACGACATTTTCGCGTTCTTTTGGGCCAATCCGGCGCAAGACTGGCGGCTGCAGGCAGGACTAGCGGTCAATGACTTGTCGCTGTTCCGCGACAACGGCGCGCAGCAGGCGGAAGCCGCGCAGTTCGATCCCAACGACCCGGCGGTCGTCACCGCGCTCCCCAACAATGCGGCCCTCTATCGGGCCTATGTGGGTCGGACCGAAGTCGCAGGCGGCGCCGCAGTCGACGTGTTCATCGACGACTTCGTCACCAGCACAGGAGCGGGCGGCATCCCTGGCGCCAACCGCACGTGGTTCGATGGTCTCGGATACGCCCTCGTGACTTCGACGCCGATGCCCGGCGACTTCGACGGCAACGGCGTGGTCGACGGTCTCGACCTGGCCCAGTGGCAGGAAGACTTCGGCGTCAACGGCGACAGCGACGCCGATGATGACGGCGACAGCGACGGCGACGATTTCCTGGTGTGGCAGCGAAACCTGGGGATGGGCGCCGAGCCGCCGTCGCAATCTTCAAATGCCGCCGTGCCGGAGCCGAGTGCTGGGACCTTGCTGCTGCTCGGAGCCGCCTTGGTTAGGGTGGCACGCCCTAAGGTCCGCCGCAGGGCGTGGTCCGGGTTAGTTCAGTCACGCCCCGCGGAGGACCTTGGGCGTGCCACCCGATCGCAGTGCCGCTTCGCTTTGCGACGGTTGTTAATCCTCGTAACGCTGTGCAGTTTGACGCCCGCCGCGCCCGTGGCGTGGGCGATCGGCGCCGGTTCGTACGTGTCGATCAACGCCGGGCCCGATCGGTTCGCGCTGGCGATCGACGGACAACCCGCGCCATGGTTCGTCAGCAGCGAGGATTTCCCCGGCGCGCTTCGTGTAGCGAAGTTGGTGCAAGCCGATGTGGCGGCAGTCGTTGGCGCCGAGCCGGCGTTGTCGACGGGCGGCGAATCGCCCATGGGCGCCGCCGTCGTGCTCGTCGGCACACTCGGCAAGAATCCGCTCATCGACGGCCTGGTCGCCGCCGGCAAGCTCGACCCTCGTGGCCTCGCCGGTCGCTGGGAAACGTTCGTCATCCAATCCGTCGACAACCCGCTGCCCGGGATCGACCGCGCCCTGGTGATCGCCGGCAGCGACAAGCGCGGCACGATCTTCGGCATGTTCGACCTGTCGGCCGAAATCGGCGTCTCGCCCTGGCACTGGTGGGCCGATGTGCCGGTGCGCAAGCTCCCTGACCTGCATGTGCTTCCAGGCCGACACACGCGCGGCGCGCCGAAAGTGAAGTACCGCGGCATATTCATCAATGACGAGGCCCCCGCCCTGGCCGGTTGGATGCAAGAAAAATTCGGCGGGTGCAACTCGAAGTTCTACGCCCACGTGTTCGAGCTGATCCTGCGACTCAAGGGCAACTACCTTTGGCCGGCGATGTGGGGCCGGGCGATCTACGACGACGATCCCGAGAGCCCGCGGCTCGCCGACGAGCTGGGCGTCGTGATCGGCACGTCGCACCACGAGCCGATGATGCGGGCTCATGTCGAGTGGAGCCGCTACGGCGAGGGGGCCTGGAACTACCAGACGAATGAAAAGCGGCTGCGCGACTTCTGGCGCGAAGGAGTGCGGCGGATGGGAACGCACGAAAGCGTGATCACCGTCGGCATGCGCGGCGATGGCGACGAGCCAATGACCGAGGATGCGAATATCGCGCTCTTGGAGCGAATCATTGCTGACCAGCGGGCGATCATCGGCGAGGAGACCGGCCGCCCGCCCGAAGACGTCCCGCAAATGTGGGCGCTCTACAAAGAGGTGCAGGAGTACTACGACCGCGGCATGCGCGTCCCGGACGACGTCATGCTCCTGTTGTGCGACGACAACTGGGGCAACATCCGCAAGCTCCCCAAGCTCGGCGACCGGCCGCGCACCGGCGGCTACGGCGTGTACTACCACTTCGACTACGTTGGCGGGCCGAGGAACTACAAGTGGCTGAACACCAATCCCCTGCCCCGCATCTGGGAGCAGATGCACCTCGCGTACGAGTCTGGCGCCGATCGACTGTGGGTCGTCAATGTCGGCGATGTCAAGCCGATGGAATTGCCGATCGACTTCTTGCTCGACTACGCGTGGGACCCCGATGCATGGCCGGCGGGGCGACTCCCAGAGTACGAGCGCCGCTGGGCCGCGGAACAATTTGGCGAGCAACACGCCGCGGAGATCGGCGTCCTTCTCGCCAAGTATGCAAAGTTCAACGCGCGGCGCAAGCCGGAGCTGCTCGCGCCCAACTCCTACCATCTGACGAACTACCGCGAGGCGGAGCGTGTGGTTGACGACTTCAACGCGCTGGTTGCCGAGGCGGAGCGCATCGGCAAGCTGTTGCCGCCCGAAGCGCACGACGCGTATTTCCAGCTCGTGCTGTTCCCCGTGCAGGCGTGTGCGAATCTCAACGAGTTGTACGTTGCAGCGGGCCGCAACCGGCTTTACGCGGAGCAAGGCCGTGCGGCCGCGAACGAGTTGGCCGCCCGCGTTGACGAGTTGTTTGCCCGCGACGCGGAGTTGTGCCGCCAATACAACGAAGAACTCGCGGGTGGCAAATGGCGGCACATGATGGATCAAACGCACATCGGCTACACCTCCTGGCAGGAACCGCGGAAGAATAAGTTGCCGCGCGTGAAGCGGATCGATCTGGCCGCGAGCGCCGAGATGGCGGTCGCGGTCGAAGGCTCCACTTCGTGGTGGCCGGGCGAGGAGGGCGAGGCGGTGCTGCCGGCGTTCAGCCCATATGATGCACTGACGACTCGTTACATTGAGATCTTCAATCGCGGCCGGGCGCCGTTTGACTATTCGATTGAGTGTAATGCGCCGTGGATCGTGATCGCCGACGCCCGCGGCGCGATCGAGACGGAACGCCGCGTCGAGGTGAGCGTCGATTGGAACAAGGCGCCCGAGGGCGTCCACGACGCGGCGATCACCGTCACGGGGCCCAACGACCAGCGCGTCGTCGTGCACGCGACCGCCAACAAGCCGGCGGCCGACGTTGCCGAGCGCATCCGCGGCTTCGTCGAAGCCCACGGCTGCGTCGCAATCGAGGCTGAGCACTTCACGCGCGCCGTTGACGCCCCGCCGATTCGCTGGCAGCGGATCCGCGACCTCGGCCGCACGCTCTCGGCCGTCACGCCGTTCCCAGTCACTGCCTCGCGGCAAACGCCCGGCGGCGACGCGCCGCGACTGGAGTACCGCATCCACCTGTTCCAATCGGGCGACGTGCGCGTGCAGGCTCACGTGGCGCCGACGCTCGATTTCACCGCCGGTGACGGCCGCCGTTACGCCGTATCGATCGACGACGCGGAGCCGCAGATCGTGAACATCAACGCAGACGACTCGCTGCAAGCCTGGGAGCGAAACGTGGGCGACAACATCAACGTGACCGAAACTACGCACGCCGTCGCCGCGCCGGGCGAGCATGTGCTGAAGTACTGGATGGTCGACCCCGGGGTCGTGCTGGAGCGGCTCGTCGTCGCCGCGGGCGACGTGCCTGACAGCTACCTCGGTCCGCCGGAAAGCGTTCACCAAACGGGATCGACCAACTGAAAGACGACCGCCTGCCGCGGCAGACAACTTGAAATGGTTGTGGGGCAGCGGCGGTCGGCTGGAGCGCATGTGACGCGCCCAGCCGGCCGCCCTACCACACGACGAACCCGCGAAATCAACAAGATCAACGATACGCAAATAGAGGAATCGCCATGTTGCCGGAGCAATGGGACATCTTCAAACGAGCCGCCCGACTCGAGCGGCTCGATAAAATCCCCATGGCGCTGATCGTCGACAGCCCCTGGATCCCCGGCTACCTCGGCATCAAGCATCTCGACTACTATCTCGACCCCGAGCTGTGGTTCCAGTCGAACCTGCGCATCATGCGCGAGTACCCCGACATAATCTTCATCCCCTCGTGGTGGATGGAGTACGGCATGGCGGCCGAGCCGTCGGTGCTGGGCGCCAAGATCAAGTTCTGGCAGGACAACACGCCCAGCGAGTACCACACGCTGTACCACCTGGACGACATCGACAACTTCCCCGAGTACGAAGTGGAGGCCGACGGCTTCGCGGCGCTTACGCTGCACCGCATCGCCATGCAGCGGCAGCGCATCCTCGACCACGGCTACCTCTTGCCGCTGGTCACCTCCCGCGGGCCGCTCTGTACGGCCGGCTTCGTGCGGAACACGACGGACTTCATGATCGACCTGGTCGAGAACCCCAAGGGCGCCCACCGGCTGATTGACCTCTGCACCCGCGTGGTCATCGACTGGCTCAAGGCCCAGCACAAGGCGATGGGCGACACGGTCGAGGGGATCTTTATCCTCGACGACATCGTCGGGTTCATCAACGAAGCGCACTACGAAGAATTCGCCCACCCCTACCTGAAGCGCATCTGCGACGCCTTCCCGGAGGATTGGGTCAAGATTTACCACAATGACGCCGAGGTGGATGCCTGCCTCGACCACCTGCCCGACTGCGGATTCCACGTGCTCAACTGGGGCAAGCAGAAAGACATCCGCGAGGTGAAAGAGCGCGTGGGCGACCGCATGTGCCTGATGGGCAATGTCAACCCACTGGAGATCGGCGTGCGCGGCACGCCCGAGGAAGTGAAGGACGCCACGCTCGAGGTGCTCGAAGGCGCCGGCGGCGAGGGGATCATCCTCAGCGTCGGCGGCGGCACCAGCCCCGGCATGCCGCGCGAGAACATTCTCGCGATGCAGGAAGCGCTCGAAGAGTTCAACGCCAGCCGCGCCGCGGCAGGAGCAGCAGTTCGTGGTTGACTACGCCCTCATGAACCAGTGCCTGTACGAGGGCAACGCCCAGGCCGTAGCCGACATGACGACCGAGGCGCTGGCCGACGGCCGCCCCGTGCAGGAGGTGCTCACCGAGGGACTCATCGCCGGCATGAGCGTCGTGGGCGAGGACTTCAAGCACAACGTGCTCTACGTGCCGGAGGTGCTCATCGCCGCCCGCGCGATGAAGGCCGGCATGGCCGTGCTCAAGCCCCTGCTCTCCGCCAAGGACTCCACGACAAAACCCGCGGGCGTGCTGCTCATGGGCACGGTGCGCGGCGACCTGCACGACATCGGCAAGAACCTCGTCTGCATGATGGCCGAGGGCGCCGGGTTCGAGGTCCACGACATCGGCGTCGACCAGAGCGTCGAGAAATTCATGGCCGCCGCCGAGAAGTGCCAGCCGACGATCATCGGCATGAGCGCATTGCTCACGACGACGATGACCTACATGAAAACGGTGATCGATGGCTTCCAGGCGGCTGGCCAGGGCGACGTCAAAATGGCCGTGGGCGGCGCCCCGATCAGCCAGATGTTCGCCGACGAAATCGGCGCCGACGGCTACGGCGCCGACGCCTCGGCCGCCGTCGACTTGTTCCTCCGGCTCGCGGGGAAGGAGTAAGCCGCCGTGGCCAGCTATCGCGTGCTCTATTGGCAGGAAATTCCGTCCCAAGTGAAAGCCGAGGACGACGACGGCGGCGAAGCAAGCGTGCTCATGCCGCCAAGGTTCGCCGCCCGCATCGACGACGCGGCCATGGAACGCGGCCTGCGCAGCGCGGACGACTACTTGGCCCAGTGGCAGTGGAGCGAGGAGCAAGATCGCGACGGCTCTGCGGAAGAAGTGGCGGAAGCGGTCGTCGCGGAGTTGGAAGCGGCGGCGGAGTGGTGACGTTCCAGGATCGAGCGTGATGTCGGTAAAAATCTCCATCAACGGCCAAACGACTACGACGCCCCCCGGGCCGTCGCTGTTCGAGCTTGGCGAGTCGCTGGGCGTCGCCATTCCCACCTCCTGCCGCAAGCAAGGCAAGTGCAAGGAGTGTCTCGTCGAAATCGTCGCCGGGATGGACCTGCTCACCCCGCGCACCGATGAAGAGTGCCACCTCCGCGACGCCTTTCGCCTCTCCTGCCAGTGCCGCGTTGTCGCGGGCGAGGGCGAAGTCCAGTGCCACACCATGCGCCGCAGCCACATGCGCATCGAGCGACACGCTCGCCAGCTTGCCGCTCATCGGCGGCGCGACACGCTCGATCCCGCCGTCACGCGCGCCGGCGACCGAGTCCTCATGGACGGCCGGGAGATCGCCCGGTCGCACGCCGGCCTCTACGGCCTCGCCATGGACCTCGGCACGACAACGATCGTGCTCCGCCTCTTCGACCTGGAAACCGGCGAGCTGCTCGCCGATTCCTCGTTCGAGAATCCCCAGCGGTTCGGCGGCTCCGACGTAATGGCCCGCATTCACTACGACACGCACCACCGCGGCAAGCTGCTCCGCCGCACGGTGGCCGGCTACGTGTCACACGCGATCGAAGAATTCCCCGTCGATCCGCAAACAATTTACGAGCTGGTCGTCGTCGGCAACTCGACGATGCGCGACATCTTCTTCGGCCACAGCGTGCACTCGATCGGCCAGAGCCCCTACCAGTCGATCACCGAGATCGAAATGGCCGCGGGCCAGCGCACGACCACGAGCTTGACGGCCACCGGACGCGAGTGCCTGCTGCCAATTCACCCCAAGGCGCGCGTGTATGGCCTGCCGATCATCAGCGGCCACCTGGGCGCCGACGCCGCCGCTTGCATGCTCGCCGTCGATCTCGCCCACGAGCCGCGGCTCGTGGCCATCATGGACATCGGCACGAACACCGAGTTGATCGTCGGCAATCGCGACCGCATCCTCGCCGCCTCGTGCCCCGCGGGGCCGGCGTTCGAGGGCGGAACCATCGCCTGCGGCATGCCGGGGCTCGACGGCGCCATCGAGTCCGTCGCCTTCGACGCCGACGGCTCGCTTCGCCTCCGCGTCATCGGCGACGCCGCGCCTGAAGGCATCTGCGGCTCGGGCCTCATCGATCTTCTCTCCGAGTTGGTCCGCAGCGAACTGATGAACGAGCTGGGCCGTTTCCAGGAAAGCGAGCGGATCACGCTCGACGAGCGCGCCGGCCTCTTCTTCCAGGAAAGCGACGCCAGCGAACTGGCCCAGGCCAAGGGCGCCAATGTCGCTGGGCTGCTCACCGTCTTCAGCAACTACGGCGTGCAGTTCGACGCCGTCGACAAGTTCTACCTGGCCGGCGGCTTCGGTCACCGGCTGAACGTCGCCGCGGCTAAGCGGATCGGCCTGGTCCCCAACATCGCCGACGAAAAATTCATGCAGGTCGGCAACGCCGCCATCGAAGGCGCCAGCGTCGCCCTGCTCTCGCGCACCAAGCGTGGGGAGCTTGAGAAACTCGTCAAGTGCGTCGAGCACTGCCGCCTGGAGACGCATCCGCAGTTCTTCGATTTCTTCGTCGAGGGATGCCAGTTCAAGCCCGTCGAACCCCAAGCGGCCCCCATTGGATGATCGAACTGGTCGACCACCAGCCGGAAGTCAACGTGCCGACCGCCGAGTACGCGCGCCTGCTGGGCTATCCGCGCGGACATCGGCTCGAAGGCCGGGCCCGTGAGCTGGCCGACTGGGCCCGCGCCTGGTACGCCGAGCATGGGCGCCCGTGGATCTACGCCCGCCAGGTCGAACAGGTCGAGCTGGACGATGGCGCCGTGACGATCGACGGCGAGTCGTTCGATACGCCGCCCTTGGCGAGCGTCTTGCGGCAGGCCGAGGCCGACGCCGTGGTGCTCGCCGCCGTGAGCGCCGGACCCGAAGTCGAAGCCGCCGCCGCCGCCGCGTGGTGGGACGAGAAGCCCGACGAGTACTTCTTCCTCGAAGTCTACGGCTCCGCCGTCGTCGAGCACCTCACAACGGACACCGGCGCCCGGCTTTGCGCCTGGGCCGACGGCCAGGCGCTGGCCGTCCTGCCGCACTACAGCCCGGGCTACCCGCAGTGGGACGTGGCCGAGCAGCCGCGCCTCGTCGCGCTGCTGCAACGCTCCAGTGGCCACGCGCTGCCGGGGCGGCTGGCGCCGCTCGACTCCGGAATGTTGCGTCCGAAAAAGTCGCTGCTGGCCGTGTTTGGCCTCACGCAGCGCGTCGATCTCGTGCGACCGCTGACCGATCTCTCGCCGTGCGAAACGTGCTCGTTTGCGCGGTGCGACTACCGCCGCGCCGCTTACCGCGGCCCGTCGCCGTTTCGATTCGTTGAAGCGCCCGTGCCCGCCAACGGCTTCGCAGCAGCGGCGAAAGCCAAAACGCCGCTCGCCCCGTCGCCGCTCAACCTCGCCGCGCGCTACGGCGTCAACGCCAAGGCGCTGGCCCGCTGGACGCACGAACGGCTTGCCTTGGTGGACCGCGACGACGGCAAGATCGAAGCTCGCTTCCGCTACGACGGCACCACGTGCACGAACATGGGCCGGCCGCTGGCCTTCGACTACACCGTCCGACTCGGCGCCCGCGATCAGGGCTATCCCATCGAGTTCGAGCACTGCGGTCCCGCCCCCGGCGACGACGGCCACCGCCACATGTGCCGCTACCTCGACGACGGCGATCGCCTGCTCGCTGCCATCGCCGACGAGCGTCCGTTCGCCGGCGCACGACTCGACGACGTGCTCGCCTGGAGCCGCCCGGCGTGCGCCGCCGGCTGCTACTGCGACGCCGACAGCCGCGAACACAAGTGGGCCCTGGTGCTCGAAACGATTCATTACGCGCTGGCCGAGCGCGAACGCCGCCGCGGCGGGCCTGTACCCCGGGAGAGCGTGGTTCGATGAAGAAGCCACTTCTCGAAGCACTCAAGGAACGACCGCTCGTGGGCGATGGCGCCATGGGCACGCAGCTCATGTTCGCCGGGCTCGAACAAGGCGGCTGCGGCGAGGCGTGGAATCTCACCCACCCCGAGCGTGTGCTTGCCATCCAGCGCCGCTACGCCGAGGCCGGCTCCGATTGCCTCATCACCAACACCTTCGGCGGCTCGCGGATCATGCTCAACCGCCACGGCCAGGCTGACGGCGTCGCCGAAATTAACCACGCCGCCGTCGCCATCGCCCGCGAGGCCTTCGGGAAGCGCGACGGCTATGTGCTCGGCGACGTCGGCCCCTTCGGCGGGCTCATGGAACCCTACGGCGACTTCACCGAGACGCAGGTCCGCGCGGCGTTCCAGGAGCAAACGCGCGCGCTGGTCGACGCCGGCGCCGACGCCATCATCGTCGAGACGCAAACCTCGCTTGAAGAGCTGGCCCTCGCACTGCAAGCCGCGCGCGAAGCGGGCGCCCCGTGCATCATCGGCTCGATGGCCTACGACGTGACGCTCGATGGCTCCACGTTCCGCACGATGATGGGCGTCGACCCCGAGCGCGCCGCTGAGTTCATGCAGGATCACGGCGCCGACGTCGTGGCGCTCAACTGCGGCACGGGGATGGACATGGAGCGCGCCCGGCAGGCCGTCGAGCGCTACAAGCAGGCGACTCTCCTGCCGATCATGGCCCAGCCCAACGCGGGCCAGCCGCAACTGGTCAACATGAAAGTCGTGTACGACGAAACGCCGGAGGAAATGGTCCTCGGCGTCGTGCCCCTGCTGGAGACGGGCGCCAACATCGTCGGCGCCTGCTGCGGCAGCACGCCCGACCACATCCGCGCCTTCCGCGGGGCGGTCGACGCCTTCCTACGCCGCCGGGCAGCCGCCGGCGCCCTGGAGTGACCGATGAGCCTGTGTCATACTGCACTCATGGGTCTCTCTCCAGCCACCGCATCGGGCATGAGAATCAAGCTCTGCGACGCCAGCGCCGCCGCTCTCGACAAGCTTCCCGCCCGCACCGGGGATAAATCGGGCATTGGAGTCCACTACGTCGACGCCTACCTCAAGCCGATGAACGCCAAGCTCGAAGACGGTACGCGCTTGAAATGCAAACGGCGGGGACTCAAAATCACGCTCACCATCGGCGACAAAAAGGGCGACGGTCTAATGCGGCGACTCGACGTGAGCCGCGACCCGGTGATTATGCTCCAGGCGGCGCTCCAGGAAGCCGCCGCCGCCGCGGGCGTCGGCCTATCCGTCGAAGACGGCGCCATCTACCTCGATCTCCCTGCCCCGGCGTAATTGCGCCCCTTCGGTTGGCCCGCCCGGCCCGCCATCGTGTTAGCCGGCATCGTCCTGATGCCGCGCGCCCCCCGCCAACGCCCCTGCTCCCTTCCCATTCAACGTCGGCAGCTCCACGATCATCGTCGTCCCGCGCCCTAGCATCGACTCGCACCGAATCGCCCCGTGATGCGATTCGACGACGCTCTTGCAAATGCTCAGCCCCAGTCCGGCGCCGTGCGTCTCGTCCCGGCTCCGCGCCCGATCGGTGCGAAAGAAGCGGTCGAAAACCACGCGCACGTCAGCCGCATCGATCCCCGGCCCGTTGTCGGCGACCGAGAGCCGCGTCGTCTCGCCGCTTGGATCGACCGTCAGCCGTACTTCGACGCGCCCGCCCGGCGGCGTGTACTTGATCGCATTGTCGAGCAGGTTGTTCACGACTTGCCGCAGGTGCGCCCGATTTCCCAGCACGATCGACTGGTCGAGCCGTTCGATCATCAGCATCGTCTCCCGCGTCTCGGCCACTCCGCGGAACATGTCGACCGCCTTCGTCACAACCTCGTCGAATGGCGTGGGCTGCCACTCGCGGCGTTCCCGATCGCCCTCGCTCTCCGAGATCAACAAAAGCTGGTTGACGAGCGTCTCCAGCGCCGCGCCCTCCTCGATGATGTCGACCAGTAGCTCGCGATAGGACTCAGGCGATCGCTCGCTGGCGAGAGTCACCTCGACCGAGCTGCGAATCGCCGCCAGCGGCGTGCGCAGCTCGTGGGCGGCGTTCGCCAGAAAGTCGCGTTTCCGCGCCAGGTGCTCCGCGATGCGATCGAGCAACCCGTTGATCGTCGTCGCCAGCCGGTCGAGCTCGTCGCCCGTCCCGCGAATCGACAGGCGCTCTTCGAGGTGCGCCGGCCGCATCCGCGAGGCGGCTTCCGTGATTTCGCCCACGGTGCGCGCGGCCCGCGCCGCCAGCCAGTAGCCGCACAACGGCGCGGCTAGCATCACGGCCCCGGCCGCCAACATCACCCAGCGATCGATCCGCGCGACGTCGTCGTACACATGGTTGAGCGTGGCGCCCACGCGAATCGCTTCAATCCCCGCAACCGACTCGGGGATGCTGCGACGCACCACGCGGAATTCGCCGTGCGTCCACGGCAGCCCCTGATCCGCGGCCGCAACTTGCGGCGTTTCCTCCGGAGCTCCCGGCGTGGCCCACACGACCCGCTCGTCGCGATCGCACAGTTTGACGCACCAGCCGCGCTGCTTGTGCCCCACGGCCTTGCGCAGCAGTTCCTCCTTGAGCTGCGGCAGGTCCGTCAGCGCGGCGCCGTCCAGAGCCAGGGCAATCTCGTGGGCGTCGTCCACCAGCACCTGGTCGACTTCGTGCAGCAACGCCCATTGCACGCCCTGCCGCAGCCCAATCAGCGTCAGCAGCGCCGTGACGACGACCGCCGCGGCGTTCCACACCGCCAACCGGAAGCGGAGCGTCTTCCAGAACTTATGCTGCGGTACGGTCGACATGGTCGGCGGGCGGCTGCTCATGGCGCTCACGATACCCTCTCCCTCTGGGAGAGGGCAGGGTGAGGGGAAAGCTGGTCCACGCTGTACCCTCACCCCAACCCTCTCCCGAAGGGAGTGGGAGTTGAATCACGCCCCGCGCAGCACATACCCCCGACCGCGAACCGTTTGCAGCAGCGGCTGGTCGAAGTCGCGGTCGATCTTGGCCCGCAGCCGCGTGACGTGCACCTCGATCACGTTGGTCACGCCCTCCCAGTACGAGTCCCACAGATGCTCGCATAACATCTTGCGGGTGAGCACCTGCCCGGCGTTCCGCATCAGGAACTCCAGCAGGCTGAACTCCGTGGGCGTCAGGTCGATCTCGACGCCGTCGCGACTCACGCGCCGCAGCGACAGGTCGAGCGACAACGGCCCGACGACCAACTGCTGGCTCGTCAGGTTGATCGACCGCCGCGAGATCGCCGCCAGCCGCGCCAGCAACTCAGGGAACGAGAACGGCTTGATCAGATAGTCGTCCGCGCCGGCGTTCAGCCCGTCGACGCGTTCGTCGACCGACCCGAGCGCCGTCAAAATCAGCACCGGCGTGCGAACTCCCTGAGCCCGCAGCCCCCGAAGCACATCCAGCCCGGGGCGATCCGGCAGCATCAAATCCAGGATCATCGTGTCGCTTTTCTGCGTCGCGGCGCACGCGAAGCCTTTCTCGCCGTTCTTGACCCATGTGCAGCGGTGCCCGGACTCTTCGAGCCCGCGCGTCAGGGCTTTGCCTAAGACGTCATCGTCTTCGACGAGAAGGATGTCCATGCGCGTCGCGCCCGCTTTCGTTTCGGACGCGTGGCTGGAAGTCGGCGGTGACGAGAGTGCGTGCATGCGTCGCGAGCCGGGCAGTTCCCCCGCCTGAATTATAACTTAAGGGGGAATCGACGCCTGCGCGGCGCAGCGGACGGATCCCCGGCGCTCGCTGCCAAAACACGCTGAAATTGACCTTGTCTCCGCCGCTAGCCGGATCATACTTTCGGAATTGTAACCTCGCTGGCGTGGCATGAGAATTTTTCGCCGCGTATACAAAACGAGCCTGTCCGCGGCTCGATCGTTGGTCCTGCCCAGCGATCGCTGCACGTCATGTCGTCGCGCCCCTGTGGATCGCGACGACCCCGCCACGATCCTGCCCCGCACTCTCAAGGCTCGCCCTCCTTGCCAGACACAGCCGTGCCGCACCGCACGCCAGCGGCCGTCGACGTGCGCACCTCCGCGCACCGCGATCGCGACCTCGAACGTTTGATCCAGCACGCAGCTCACTTGCTGCCGTCGCAGGGACCGCTGTCGGTCTTCGTCCACCACAATACGCTGCATGCGTTTGAGGACCTGCCGTTTGCCGCGGCGCTGGAGCAGGCGTCAGAGGTCTACGATTGCCAACCGTACCTTGCCGAAGAGCGTTATCGCCGCGAGCTGGCTCGCGGACGCATCCGGCCCGACGATCTGGCGGCCGTCTTGCACGACGACTTGGGGGACCGAGCCGACGACCTGATCGGGTTGCTAGGCACGCGGTTCTATTTGCGGCTGGCCATGCTGCAATTTCCCCTGCGGCTGGCGCCTGGCGCCGAGCTTCGCTGGATCGTCGCCGAAACGGACGCGTTGCGAAAATTCCGCGCCGACGTCCCGGCGCACCTCCGCCGGCGCACAATCGACGGCACGCGCCGCTGGATCATGCGCGACTTCGGCGCCGAGTGTTGCGCGACGACAGTCGCCGCCGACGTCAAATCGAACGAGGCCGGCGCGCTCGTGTCGGAGCTGCTCAATCGGTTTGGCGCGTCGTCGATTGAACAATGGAGCGAAGCGACTTGGGAGGCGTTTACGCTGCAACTCCTCTGGCGAGTTTGCTGTATCGGCGTCGAGCGCGGTCAACGGCTTGCTCCGCCGCCGGCCGCGCCTCTGCGCCATCGCGACGCGCTCCGCGATGCGACCGGTCAGGACAGCGACGAGCTGGTCCACGACGTCTTGATTCGCTTCTGTTCGGCGTTTTTGGATCAGGGATTCGCCCATTGGCCGCTGCCGGAGCGGGATCGCGGGTTTTACCACTCGTACCTGGCGCTTTACAGTTTGCCGGGAGGCGTCTTGCCGCGCTGGGCGCGGGGTCTTCGATCCGAACTTCGACGCTTGCAAGACGACGCCGTGGGGCCGCTCGCCTCGATCGAGGAATCGCTCGACGTGCTGGGCGTTGAAGAGCCGCATCGCGAGCACTTTCTCTTGGAGACGTTGCTCGCATTGCGCGGATGGGCGGGAATGATCTGGCAAATGGAGACGAACGCCGACTGGGCCGTGCGTCCCGCGCCCCGCGGAAGTCTGGTCGAATTCCTGGCGATTCGGCTGCTCCTCGATCGCTTCGCGGCGGCTCATATCGCGAAAGAACACTTGGGGCGCCGCGGGCCGTTGCAAGGCCTTCGCGACGCGGCACTCCAACAGCGCTCGGCCGGCAACGGCGAAGGCAACGTGCAACGCGCGTTTCTGTTCTTCCAACTCGCGCAAATGCTGGGGCTGAAGCCGGAGGAATTTTTCCGTCTGCCGCTGCAAACGTGGGGTCGCCTGGCCCATGAGGTCGATTCGTTCTCCCAATTGGAACGGCGGCGAACGCTGCACCTGGCCTACGAGCGCGCGTACCGCAACCGCGCACTCGATGCGCTGGCCAGGTACGTTCCCGAACGCCGCACGCTTGACCAGGCGCCCGGGGACAATTCGGTCCCCACGTTTCAATTTATCTCTTGCATCGACGACCGCGAGGAATCGTTGCGGCGCCACTTGGAGGAGATCGACCCGCGTTGCGAGACGTTCGGCTCGGCCGGCTTCTTCGGCGTCGCGATGTACTATCGCGGCGCTTCGGACGCCTATTCACGCCCGCTGTGCCCCGTCGTCATCAAGCCACAACATTATGTCGAGGAGCTGCCGGTCTTCAGCTTCGAGGAGAGCCACCGCCGCCGCGTCCGGACGCGCCGGCTTGTTGGCGCCGCCCTGCACCACGCCCATTGGGGCAGTCGATCGTTCCTGGCCGGCGCCGTGACGGCGCTGTTGGGATCGCTGGCGTCGTTCCCGCTGGTCGCCCGCATCCACTTTCCCCGGATCGCGGCGCGGCTTCGCGGACTCGCTGGCAGCTTTGTCCAGCCGCCGCCGGTCACGCAGTTGCTGCTCGAGCGCTCAGCGCCGACGCCGGGGCCGGAGGACGACCAGATCGGCTACTCCCTCGACGAAATGGCCGCCGTCGTCGAGCGCACGTTGCGAGACATGGGATTGACGGCGCGTTTTGCTCCGCTGGTCATCGTGTGCGGTCACGGGTCGTCGAGCCTCAACAATCCGCACGAGTCGGCTTACAACTGCGGGGCGTGCAGCGGCGGCCGCGGGGGACCCAATGCGCGCGCCTTCGCCCAAATGGCCAACGATCGCCGGGTCCGCGACCTCCTCGAGGCGCGCGGCCTGCACGTCCCCGACGCCACGTATTTCCTCGGCGCCTTGCACAATACCTGCGACGACTCAGTCGAATTCTTCGATCTCGACCGTCTGCCTCCCACGCACCGCGCCCTGTTGGCGCGCACGGAGCTGACCATCGACGAAGCACGCGAGCGAAACGCCCACGAGCGCTGCCGGCGGTTCGAGTCGGTCGAACTGAACCTGCCCCCCGAGGCGGCGCTGCGCCGCGTCGAGGCCCGAGCGGAAGATCTCTCGCAAGCGCGGCCCGAATACAATCATGCCACCAGCGCCCTCTGCTTTGTCGGACGGCGATCCTCGACGCGCGGACTGTTCATGGATCGTCGCGCGTTTCTCGCCTCGTACGACGCCGATCAGGACGACGCCGAGGGCGCCATGCTCGCGCGCGTCCTGCAAGCCGTGGTTCCCGTGTGCGCGGGCATCAGCCTCGAGTACTACTTTTCGTGCGTCGACGTGCACGGCTATGGCTGTGGGTCGAAGCTGCCTCACAACATCGCTGCGCTCCTTGGCGTGATGGAAGGCGCCGCCAGCGATTTGCGGACGGGGCTGTCGGCCCAGATGATTGAAATTCACGAGCCGATGCGAATTCTGTTCGTCGTCGAGACCACCCCCAGAATCATGGAAGGGATCATCGCCGCAAACCCGGTGATCGGCCGCCTATGCCGAAACGAATGGGCGCAACTGGCCACGCTCTCGCCCGACGGCTCCGCCGTGCACCTCTATCGCCGAGGTCAATTCGAACGCTATCACCCCGAATCCGCCGACTTGCCGGAAGCCGCATCATCGCTGGCGTGGTATCGCGGCCGGCGCGATCACTTGGGCTTCGCCGTCGTGCGCGAACCGAACGTCGACGGCGGCGCGGGAGGATCCGCGGCGCCATGACCTACGATCTGATCTTCAAAGTGCTGGGCGTCTGCGTGGTGGCGTCTCCCGCAACGTTGCTGGCGGTCCTCGGACTGCCCGCACTCGTCGGCCGCCCGCTGGGCGAACGCACGATCAGTCGCCTGACCGGGGCGGCGGTGGCGGCGGGTCTGCTCGCGGCAATCGGCGTCCTCGCGGTCATGCTGATCTCCGACGCCAGGATGGTCGCCCTCACGATGGGCGACTGGCTCGTCCTGCCCGATCAGCATTTCCACTTCACCTTCAAGTTCGTCTTCGATCGCCTCTCCGTACCCTTCGTCATTCTCTCGTTCGCGCTGTGCGGAACGACCGCGGCGTTCGCCGGCAAATACTTGCACCGCGAGCCTGGCTTTGGCCGCTTTTTTGTGTTGTTCGCGCTGTTCCTGCTGGGGATGATCGTCACGTCGCTGGCCGGCACGATCGAGACCCTGTTTGCCGGCTGGGAACTGGTCGGCCTTTCGTCGGCGCTGCTGGTGGCGTTCTTTCACGAGCGGACGGCGCCCGTGTGGAACGGCCTCCGCGTGTGGAGCGTGTATCGCATTGCTGACGCGGCGTTTCTTGTCGCCACCGTGGCATTGCACCACCTCACCGGCGGCGGCGATTTCGTCGGCCTGATGGGCAGCGGCCCCTGGCCGGAGGGACACGCCGACCTCACCTCGCAGCAGGCGCTGTTCGTGGGCCTGCTGCTGCTGATCGCCGCCGCGGGCAAGAGCGCGTTGGTCCCGTTTTCCGGGTGGCTGCCGCGAGCGATGGAAGGGCCGACGCCGTCGAGCGCCATCTTCTACGGCGCCCTGTCGGTTCACCTGGGGGCGTTCCTCCTGCTGCGGGTCAGCCCGTTGTTGGAGCTCTCGACCATCCTTTGCGCAGCGGTGGTGACGCTGGGTCTCGTCTCGGCGGTCTTCGGCGCCATCGCCGCGCGCGTCCAGACCGACGTGAAGAGCGCGCTGGCCTTTGCCTCGCTGACGCAGGTGGGCATCATCGTCGCGGAAATCGGCTGCGGCTTCCGATACCTCGCACTGGTTCACATGATCGGCCACGCGTGTCTGCGAACGCTCCAACTGCTGCGGGCGCCGACGCTGCTGCGCGACTACCACGAAGTGGAGAACGCCCTGGGAGGACGCTTGGCCCGCGGGCCCAGTTTCTGGTCACGAATTGCCTCGCACCAGTTGCGCAGCCGAATCTACCGCCAGGCCCTCGAGCGCGGCTACCTCGACACGCTGTGGTCGGACTACCTCGTGCGGCCACTCTTCGGCTGCTTCCAATGGTGCGACGCGTGCGAACGGCGGTGGACCGAATTCCTGTCGGGTCGTCGAGCGGCGACTGCAAGGCAACTCCCGACGGAGGGCGGCGTCGCTGACGAACTCTTATGAGCGAGCTCCATCTCCCATGGATTGAGTTGTCCATATTCCTCACGCTCGTCGGCGCCGCCTGGGTGGCGCCCCAGCGCGATCCCGAACGGGCCCAAAAAACGTGCCTCGTCTTCAGCGGCCTGGCCCTCGTCTGCACGATCGGCGCCTGGCTGGACTTCGGCTGGCTCCATGTTTTGCAAGCGCACGATCGCTGGTCGCTGTGCGAGAAATGGTTCGGGACGGAGATCTTCGTCATCGACCCCTTGAGCGCGCCATTGTTGCCTATGGCCGCGCTGCTCTCGTTTGTCACGGCCTTGGCGACGTTGCGGACCAAAATCCGCCGCTTCTCGTTCGGCTGGGCGCTCCTGGCAGAAGCGATCCTGCTGGCCACGCTCAGTTGCCGCGAGCCCTGGGGCATCGTCGCCCTGTTGGCGGCCGGCGTCGTCCCCCCGCTGTGGGAGCTGCGCCTGCGGCACAAGCCCATGCGGGTGTTCGCCGTTCACATGATCGGGTTCGTCGGCATGCTCGTCGCCGGTTGGGCGCTCGCAGAGCACTCGCCGCCCGGCGACGCGCCGTCGATTGTCGGCGTCGCCCTGTTGATCGCCGCCGTGCTGTTGCGCAGCGGCATCGTCCCCACGCACTGCTGGATGACCGAGCTGTTCGAGCACGCTTCGTTCGGAACCGCCCTGCTGTTTGTCACGCCCATGGTCGGCGTGTACGCCGCCGTTCGGTTGCTGCTGCCAATCGCACCCGAATGGGCCCTGCGAAGCCTCGCCCTCATCTCGCTGTTTACTGCCGTCTACGCCGCCGGCATGGCCCTGGTGCAGCGCGAGGCGCGGCGGTTCTTTTGCTACCTGCTGCTGAGCAACTCGTCGCTCGTGCTCGTGGGCCTGGAAGTCGCCACCCCGCTCGGCCTCACCGGCGCCCTCTGCCTGTGGATCTCCGTCGGACTGGCGCTGACAGGCTTCGGGCTGACGCTGCGGTCGATCGAAGCCCGCACCGGCCAGGTGTCCTTGGCCGAATTTCACGGCCTCTACGAACATACGCCCATGCTCGCCGCGTTCTTCCTACTCACGGGACTGGCCAGCATCGGCTTCCCGGGCACGATTGGATTCGTCGGATCCGAATTGCTCCTGGAGGGCGCCATCGACGCCTATCCGTTCGTCGGCTTGACGGTCGTGCTCGCCGCGGCGCTCAATGGCATCGCCGTGTTGCAGGCTTTCTTTCGCGTCTTCACCGGCAAACGGCACACGGCGCCCGTTTCGCTCACCTGCCGCTGGCAGGAGCGACTGTCCGTCCTGTCGCTCGCCGCTTTGATTCTCGGCGGCGGCCTCTACCCGCAGCCAGGGCTCTCGTCGCGACACCTGGCGGCCAAGCGAATCATTGAATCGCGACGCACTGGCCTCGGCCTGGAGAGCGCCGACGGCCACGCGAAAGCGCCGCCGTTCTGGGCGAATGCCGCTCCGATCGACGCTCCTCGTGACGTCGGCGAAGCGCAACGATCTGTCGATTCCATGCTCAAGTAGCGGCGCCAGGGCCCGCGTGCGTTCGCCAGCGGCGGACGGCTGGCCCGCAGAATCTCGGAGCAGACCCATGTCGTCGATCGCAGACAGTCCACGGGGCGACGCCCAAGGTTTCGTCGCCTACCTGAAATATGACTTCCTGTCAGGTTTCCTAGTCTTCCTCATTGCGCTGCCCCTCTGTCTGGGCATCTCGCTGGCCTCGGGATATCCGGCGATCGCTGGCGTGTTTTCGGCAATCGTCGGCGCCGTGCTCACAACGCTCCTCAGCAACTCGGAACTCACCATCAAGGGCCCTGCCGCCGGCCTCATCGTCATCGCCGTCGGCGCCGTCACCGCCTTTGGTTACACCGGCGGGCAGGACGCGGCCGCCGACTTTCAGGCTTATCGCATGGCGCTGGCCGTCGGCGTCGCGGCGGGCGTGATCCAAATCCTCTTCGGCCTTGTGCGCGCCGGCGTGCTCGGCGAATTCTTCCCCACCTCCGCCGTCCACGGCATGCTCGCCGCCATCGGCGTGATCATCATGCTCAAGCAGCTCCCGGTCGCCGTCGGCCAAACGGCCAAGGGCGAACCGCTCGAAATCCTCCGCGAGCTGCCCGAAAAAGTGATTCACGCCAACCCGCAGATCGCGCTCATTGGTCTGATCAGCCTGGTGATCCTGTTCGGCCTGCCGCTGCTCAAGAAGCGGGTCAAAAGCAAATTCCTCCAAATGATTCCCGCACCGATGGTCGTGCTGCTGGTTGCCGTTCCGTTGGGCATGGTCTTCGACCTGTCGCACGAACACACTTACACCTGGGGCCAGCAGAAGTACCGAATCGGCGAGCAGTTCCTGGTCAACGTGCCGTCGAATCTCTTCGGCGCCATGGCCCACCCCGACTTCTCGGTCTTCACCAACCCCGACTTGCGCGGCGAAGCTCTGAAGTGGGTGCTCATGTTCACGCTCATCGGCACGCTCGAGTCGATGCTCTCCGCCAAAGCGATCGACATGCTCGACCCTTGGAAGCGAAAGACCAATCTCAATCGCGACCTGGTGGCCGTGGGCATCGCCAACACGGCCGTCGCCTTCATCGGCGGCCTGCCGATGATCTCCGAGATCGTCCGCTCGAAAGCAAATATCGACAACGGCGCCCGCACGCGCTTCGCCGACCTGTGGCACGGCGTATTCCTGCTGGGCTTCGTCGCGCTCGTGCCGGGGCTCATCCACCGCATCCCGCTCGCCGCCCTGGCCGCCATGCTCGTGTACACCGGCTTCCGCCTCGCCTCGCCCCGCGAGTTCATCAACGTCTTCAAGATCGGACCCGAGCAGTTCATCATCTTCACGACGACCGTCATCGCCGTCCTGGCGACCGACCTGCTCGTCGGCATCGGCATCGGCATCGTCGTCAAGGCCCTCATTCACTTCGTGAACGGCCTGCCGCTGAGCTCGATCTTCAAGCCATTCCTCGAAGTCACTCCTCAGGGCGAAGACACGGTCATCATCACCGCCCGCGGCTCGGCGGTGTTTACCAATTGGATTCCCTTCAAGCGCGAGATCGAGCAGATCGGCCTGGCCGAACGGAACAACGTCGCCGTCGACCTCTCGGGCACGAAGCTCGTCGACCACAGCGTGATGGAAAAGCTGCACGAGATGGAGCTCGACTTCGCCCAGGAGGGCCTGCACTTCGACGTGATTGGCCTGGAGGGCCATCAGCAACTCTCGGCCCACCCTCACGCGACCCGCCGGAAACGCGGACCCGCCATGCGGCGGCTCACCATCGTCGCGCAAGCCCGGCTGGAGCGCCCGTTGCTCGACAAACTCCTGGACCTGGGGCCGATCGGCTGCACGGCAATCTCTTGCCGCGGCGTGGAGCGACCCTTGGGCTCCGCGGGTTCCTCTCAGGACGACTCGCGCGTGCGAATCGAGGTGATCGCCTCGCCCGCCGTGTGCCACGAGATGCTGGCGTATCTGCGCCGCGAGGTCCTGAATCGCCACCGCCTGGTGGTCTGCGTCGACCCGGTGGACGTGCTACGACAAATCTCGCTCGCGCATCTGCACGACGAGCCTGCCGCGAGCAATCACGCATCCGCCGAACCGGAAATGCAGTCGGCGCTGCCATGAGAGTGCCACTGGCGTGTGTGTGCCACTGGCGTGTCGCCAGTGTGAACTGCCGAGCGACGTTGATTCGTAACGGGTCGTAACCCAGGCTCGCCCGGCGGTGGACGAATGATTGGGGGCAAGGGCCGTGTACCTGGGCCAGCACTGGCGGGACGCCAGTGGCGTCCGGCGGGCACGCTACGGCAGGTTGACCACTTCTTCCCCGGCAGCCGACGTGAGCGCGTTCCAGACGTACGGATCGACGCTGTCGTTGTAGAACCGCACTGACCCGTCACAGTGCGAAGCGTTCACGCCGCCGGCATGCCGATTGCAGACGGCCGCATACTTCAACTGTGGCGCCATGATTCCCCCATGGTGCGCTAGCCAGCACGCCATGCCCCTCTGCGGCGGTGGCGGCGCTTTGTCCCGATAGCGTTAAACTGCTGGACCTCTTCAGGTCGCGCATCTTGCGTCACCGCTCTCATTGGCAAGAAAGCCCCGCCGCCTCGCAAACTGCGCTCTCTACGTACCTATAAATCTCATCCATTTGTACATTTTCTTGTTGCAGCGCCGACCGTAGCGGATAGAAGGAGGTTGTTAGTCTCCTCTCTGATAGATCGATCTTTTCAGCTTCCGGAGGCACGACCATGTCACTGCAACGCTCCTTTCGTCCGAAGCGCCTCAATGCCATACCTAAGCGTCGCAGTGCGCACGCACGGTCACTGACGCTTGAACTCCTGGAGCAGCGACGAGTGCTGACCACCCCTGCCGTCGGAAGTTTTGAGCGTCTCGACGGCATTTCGGGGGGCGACATTACTTCAGATGTCGGCGCATATGCTGTAGCCG
>JBIOVA010000041.1:0-14412 GCA_044867485.1 Lacipirellulaceae bacterium | reverse complement strand
GCAGGATGACGTCCATGCCGAAGCGCGCCGTTTGCGTTCCCGTCGCCTGACCCGTGCCCGTGTTGTACGTGACGATGCGAAGCTGCGCGACCGCGCGCGGAGCCGCGAACAACGTCACCCAAGCGATCGCGCTGACGGCCAAGAATCTCGTCGCACTCGCAATTGTCACGTTACAGTTCCACAATGCTCGCGAAAAACAAAGCGGCCGCGCTTCCTGCCGGGGCGCGGCCGACCGACTTCATTAAAGGCAGAAACGTCGTGTCCAACAACCGATCGAGCGCGCCTGGCGTCGATTCCCACAATCGCCATTTAGCCGCGGAGCTTGCTCCGCGGGGCCCCGAATCGCAGGACGCCAGCGATCGCCAGGCCACTCAGCGCCCATGTCCTCGGCTCGGGAATCGCCCCCGCGGCCGCGACCGCCGGCGGCAATCCGTAGTGCGTCGCCCAGACGCCCAGGTCGGCGTCGTCGACGCTGCCGTCCCCGTTGGCGTCGCCTGTGGACTTACCGCTCGCAGGAAGTCCGAGGCCCGTCTGCCAGGCGAGGAAGTCGGCCCCGTCGACGTCGCCGTCGTCGTCGAAGTCCGAGTTGTTGGCCGGTGGGTCGACGATGTCGCCGACGAACTCGACGCCGCGGAAGGCGGTGTTGGCCGGGGCCGTCTGCAGCAGCGTGAACTCCGCCCCTGCGCCCGTGTCGGTGACCGTCACCAGCCGATTGGCCGAGGTTTCCGTCGTCGTGGCGAACAGCACGGCGTCGCCGTCCACGATGGCCCCGGCAAGTCCGCGTGCGCCGCCTCCAGCGCCCCCGCCCACCGCGAGCGTATACGCATGCGACCACGTCGTTCCATTAGACGTCCACTTCTGAATGCCGCCCGGCGTGGCCGCGGCGGCCGACCGGTCGTCGGCGACGTAGAGCGTGCTGGCGTCCTTGAACCAATAGTCGTAAACACTTTGCGGGCTGGTCCCGGCGGGATCGAATCCGGGCAACAAGACGGTCGTCTCGCCGGAGCCCGTCGGCGCCCCGGAGCCGACGGCGTTGACGCCCCGGAAGGCGCCGGACCCCGCCGATACGTAGAGTTGGTTGTTGACGACGTTGACCACGCGCAAGTTCGTCACCGTGCTGCTCACCTGCGAGGACGTGGCGGCGCCCATCGTGGCATATCGCACGCCGCCGTTGGAGCCGGCGAGCCAGAGATCGGTTCCATTGGTCGTCACGACGCTGCGGATGTTGTTGCCGCTGAACGTGTCGGTCAGCGCCGTCGTCGTGTCGATGGCTGCCGTGCTCAAATTGATCCGACCGACGACGCGATTAACGGTCGGGGCCGGCGTGCCGACGATGCTGGCCACGCCCGGCGCCGCGGCGTATCCGCCGATCGTCAGGTATTGGCCATTGGTCGAAAGCGTCAGAAAGCCCTCGGAGGTGGCCGACCCGGAGAGCGTCAGCGGCTTGTTGGCGCCCGAGGCGGCCGTCGGCAGCGCCATCGACGAAAGCGGCGCCCCTGCGTCTGTGAAGATCTGGATCGTGGCCGCCGTGCTGCCGCTGGTCAACGTTGCGGCGCCGTCGCCCACTTGCGTGACGTAAAGGTCCGCGTCGGCCTCCCGCGCGGCGCTGATCGCCGCGGTCGCCAAGAGCAGCCAACCCGTGCGTTTCATCATGGGTGCTCCGATCAAGGGTGAGGCACGACGAGACATGGGTCGCCGCTGCCTAGCGCCCAGGCCCCGGGAGTAGCATGGCGATGCGACCGACGCAGACAAGGATCGTAGGAGTCCTTCGTAGGAGTTCAATGAACGCGGCGCCGAACCGCGACGCCAACCAGTCCGCACGCGGCGAGGGCCAGCGCCGCCGGTTCGGGCACGGTTCTCGCGGCTGCGACGGCTGGCGTGCCGTACTGGGAGGCCCAGATCGCGAGGTCGGCGCCGTCGACGTCGAAATCGCCGTCGGCGTCGCCTTCGCCCAGCGTCGTGCCGACGCCCAGGCCGCGCTGCCAAATCAGAAAATCATTGCCGTCGACGCCGCCAACGCCGTCGAAGTTCGCGTTGCCAGTGGTCGAAGTGCTGAACACGCCCGGCGTGCCGAGGTCCCCGCCGGGGTGGATCGTGATCGTGCCCGGAATGCCCGTCGCGTTGAACGAGCCGAGCGTATCGCCGGCGAAGCTCAGCACCCAACTATCGCCGTTGGTCGGCGTGTCTGCCTGATTGCTGACGAGCGACAGATTCGTCAAGGAATACGAGCCGTTTCCGTCGGGAACTGGCCATGTCCCGGTCACGCCCTCGAGAAAGGTTGTCGGCATATCGTCGTCATAGGCGATGGCTGCTGCCGCATTGGCCAACGTGCGGTTGTTGCTGCCCGTGGTCGTGGCCTCTGTTTGATACGCATTCAGGCTGGGCCAAATGCCAAAGCGATCGCCGCCGTTGGTAAGTCCGCCCGTCCAATTCGTGGCGCCAATGAAATTCGTGCCGCGCGTGCCATCGGGATCCCAGGCGGCTTGCAAGTCGGAAAGCGACAATTGGCTACCGTCGTAGATGACGGCGGCAGTACCGTTCGCAATGACGCCTGACGTGAGATTTGCAGCAGATTTCGCCGCGTCATCGTCATCGTCAAATACATACGGCGTCGCACCGAAATCGATCGTCGCGCCGGTGTTGTTGTAAACCTCGACCCACTCCCAGTCTGTATCTTCAGATCGTGGATTGAACATGATCTCAGTAACCCACAAGCCCGTCGGCGCGGTCCCCGACGGCAGGACGCCCGGGTTGCCCACGTCCATGATGCTGTTCGTCGTTCCCGGAATCGTCGCTGGCAGACTCGTCGTGCCGGACGAGGTGGCGGCCCAGTTGGCTCCGGACTGGTAACTGCCGGAGCCGTTCCACGTGTGCGACACGCCGGCGCCGATCGCGGGGAATCCGCTGTCGGTGCGGAAGTCGAGGCTGGCCGCGGCATTGTTGAACTGCGCGACGCGGAGCACGCCCATCCCGTCGTCGACGACGTCGAGGTTGAGGGCGGCCGGGCTCTCCCAGATTCCGATCGCCGTGCCGCCGGTGTTGGTGAGGCCGCCAGCGAAGTTGGGCCCGACGCCGATCAACGGCGTGGTGGGCGAAAGTTGCCACGCCGTACGAAAGTGCGAATCGTCGAAGTCCGCCTCCGCGATCGCCACGTCGGCGTCGTAGAGGACGGCCACGCCGCCGGCGGGGATCGTGGTATTGGCCGTTTGCACGGCATTGATGAGCACGCCCGCGGTCGACGCGTTGCCGAACCGGCTGATGACGTACCCGTCGAGGTTGATCGGCGTCGCGCCGGTATTGCGGAGTTCGATCCACTCCCAGGCATCGTCGCCGGCGCTGAGCGTATCGCTCATGATTTCGGTGATCTGCAGCGGACTCTGCCCGTAGGCGACTCCCCCCCAAACGACGGCCAACGCGAAGGCAACTCCACGGGTGCTCATCAACGACATGACTGTTCCCTTCTCGTTCGACTTTTCCACGACCCGACGCAATGGCGACGATTCCGTGATGTGATTGTCCAGTTCCCAAATTCCGACCCGGCGGCCGCCGCGTGCTGCTGGCCAATTGTGCGTACCGTACCGATTGTAGCCGCGATATGTTGACCGATGGGGCGGGAAAAGGCAAGAAAACGGCGCCCACGCCCGGCGCAATCGAGCGTGGGCTCATGTTCGCCGTTCCCGCGTCCGCTGCCAGGGAGCGGGCTACCGTACCGCGCGCCGGCGGCCTCGCCGACTGCCGCCGAGGGCAGCCGCGCAAGCCAGGGCTAAACTGAGAGTCCCCGGTTCAGGCGCGGCGTCTGCCGCGGCGGCGGCCCCCTGGGCTCCGAATTGCGCCGCCCAGATGGCCAGGTCGTCACCGTCGACGTCCATATCGCCGTCGGCGTCCCCTTGCGCCAGCAACGTGCCGACGCCCAGACCGCGCTGCCAAATCAGGAAGTCGTTCCCATCGACGTCGTCGTCGCCGTCGAAGTCGGCGTCGTCCGCCGATCCTAGCGAGAAGGCCACGACCTTATCGCCGAACGCGTCGGACGTGAATAGCGATATGCTGTCGTCCAGGTCCAGAAACGACGAGGTCGTCCCCGTCGCCAAATCGATGACCCACAAGTCGGCGCCGAATTGCGGGACTTCGGGCGATCCACTGCCCGGATTAACGATGTAAACCTTGTCCGCCGCGCTGTCGTAGGCGGACCAGTAACCTCGCACCAGGCCCGTCGGACTAGCGCCCGAAGTTTTCATCGGGTTGAGGAGAATCTTCGGATCCCAAGATCCGACGTCAATCTGCCCCGAGCCATTGTCATAAGAATTGATGTTGAGCCGCAGCACTCCCGGTTCAGTTGGCGTGGCGTCGCCAAAGCCGCTTTCAATGATGATTAAGTCGCCCGAATCCCGGTCGACGAAGAGGTTATCGCTCTTGCCGTCGTTTGTTCCCGTGCTTGTCAAGGGATCGTCATCGAGCGCAAACGACGTTGGATTCCCAGTGGTCGAGAGCGGTCGGTATCCGACGGCGTTGAGACTCGCATCCAGCTCCAGAAACGCAATGCTGTCGCCGCCGCCATCGCTTTCGGACACCCAGATGCCGCGCACGCCCCCCGGACTGGCATAGTAGCTGGACGATTCCGGCTCGCTGTGCCCCACAGGCGCTCCGGTGCCGTCGAAGTCCAGATTCACTAGCCCAATTCGCCGCGAGTTCCAAGACTCTGCCGCCCCGGTATTGTAGCCGCCGTCGCCGAAATCGACCGTTGCGTCGTCCGCCATGCCCGGGCTCGTGGAAATCCGTTCGATGATTCGGTACTGATGATCTGTCGCAGTCGATTCCGCGGAGTCCGGGCCGCTCGAATCGTCGATGATGATGAGGTGTTCATCATCGATGAAATTGAGCGAGTTTGGAAAGAACGGCGACGGATTTGTACTGTTGTTGCGCTTGACTTCGCCAATCTTGGCGATGGCGCCCGGCATGACGAACGTATTGCTGTGGTTCACGCGAAAATCAAACGAGCCGTTGGCCTGCGTTACGCCATAGGTCACGTAGTCCAAGTTCGTGGAATTCACGATAGAACCTGGCGGATTGGCGGCAACGCCGTTGGTCGGCGCGATTCCGCCAACCATGAGTGCTCCGCCGAGCGTGCGAACGTCTTTCCCCTTGAAATTAGCCTCCCAGTGGTTGAAGACTGCGGAAAAGTCGATGCGGTATAAGTCGAAATCGTTAACGGTATCGGGCGATGGACTCCCCGGGTCGTCGAACTCCATGAAATACACGTCCCCGTTAGCGGGATTCACGTCGATTTGGCCGCCGTCGACCGAGTTAGTCGAGGTCGTTCCCTCAAATCCCATGAAGACGGAGAATATCGGGCCGCCAGCAAGATTCGAGGAATCAAAGAACGTCACTGTACGTTGCGAGTCGCCGTTGCTGTCATTGTTTTGCTCGTTGAGCACAGCCAAAAAACTGCCGGTTTGCGCCGCAACAGGCGCCGGCAGACTGCCTACCGCCAGGGCGGCGAGAGCCGCCGCCGTGATTCCCCATGTGCCCCGAACCCCAATCGCCATTCGCCCTGATCTTAGCATCATTGTTTCTGTCCTCACGTTGTGATTCTATCGTAGGGATTCAATCAGTCGTGAATGTGCGTGATTGGTCCGGCCGAGGATGATGCCCCTCATGCTCGGACTATCGGTTCGCCGAGCATTTGAGGGAGCAACGATTCTCGCAGACCTATGTTCGCCTATCGTGAAGATCGGGGCAAGCAATTGTGAGTGTTGCTCCGGCGGAGCGCGAACGCTCTCCGCATCTTCGATGAGGTCCTGTGGATCGGCCCGACAGTTGCGGCAAAGTTCGTGCCCGGTGGCGCCCGGCTAAAGAACGGGTCGTCGAAATTGGGCCTTCAGGCACTCAGAACTTGGTCCCAAGTTCTTCCTTGCGAGGAGTTTAGCGACGCTTGTGAAGCACCGCAATCACGGGGCCCTGGCTCGCTCAGCGAGTTGTGGCGTTTGTCGATCTGACCGTGGGCGGTGCGATCGATAGGCGCCCATCGCGCAGTTTCGCGGCGCCGGGAAGGCCATGTTGCGCAGCAGATTCTCTGGTCTGCGAAACGCTCGACGCCTACCAACGGCAAACGCCCGGCAACGAAGCACGTGCACCTCGACGGAAAGGACCACGCCCGCGGCGATCGCAATCGAGGGCGTTCAGGGCGCCGAGTCGCTAGACGGGGCGTGCTCTGCGTCGACGCCGCGCCATGAACTCGATCTGGAGACGATTGCAACGCGTTCACATGGCGAGTCTTCGTTGGCCAACGCCGATCGGGCCGCGCTGAGCACTCGTCCATCGTCGCCGCTGGTTTTCAGAGGACCGAGAAAACCTTTTGCAATTCCGCTGGGCTCCCCTACCATATTTCTACAGTGAAGCAGGGTCATCGCGTCCACGCGCCGCAAGAGCTGCGGCGGCAGTCTGAGGAATAAGGAAGGATCGCATGCAAGGGCCTCGCGTCAAAGCGTTCACGCTTGTCGAACTTTTAGTGGTCATCGCGATCATTGGCGTGCTGGTCGCGCTGCTTCTGCCTGCCATCCAGGCCGCTCGGGAGGCGGCCCGCCGAGCGCAGTGCATCAACAACGTCAAACAAATGGGACTCGCCGCCGCCAATTATGAGTCTGCCAAGGGCTACTTTCCGCCCGGGCGGTTCCATCCCGATGCGGAGCGCCTGAGCGGATCGAATTGGGTTCCGATCCCCGGCAATACCTCGTACGGAGGCTACAACGCACAAACGCGGTACGGCAATTTCTCCGTCCACGTGTGGCTGTTGCCATACATGGAAGCCAACAACGTCTACCGCCTGATCGACTTCCCCAAGGGACAGGTCAAGCAGATGAAAAGCGGCGGCACGATCGTCAATCCACACTACCAAGCCTACGCGACGGCGCAGGGCCTGTTCATATGTCCCAGCGATCCTAACACCGGGGTCGTCATTTCGGAGAACAACTATCGGTCGAACTTTGGCGGCTCGACGCCGTTTGCTGGAGTCCAACAAGGAGCGACGTTTGACTCCACCGTACTTAACCCCGATGGGTTTCCTGCTGGGGGCAATGGAGCCTTTACCTACGGCGCCAAGGGATTGAAGGCGTCGGAGTATACCGATGGGCTTTCGCAAACGGCGTTTTTTTCCGAGCGGTCCAAGGGCGACGGCATTGACGCTTCGCAACAGCCGCCTACTCGAACCGCCATCATCGGCGGCATGTCCCCGTCAAGCAACAACGTTACCGGCATCAGGATTCAAGAGCTATTCACCGCGTGTCAGAACTATGTGCCGGCTCCAGCCTCGCTGATTTTCACCGGGGCGGGCCGCTGGTTGGACGGGTCTGACTATTCCAACGGCTGGCCGTTCGCCGGCTATGACGCGACCCAGTACAATCACGTCGCCCCCCCAAATTGGGCCGGGCAGGATTGCGGCAGCCAAACCTATATTCCCGACGCGCCGCAAGAACACGCGATCGTTGCGGCCCGCAGCGACCATCCGGGCTCCGTCAACGTCGCCTTCGGCGACGGGCATACGTCAACCGTTACCGACAGCATTGACCTCGCCGTCTGGCGCGCGTTGGGAAGCCGCAACGGAGATGAAACCGTCTCGGTTCCCTAATCGTCGCTCGCGGCGACGTTGGCCGTTCTTTGCGTCGTTGCTTTTGGGGGACGTCGACGTGCAATTGATCCTGTGCGCAACATCCACTCGACCTTTGTATCGAAAGGGAATGCTTGCGTTCGCGGGCTTGATGTGTTGCTGTGCCGCAGCGCCAGCCTGGTCGGCCGAGCCGGTGCGGTTCGCCACGTTCAACTTGGCGCTCTACGGCAGCGCATCGGGCGAAGTGCTGACTCGCCTTCGCACGGGAACGGACAAGCAGGCCAGTGCTCTGGCTGAGATCATCCAGCGAGTTCGCCCCGACGTGTTGGTGCTCAACGAGATCGACTACGACGCCGACGGCGCCGTGCTGGCCGCGTTCTGCGAGAACTACTTGGCCGTGGGGCAGAACGCCTCGGGTTCAGCGGCAGCCGCCGAGCCAATCGAATTCCCGCATCGCATGACGTTCGCGGCAAACACCGGGGAGCATTCGGGGTTCGACCTCGATCGCAACGGCGCGATCGACGCCACGCCTGGCGCCCCAACCTACGGCGCCGACTGCTGGGGCTACGGAGTTTACCCAGGGCAGTACGCCTTCGCGTTGCTCTCGCGGTATCCGATCGACCAGGAGTCCGTGCGCGAATTCCGCAAGTTCTTGTGGAAGGACATGCCACAAGGTTTGCTGCCCGACGACGCGGCGACGCCGGCGCCGGGCGACTGGTACGCGCCGGAAATCCTCGCCCAATTCCGCCTGTCGTCGAAGAACCACTGCGACGTGCCGGTGACGATCGCGGGTCGGCGCGTCCACCTCTTGTTGTCCCACCCCACGCCGCCCGTGTTCGACGGCGACGAGGACCGCAACGGCCGCCGCAACCACGACGAGCTGCGATTCTGGAAGGATTACACAGGTCCCGCGAACGAATCGGCGTATCTCTACGACGACGACAGCGAGCCCGGCGGCTTGCCCGCCGGGGAATCGTTCCTCATCGCCGGCGACCTCAACGGCGATCCGCATGACGGGCAGGGCTCCGACGGCATCGCTCAACTGCTCACGACGCCGCAGGTGCTCAAATATGCGCCCCCGACCAGTCGGGGCGGCGTCGAGGCGGCGCGGCTGCAGGGCGGCGTCAATCCCCGTCACGGCGGCGATCCCGCCCAAGACACGGAGGACGCCGCCGACGCCCGCGGGCCCGGCAACCTCCGACTCGACTACCTCTTGCCGTCGAATGATATGACGGTGACCGCCTCCGGCGTATTCTGGCCGGAGACGAGCGACTCGCTGCATCCGCTCGTGGCCGGCGCCGAGCACCCGGCAAGTTCGGATCATCGCCTGGTATGGATCGACGTGGCGTGGCCGGAGTGAGTCGGCGCACTGGCGACTGGCTCCTATGATGGAGCAATGCCCCCGCCCCATTTCATGGACGCCCTGGCCCGCGCCGTCTCGCAGCGCGGCCACGCCGCGTGCGTCGGCCTCGATCCGCGCGGCGAGCAGTTACCCAAGCCGCTCCTCCGCGGGGGCAACTCTCTGGCTGAGCGGGCCGGCGTTTACCGCACGTTTTGCCGCGGCGTGATCGACGCCGTCGCCGACCTCGTGCCGGTCGTGAAGCCCCAGGCGGCGTTCTTCGAGGAACTCGGCCCGCCGGGCGTCGCGGCGCTGGTCGAGGTGATTCGCTACGCCCAGGATCGTGGCCTGCTGGTGATCCTCGACGCCAAGCGGAACGACATCGGCTCGACTGCCGAGGCCTACGCCCGCGGCATGCTAGGCCGCGAGAGCGCATGGGGCGCCGACGCTCTGACCGTGAGCCCGTACCTCGGCGAGGACAGCCTGACGCCGTTCGTCGACGTGGCCCGCGAGCGCGGCGCCGGAATCTTCGTCCTCGTGAAAACGTCAAATCCCGGCGGCGGATTGCTGCAGGATCGCGTCGCCGAGGGGCAAACGATTTACAGGCGAGTCGCCGATCTGGTCGAGCGCCTTTCGATAGAAACCGCCGGCGAGTCTGGCTACGGAGTTGTCGGCGCCGTGTGCGGCGCGACTTACCCACAGCAGCTCGCCGAGCTTCGCGCCGCGATGCCGCACACCTGGTTTCTCGTCCCCGGCTTCGGCAGCCAGGGCGGCGCCGCGGCCGACGTGGCCCCAGGATTCGACGCCCGCGGCCTGGGCGCCGTGATCAACAACTCCCGCGGCCTGATCTTCGCCCACGCCCGCCAGGACTACGCGGAACGCTTCGGTCCGGATCAGTGGCAAGACGCGGTGGCGGCGGCGACGCGGGAGATGATTGAACAGCTCGCAGCTGGCTCCCGGCCAATGGCTGGGGACTGTTGAAGCCTGCGCCTCAAAAGAGCTTCTCGGAACTGCGGTTGGCCGTAACCGTCATTAGACCACGCCCGAGGACCGATCCCGCTCCGGGTGCGCCGACTTCTGACCACCTTTGAGTAAAACCCGAGGAAAAACGCCCTCCACCCCTCACAGGACTTCTGACGATCTATGGGGCGTTTTCGCGGCGCGCGCTTGGATCAATCTGATTCGGCCACGATCACGCCGCCGCGGTTCGTGGGATGCGCAGAGATCCATAAATGGGTGTTTGTCCGCGGGCTATTTCTTCTTCCCCTCTTCCTCTCCGGTTTCGAGCACCGCCAGGAACGCCTTCTGGGGGATGTCGACCGCGCCGATCGACTTCATTCGCTTCTTGCCTTCTTTCTGCTTCTCCCAGAGCTTGCGCTTGCGGGTGATGTCGCCGCCGTAGCACTTGGCGGTCACGTTCTTTCGCATGGCCGAGATCGTCTCGCGGGCAATGATCCGGCTGCCGATCGCCGCTTGCAGGGCCACCTCGAACATGTGGCGGGGGATTTCCTGCTTGAGTTTCTTGATGATCGCGCGGCCGCGGATCTCGGAGTCCCGGCGGTCGCATACGATGGACAAGGCGTCGATCCGCTCGCCCTTCACCAGGATGTCCATCCGCACGAGGTCGCCGGGACGGTAACCGAGCAACTCGTAGTCCATCGTGCCGTAGCCGCGCGTGGTGCTCTTGAGCTTGTCGTGCATGTCGTAGATGACGTCGGCGAGCGCGAGGTCGTACACCAACATGGCCCGGGTGGGCGACAGGTACTCGGTGCGCACGTAGACGCCGCGGCGGTCGGTGCAGAGCTTCATGATCGGGCCGATGTAGTCGGCCGGCACGATGAAGCTCACACGAACAATGGGTTGGCGAAATTCTTCGATTTCGCCGGCGTCGGGCACGTTCTTGGGCGTGTGGACCTCGATCGTCTCCCCTGCCGTGTTGACGATTTCGTAGGTCACGTTGGGCGCCGTCTGCACGAGGTCGATGTCGGCCTCCTGCTCGAGTCGCTGCTGGACGATTTCCATGTGCAACAGGCCGAGAAACCCGCAACGGAAGCCGAATCCCAGCGCGTCGCTCGTCTCGGGCTCGTAGTCGAAGCTGGGGTCGTTGATCGCCAGCTTGTCGAGAGCGTCGCGGAGTTGTTTGAAGTCCTGGCCGTCGCTGGGGTACAGGCCACAGAACACCATCCGCTTCGGCTCTTGGTAGCCCGGCAGCTCTGCGGCGGGGTTGTCGCCCGCGACCGTCACCGTGTCGCCAATATGGATATTCCCCAGCGACTTGACGTTGCAGATCAGGTAGCCCACCTGCCCTGCCGAGAGCGTGTTGGCCGCTTTGCGGTGCGGCGTGAAATGACCCAGCTCGATCACCTCGTGCGTGGTGCCCTGCTGGAGGAACTTGATCCTCTGGCCCTTCTTGACCGTGCCGTTCATCACCCGCACATAGGAGATGGCGCCGCGGAACTCATCGTAGTGGGCGTCGAAGACCATCGCCTGGAGCGTGGCGTTGGGGTCGCCTGTAGGCGCGGGGACGCGGTCGATCACGGCCGCCAACACGCCGTCAGCGCCGACGCCGGTCTTGCCGCTGCAGCCGAGCACTTCCTCCGCCTCGACGGCGAGCGTCTTGACCATCTCCTCGCGGACTTCCTCGACGCGGGCGTGCACGAGGTCGATCTTGTTGATGACCGGCACGATCGTCAGATCATGCTCCATCGCGGCGAACGCGTTGGCGACCGTTTGGGCTTCGACGCCCTGGAATGCGTCGACCAGCAGCACGGCCCCCTCGCAGCAGGCTAGCGACCGCGACACCTCGTAGTGAAAGTCGACGTGCCCCGGCGTGTCGATGAGATTGAGCTCGTAGTTCTGGCCGTTGTGCTTGTAGTGCATCGTGACGGCGCGGGCCTTGATCGTGATCCCCCGCTGTCGCTCGATCTCCATATCATCGAGCATTTGCTCCTTCATCTCGCGCTTGCTCACGGCGCCGGTGAGCTCCATCAGCCGATCGGCCAACGTGCTCTTGCCGTGGTCGATGTGAGCGATGATCGAGAAGTTGCGGATGTTCTTCGGCGAGATCATGGCGGGGAATGGTTCGCGGATGAACGCGGATATGACGGATCGTCGCGGATCAGATGGCAGGCGGCGTTGTCGAAAACCAGTCGCTTCTTATTGGATTCGCGTGAATCCGCAAAATCCGCGTTCATCCGCGTCCTATTCTGTGTCGGCAGGGAATCTAACGGGCGGTTCGCGCGGCCCAGTGTTCGCGGCGGGCCAGGCCGGCGGCGCCGATATACCCGGCGTCGCTCCCCAATGCGGCGAAGTCGATGTGTATCTTGCCGCGCAGGCTCTCGATCATGCGGCTGGTCGCCTCCTCGCGCAGCCGGGCCATAAATCGTTCGCCCAGCGGATGACCGTCGCCGCCGAACGTCATGGCTCCGCCGATGACGACGCTTTCGGGGTCGATGGTGTGCACGGCGGTGACGGTCCCGATGGCCATGTAGCGGGCGGTCTCCATGATCAGGTCGAGCGAGAGTTGATCTCCGGCTTCGGCCTCCTCGGCGATCACTTTTGGCGTGAGTTCCACTCCAGCGGCCATCCGCTGCTTGAGCGAACTGGCGCGACCCGCTGCCAGCGCTTCCTCGGTGCGACGGATCACCGCGTAGGCGCCGCAGTAGCCTTCGAGCGTGCCACGGATGCCGAGCGAATTGAGCGGCGCGTCTTCGCGCGAGTCGATGATGATGTGGCCCAGCTCGCCGCCGCAGCTGTGCACGCCCTCGATCAGCATCTCGTCGACGATGATCCCCCCGCCGATGCCAGTGCCCATCGTAAACAACACCATGCTGCGGTAGTCGCGCGCCGCGCCGGCCCAGAACTCGCCATAGGCGGCCGCGTTGGCGTCGTTGGCGTATGTGACGGGGATGTCGCACGCCTGGCTGACCAGGTCGCGGATCGGCGTGTTGTGCCAGTGCGGCAGATTGCCCGGCCCCAGCAGCATGCCAGCCGGGATGTCCATCGGGCCCGGCGTCGCGAGTCCGACGCGGGCGATCGCCCCTTCTTCGAGCCCCGACTCGGCCGCCAGGCTCCGCACCGCGGCGCCGATGCGTTTGGCGGCGTCGGCTGGGCCGCGCTCCTCCTCGGTGCTGATCGAACGGTAGGCCACCGGCCGACCAGAGTCGTCGACAATGCCAATTTTGATGTTCGTGCCGCCGACGTCGACGCCGACGAACAAGGGCCGGCGAGCGGCGGAGGCGGTCAGCAGTTGGGTGGTTTCAGCCATCACGGCGGGAGGGGAGGGCGCCGCCGCATCACTTGGCCGCGGCAGGGTTTGGGCAAGCTCAAAAGTATACGGGCGGTTATGCAGCGTCGCAATTCTAGCCAAGGTCCTTTGCGGCCCCGAGCCTGTCGAGAAATGGCCCCAGGCATGAAAGGAGAGCGGAGGCATTCCAAGGCAAACGAGGTTTGGCGCCCGCTGCTTTCGGGATGCCTGACTAGCCTTCGCGGTTCGGCGTCCAGCAGCTAGGCTAGGTTACCGGCCGGTTTGTCCTCAAGGAGGAGAAAGCTAATGCGCGTCATTTTGGCTTGCCTGCTTACGTTTGTTCTTCAAGTTCCACTTCTTGCCGACATCTACGAACGAGATCTGATTTCGCCAAGCGACGGGCTGCTGACTTACGATGATGTGAATGACCGTGAATGGCTGGATTTGATGGAAACTGCTGCAGTGGACTTGAGCGTCGTCCGGGCCTCTTGTGAGCCCGGCGGTAGCTTGGAAGGCTTTAAGTTTGCGACGGCGCAGGATGTCCAAGCACTAGCAATCTCGGCAGGCGTACAAGCCAGCCCACAGTCAAGCCTATTGTCGGTTGTTACTGGTACGCAGGCGCACAAGCTCATTAGACTTCTTGGTAAGGTCGTGCACGCGGAGGGAGGCGTGTTGGGGGAACTTAACGTCGCTCTTGGGCAAGTCGTTCAGGCCTTTGAGTCCGAAGTCCCGATTTTTGACGAGACGAATTTTTTCGTGGTGAGCATCGGTCGCGGACCTCCGCCGGGCACAATTAGCTCGCCGGCTCAAGCACAGCCTGGCGGTGCATATTACTTTTCAACGCCGCTCTTATTCCCCAACTTTCCTCCGCTGGGACGTGGAAGTTCGGGCCCGTTTTGGCTCTATCGTAAAGCCGTGCCGGAACCCCGCTCTATTTATCTTTGGCTAGTACTGTTTGGACTACCGAGGGGTGTTCGACGGGTTTCGCTTAGGCGTGACTTGGCGAAGTGAGGCGCCTGCAGATTAGACTCGCTATGTAAAATTCCTGCGGAATCACATTGCCAAGCGAGTCATGCCGTGATGAATATTCAAACGCCGGATTCGCTCTGGTATCTCAGCGTGAGCCAAACGCCTGACGGCAAGGCAGGCTAACCCGCTCGACCTGACGCCGGCGGCGCACACGTGTGCGGCCTCCAGTTGGTTTCCGCGACTACGAAATTGAAAAAG
>JBIOVA010000040.1:0-14046 GCA_044867485.1 Lacipirellulaceae bacterium | reverse complement strand
ATGTAGTCGTCGTGATCCACGGAACCGTTCCTACGCGTCGCAGCGACAAGGCGCCCCTGATTCGCGCCGCGTTTTTTGCTGTCGCCGGCAGATCGCGGGCGGTAGACTGGAGGGAGCCGCGGGCCGTTGAGTAGGGCCGTTCTGCGCGGCATATTCTCCCTTGATTTCGCCTCTCCTGAGATTACTCCATGCCCCACGCCCGTTCCACCATCTCCGCGCGTTTGAGCCGGCTTGCTGCGCGGGCGCGGACCTTGGCGGCGGTTTATCTGGTCGTGCTGTTTATTGCGACGCACACCCCCTCGACGCCGCGAGCTCGGATCACCTTGTCGGACAAGTTCGCTCACTTCGGCGCGTACGCGACGCTCACGTTGTGCGTGCTGGTCGGTTGGGAGCTGACCATTCGGCGGCTCGAACCCAAGCACTATTTCGCGGTGTGGCTGGTCGGCACGATGTACGCGGCCATGGACGAGTTCACGCAGAGCTTCGTCGGCCGGTCGAGCGACTTCAACGATTGGGCGGCCGACGTGCTGGGAATCCTGGCGGGGATCGTCGTGTTCCGACTGATTCGCAAACCGCTCTACCACTTCCTGATGGGCAACGACGCGCTGGCGCTGAGCCAGGCGTAGCGTCCGCCCGCGCTGCGGCGGGGCGACGCCGTGGGCCATTCCACGCTCAGTAGTTGGGCGTCGGCGCACGGTAATCCTCCAGACGGATCGAGCGGAACCAGCGAATGGTCTCCGCCAGGCCTTCGCGCAGCGGTATCTTGGGCTCCCAGCCGAGCTTCGCCTTGGCGAGCGAGTTGTCGGGCCGTCGCCGCGTAGGATCGTCGGCCGGCAGCGGACGCTGGACGAGCTTCGACTTGGAGCCCGTCATTTCGATGACCATCTCCGCCAGTTCGCGGATTGTGAACTCGCCCGGATTGCCGAGGTTGACCGGGCCGATGAAGTCGTCCGATCCGTTCATCATGCGGATGATGCCGTCGACCAGGTCGTCGCGGTAGCAGAAGCTGCGCGTCTGCGAGCCGTCGCCGAACAGCGTGATGTCCTCGCCGGCCAGCGCCTGGCGGATGAAGTTCGACACGACGCGGCCATCGTAAGGGTGCATCCGGGGGCCGTAGGTGTTGAAGATTCGCACGATCCGCACGTTCACGCGGTTCTGCCGGTGGTAGTCGACGAACAGCGTCTCGGCGGCCCGTTTGCCCTCGTCGTAGCAGGCCCGCGGGCCGATGGGGTTGACGGCGCCACGGTAGCTCTCGGGCTGGGGATGGACTTCGGGGTCGCCGTAAACCTCGCTCGTGGAGGCCTGCAGCACCTTGGCCCGACAGCGGCGGGCAAGCCCCAGCATATTGATGGCCCCCAACACGGAGGTCTTCATCGTCTTGATGGGGTTGTACTGGTAGTGCCCCGGGGCCGCGGGGCAGGCGAGGTTGTAGATTTCGTCGACTTCGAGATAGATCGGCAACGTGACGTCGTGCCGGATCAGGTCGAAGTTCGGCTTACCCAGCAGGTGGGCGACGTTGGACTTCTGGCTGGTGAAGAAGTTGTCGAGGCAGATGACGTCGTGGTCCTGGTCGACCAACCGCTCGCAGAGGTGCGAGCCGAGGAACCCGGCGCCGCCGGTGACGAGGATGCGTTTGATGCGGGACATGGGCGGAAGGGGCGAGGGGCTAGGAGTTAGGGGCGAGTGGGGGAGGGGAACCGGCTATTGTAGGGGAGGCGCGTGATTTTCAGAACGGCCAGTGGGGCGCCCCATGGGTATGCGGCGGGATGCAGGCTGCTCGATGCGGGGTATCGGATGCGGGAGGCGGGAGGGGAGTCAACAAGTCTGGTGTGGCGACGGCGGGGAGCTGACCGCCGCTGGGTTTTTGTCCCCAAAACGAAACACGCGTCGACGTGCCAGAAGTCGGGCGTTTTGTCCGGCGGCTGTGCGGCGCGCCTTGGGGAATCGCGGGGATCCATGGCGGGAGGAACGACACAAGTCGGGAGACTTTGGACCCTTAATGTCCGCGCGGCGCGAGGCGTGGATTCGACGGAAGGTTTGCGCATGGGTCACTCGTGGGACAACATGGGTAGGCTGTGAGTCGTGAGGAATGAGCGGTCAGCCGTCCGTCAGCCGAACGCCTGCGGCCTGAGGCTTGGCTCTTGCGGCCCCCTGACGGCATTTGATACATCTGTACAGTACACGATCGGGTCGTGTCTTACCACTGCGTTGCCGGGGAATCGGGCGGGATCGCCGGGAGAGTCGTTAGCAAACTTCTGTTGCCGGCAGAATCGCACACTTGCGGTTCTGTCGGGGTTGGTGGTTGCCCTATCGCATGTAATTTTCTTCGCTTGTTCCGGTATAGCTCATGGGGCGGTCCTGCCTGTGCCACTCCAGGAGAGACGCGGTCTCGAATCGCTCTCTAGTTGGGCCGCAGTAATGCAGGATGGCGGCGACAAGTATCGTCCGTCGTCGATTATGAATGTCGCTTTCCTCGGAACTTCCGAGGGTTTTGAGCGACCAAGTTTGAAGTACTTCAGATTGCGGTGCGACGATGGCGACAGTGGGAAATTGATGCGGCGGGTCGGCCGCCATTCCCTCTCTGATCTTTTGGATGCTGAGGTTTGGAGAAACTCCCCAGACGCCGAAGTCAATTCGGTCGACGGTAGCTGGAGTTTGGCCCTTGTTCACAATTGTGAACTCGAATTCCAGCGGTTCATTGGAATTAATGTCCCGAATGTATGGATCAACGATCTGAAGCCACGGCCGCCGCTCTTCGCGCATATGCGCCAATTGGCCTCGTGCGGCCACCCATTGGAAGTACGTGGTAACTCCCATGACCACGGTGAAAATGGCAATGACGGTATTGGCCTCAACGCGGTCATTGAACCATTCCCAAAGCAGATAGGCGAAAGCGCAACCCAGCGCAGCGCCACCGGCGACTATCAACGTCCGTCGGATCGGGATTCGCATGCAAGCAGTGCGTACCAGGTCGGTGTAGTAATCGCGATGTTCTTTTGCGCTGTGCCGTTTGTCGGCCTCGCGTTTGTGATACTCGACAAATGCGATTGGCCTGAATCTGAAAAATGCCTCATAGCCCTCGTCTTGGTGCTTCTTGGCGTCGTAGCCGCATTCGTTGTGCTTGCTGCCCTCAGCAGGCGCGACGGGGTTAAGAGCCATTCGTCGTCATCTCATGGAGTTTTCGGCCGCACCGCCAAGAATAATCAAGTCATGGTCTTCCGTTCTTGCGCCGAGCATGAACCCCGTCTCGTAGTCGTCCGAATCATCGTATCCGTAGGTTATTCTCCCGACGACGATGGCGCAGAGCTTACCCGTCGTCATGGCGTTCAATTGATCTTCCGTCCAAGTGATTGGGAAAACGGCAACGGCTGGGATCGTGCTGCCGGGGGGCACGACGCCGCCCTCGTTGGCGATACGCTTTGCCAGACTGCCCTTTGCGAGCGACTTTGCCGTTTCCGCATCAGGATCAAAAGCGATTCCGTAGAGAGCCGTGCGGATCGAGCACGGGGTTTTCCCGTGGTTCGTCAGATCAAATTCAAACTTGGCTTCGTTGTCGTTTCTGGCGTAATAGAGATTAGTCTTATTGCTTATAGCGAGCCACGGCCTTTGCTCATTCCGCATATGAGCGAGGGTCTGGTCAGTTTGATTCATTTGGCGAAGCATGATGTCGTTCTGCTGGTGCATAGCCCACCAGCCGAGACCCGTCGCGACCCCAGCAACGACGGTAAATACCGCAATTATTACGTCAGTCGTCCGAACGTCCTCGCCCCAGCAGAACCACACCACTACGCCGAGCGCAGCAAGGATGGCCGACGGGATAATCCACCGACGGTCCAAGACTCGGTAAACGGCTCTGCGAATCATGTCGGTGAGATAGTCGCGCTTGGCCTTTGCGGAATCACGGGCTTCTACTTCTGCTGCAAGCGAGCGGTAAAACCGAACTGGGCGGAACCGGAAGAACTCATCCCAGCGCTGCTCTGGTTCGTCGTTGCCGCCCTTGCCGTTGGGTTCGCGGCCATGCTGGCGAGCCGCGACTGTAGGGTCGTGCATACGCAACACTTCTCAGGCGTATCGGCGCCGGGGGCGGCGCCATGAGTAGGGCAACAGGCAGTCAATTCCTCCGCAGAATTAACAGGCCCGCGACTGAGCCGTCGCCGAGATTCGCGTCAGGCGAATACCGAACTCCGGGGAGTCCAGATTCTACGAGTGCATCATGGAGCAGCTTTGGGATTGGCCCCGGCTCTGCTCCCGCATACTGCACCCAAATACCGCTCGTAGATGCATTCCCTCCTATTATCTGCGAGTCTTGTTGCTTCCGCAAACAACCCGCGTCAAAGAGCAGTTCCGACATCGTTACGCCGAAGTCGCCGGCCTCACGATCGTGGGTGTCGAAAGCTAGGTCAACGCTTCTTGGAGGCAGTGCCGCGAGTCGTGCGGATAGCTTTTGTCGGACCTCAGGCGTAAGTAGTTGGCTTCGTGGCGTCTGCTTTTTCTCTATTGCTTCGGTCCTTCTGTTGGCCTCGGAGATTTGCGCGCGCAGCGCCGCTGCCTCGTCCTGCGCCTCCAATTCATCTTTGATGCTGACAAACACCAGTATCAGGCCAAGTGCGGCGCTTATGCCGCTGAGCATCCAGACTCGGTTTCGATTGTGCCGCTCAATCCACCAGGCTAGGGCTGACAGTATCGCCATTACGGCGCCTATCACGGCCGATGCAGTCACCGCTCCCCCAACTCGCGCTAACCAATCCATAACGAGGTTGCCGTGGAAGGCCCTCCATAATCTGGTCTTGTTTGTTGCGTTGCTGGTATTTAGTGCGTTTGCCGTTCTTTATTGCCAGCAAATCTACGATCGCAAAAGGAATTCTGGAAAGCACAAAGACGATGACGCGAAGTAACTCCAATAAGGAGCGCGGCCCGCGCCTTGGACGGCGTAGCGGCCTTATAAGTCGCCGGAGGGGACCGGTCCCCGGATCGGGTTCGATTCCCCCGCGCTCCGCTTACTTCACGCCACGCCGCTTAGCGGCCCTCAGGAGCGTTTCGCGCGCCCATGTAGTCGCCTTCTCGCCGTCTATTTCAGCAGCAGTCTGTATCTGCTGCTTCTCCGCTTCCGTAAGCGGAATCAGCATCGGCGCGGTCTTTCGTTCGTGCGGCTCTTTGGGGGGCCGTCCCCGGTTGCTTTCCATGCCAGTAAATATATATCGAAAAAATAAGCCGTCAACCCTTGCGTCGGCGAATGGAGATATATATAATAAATCGAGACAAGAAAAACCCCGACGCAGCCTTGGCGGGCCGCGACGGGGCGAACTAACCGAGCTTTCGCCCGATCAGCCTGACACCTGAATTATGGCGAAAGCTCCCTGACAAGGGAAGCTTGAGCCGTGGTTATTTCAGCCTGTCAGCACGAGTCCAGCAAGAAATTCGGCAAACACCGCAACGGTCAACCCCGCCGCCGCTGCCTTGTGTGCGGCAAGACGTTTACGGAAGTCCAACCCATGCTGCTTGGTCCTATGCGAATCCCCGTCGAGAAAGCCGAGATAGCGCTGGCCTTGCTCGTGGAGGGCAACGGCATACGGACGACAGAGCGGATTACGGGCCTCAACCGCAACACGCTCTGTGACCTCGTGCTGCTGATTGGCCGCCGCTGCGAGCGGTTCCTGCAAGAGCGCGTGACGGGCGCCAAGGTCGAGGACGTGCAGATTGACGAAATCTGGGGATTCGTCGGCTGCAAGCAACGGCTCGCCAACAGAAAGGTGGCACGCGACGAATCGGACGGCGAGAACATCGGCGACGCCTACGCATACATTGCGATTGAGAGCACGTCCAAGCTCGTGCTGGCCTTCGCCGTTGGCAAGCGCGCCGACGGCACAACGCGGCAAGCGCTGAACCGCTTGGACATGGCTGTCCCCGGACGCTTCCAACTAACGAGCGATGGCTACGCGGGCTATACGAAGTTTGTGCCACGTTGCATCGGCAAGCGCATCGACTACGCCCAACTCGTGAAGATATACGGCCACAACAAGCGCAGCGGGAAAGAGCCGACCCAGGATTCGCGTTATTCCCCCGCCGTGATAACCGCCATCCGCACGCACGTTAAGTGGGGCGCACCGGACCCGGCCAAGATCAACACGAGCTACATCGAGCGGTTCAACTTGGACGTGCGCATGAAGTGCCGTCGCATGACCCGCCTCACCAACGGGTTCAGCAAGAGTTGGGCGCACCACGAGGCGGCCATCGCGCTGCTCTTGTGCTGGCACAACTTCTGCCGCGTTCACGGCACGACGAAAACAACGCCGGCCGTTGCCGCGGGGATTGCTGAAAAGCCGTGGTCGATTCGCACGCTGCTGGCCGCGATTGCCGGATGAGGTGTCAAGATGGTTCAGCAACGCAGTCGTAAGACATTACCCACGATCGCGCGGCCATTTTCTAGAGGAAAAAACTTGCCTCTTTGCCGTGCTGCACGGCAAGCGCCTCTGGCACATGTTGGCGGCGTTTAATCTGAAGTAGACGCCCAGAAAAAATTGCTCACGCAGAGGCGCAGAGAGCGCAGAGAGCGCAAAGGAAGATGATAGGAAGGAAAGAAGAATCAGGTTGACGATGGCCGCAACTTCGTAAGGTGCTACGGCGATGATTGAGAATCGTAACTCTGCGAACTCTGCGCCTCTGCGTGAGGCCGTTCCACTCGCCGCGCCTCGCCATGTGAACGAGATCACGGGGATCATCATTGACGTCGCGATGGACATTCATCGTCGGTTGGGGCCGGGACTGTTGGAATCAGTTTATTCCGCCGTCATGGCCTATGAGCTTCGCAAACGCGGGTTGCGCGTGGACGTTGAGGAGCCGATTCCTGTGGAATGGGAGTCGGTTCGGCTGGAGATTGGCTTCAGGGCGGACCTCATCGTCGAGGAAGCCGTGGTCGTGGAGCTCAAGTCCGTGGAGATCGTGTCTGCCGTGTTCAAGAAGAAGCTGCTGACATATTTGCGTTTGGCGGATAAGCGCGTGGGATTGCTGCTCAATTTCGGCGTGGAGCTGTTCAAGGATGGGATTCATCGCGTGGTTAACGGGCTACTCACGCAGAGGCGCAGAGAGCGCAGAGGAAGAAATGAGATTGTTTGAGAGAATCGTGAAGGGATGAATGGAAGCGCATTTCAGACGGGGTTCGCTTGCCGCCGCAACCTGCCACGGGATGTGATCACTGCCGCAGCGGCGGCTCCCAAGATGCAAATCTTTGCCGAAGACGGCTCCGGGACTGGCGCGGATGGCGTGACCGTCTCGCTTCCAAGCTGGCGTTGCCATTCGAGGAAATCTGCCCCGTCAAAATTCGGCCCAAACCCGCGCTTCCAAACATCGAGATCGAGCCCGTCGACGACGCCGTCGCCGTTGAAGTCGCCGGCCTGCATCTTGAACGCGCTTGCCGGCAGGATGGACGCTGAGACGTCGTCGACGAACAGGGTTCCGAGCGCCGTCGCCGTTCCGCCGGTGATGAACGTGAGATCAAAGGATTGCACGTCGTCCGGAACGAGGATTGCCATTTCAAACAATTCGAATCCCGTCGACTCGCCGGTCACGAGGAAGTCGTAGGTTGCGACTGGATTCGTCAGATCCACGCCCGACGCCGCGTCGGTCGACAGGCGCAAGCGCGCATGGAACTCGTCGTCTGTGTCATAATTCCAGAACCAGCGGAGTTGAAGCGTTCGTTCGCTGTCCGCGGGGATGGCATTGGCGAACGTTCGCCACTCTTCGGAACGCAGCGCGTCGTCGTCCTCTAGCTTGAGGGAGTGCGTGGGGCTCACGGCCGTTTCTGTGGACCACTCGGCGTTCAGGCTGCCGTGCCAGAAGCCGGGGCGACTCGCGTTTCCTGCGGACGCCACGTCGACGTCGGCGTTTCTGACGAGGTTGCCGGGCAGCAGGGCTGCGTTGTGGTCGACGACGACGCCATCGATGAGCATGCGTCGTCCGGCGAAGGTTTGTTGGCCGCCGGCGGGAATCTTGACGAGCATCACCGCGTCGTCGGCGGGGACGTTGAATAGCGCCTGCCCGGTCACCCCGCGGGCGAGAAACCGGTTCGATGCGGCGTCGTAGAGGTCAAACAGTCGATTGCCATCCAGTTCGATGGCCACTGACGCCGCCGTGGGATGGGGATTGTAATACAGGTACGTCTCGTACGCGGCGGCGCGAAAGGAATCCGTCGCAAGCAGATTCAGTTGGAGGACTTTCTCGACGTTGGTTGTCTTGATAATCGAGCCGAAAACGCCTGAAAAGGCCGTGCCGTAGAGGGCGAAGTCCGTCTGCGGCCCCCAGTTCTGGACCAGCGGATCGCCGCCGGCGAAGAGCTCCTCGCCGTCGAACTCGTCGCGCCAGTGATGGCGTAATCCCTCGTACGCGACCGCGCTGGTGGGATCGCCGGTCCAAAACGACGACGACTGGTTCTGCGGCGTGTGCGCGTTTGCATAGAACAACCTCGCTGCGGACGCGGCATTGAGCATCCATTTGCCGATCGCGCGGCTGGAGCGGTCTTCGTAACGAGACAGGGGAACCATCGGTAACGCGGTCGCGAACGTGTTCATCGAGAAGGCGTAGCCGCGAACGTCGGCGCCCGTGTTGGGGAGCGTGAACCCCATCAATCCTCCCACGTCTTGTCCACCCCATGACTCGCCGCTAATCATCGTCTTGGTGGGTCGAGCGGCGCTGCGGGTGAATACCCAGTTGACGAGCTTCTCGACGTCGTAGTTGCGGCCGTGTTCGGCGTTCATGCGCGCCGCGGCGTAGGCGCCGAACGGCGCCAGGATCTCGTAGTCAGGGTTCGCGGAGGTCTGCTCGTAATAACTCAGGGCCCAGTCGACCGCGGAAAGATGGAGGGACGCCAAGGCGGGATTCGCGTCTTTCTTGCGCCAATAAGCGGCATGTTGCAGCCAGGCCATGCCGAGGCCCATGTCGGGCTCGCGCCAGACGCCGTTGTTCACCGGTTGGTCGGCGGCGAAGTTGTAGGCAGTGTAGTTGAAGTTGGGATTGGCGCCGCCGGCGGTTAGTTTGTCGACGGCGTCGTAGAACTCGCCGTCGATCAAGTCCATCATCGGCGGCAAATAGGTCTCGTTCGGGTAACGATCCGCAATGCTGTAGAAGAGAATGTTTGGATAGATGTCGTACCATGCGGATTGTCCTGAGACGCTGAAGGGCGTGTTCAGAATGAGTCGGTGTCCGCGAAAGCCGGCGTAGTATTCGCGAGTCATCGAGACCCAGTTGTGGGGGCCGGCGGTCTTATCGACGCCCACGAGCGTTCCGCCCAGAACGGCTCCCAGCGAGGCGATCGATTCGTGGATCAACTCGCCATTCTCGCCGAACGTGCGCGTCTCGCCCACATAGGGCGGCAAGCCGAACGCGGTTTGCAGGAGCGGCGATTGCGGCGAGTTGTCGATCCGCACGAGCGGCAGGAACTGCCCAGTTGCGGCGGCGTTGAAGGCCAAGGCGTCGAAGTTCGTGGCGACGGCCCGCCAATCTCGCAGCAGATAGGTGGTCGGCGCGTCGGGCAGCAGGTCAATCGCGGGGATTGGCAGTTGATACTGGCCGCGCGCGCTGGCTGCGATGCAGCCCAACACGGCCAGCGCGCTGGCCAGCAACAGCGGTGATCTGACGGCGCTCATTCCATGACCGAAGTTGCCGAACCAAGCTGCGGAGCGTCGCCCAGTCGCCTTACAAAGCTTCACGGCGTCTGCGCCCAGACTTGCTTCCCATCAGGCCGCACGCCGCGAGTACCAGCAGCAGCGAGCTTGGTTCCGGCGCCGTTGCCGAGGCCGGTTCGCCTATTGCTGTCGCTTGGAAGTTGCTCAAGATGACGTCGCCGTTCAGGAGGTCGTAGCTCACCGAGGCCGTGCGATTGCCTACGAACGTGACCGTGCCGAACGTGCCGGTGAGGGCCCCGGGCGGGGCGTCGATCAGCGTCAAAGGGGATGACGACGTGTACGCACGGAGATCGACTTCGAGCCTGGCCGTGTTGATGTTGGCCGTGCCGGAGGTTTCGGCAGGGTTGTCCACAACGGTGATTGGCGTCACGCCCCCGGCATCGGCCGTGAATGAGAACTTTGCCGTTGGAGACGCGGCGCGGAGATTCCGGGGCGGCGGCATCGGATCGACGATCGCGGGATCGGGGTCGGCGCCGACGTTGAAGGTTCCGCTCGACCCGACGATCGACACCTTGGCGGACTGCAGCGCGAGCAGGCCAGGATCAGACGTGCAGCCGGCGCACAGGTCCATGATGAGCTCGCCGTTCAGGTTCACCGCGCCACCGGCGACGCGAATCTCGCCTTTGGCGCCGTGTTCCGAGAGGTACAGGTCCTTGGCGTTGAGCGTGCCCTGCACTTCGACGAGGCCGTTTCCATCGAGACCGGGCTCGCCGCCGAAAGTTTCGTACGCCGGCCCCCACGTCCCCACGCGGAGATCCTCCGTACCGCCGAACTGATTGGGCACGACGGACGTGTCCCAAATGCGAATATCGACGATGGCGCCCGAGCCGATCCGCAGCACGCCCCGGGTGCGCTCGCCAATGAGCGCTCCGTTGGCCCGCACGATCGAGTCGCCGCTCATCGTGATCTCGCCGCCGGAGACGGTGTCGCCGTAGGCGTTCTTCCAGAGATCCAAGTCGGGGGCGTCGACGGTCCCGCTGCCGTCGCCGTCGGCCGCGAGATTCTCCGTCGAGCCCAGGGTACGCTGCCAGACGAGGAAGTCGCCGCCGTCGACCTCAGAGCTGCGATCGTAGTCGGCGCCCACGGGCGGGAAGTAATTGCCAAGATTCTCGCGACCGACCGCGAGCGTGTTGACGCCGACCACCTCGAGCGTTCCACCCGACATCGCGAGCCGGCCGAAGTGGTCTTCGCCGTTGGTGTGCGCTTTGTCCGCCGTCCCGACGCGCAACGCCGTCATGGTGGTCGTGCCGCTGGAAATCGTCGCGGTCAAGCCGTCGTCGACGGCGAAAATGTCATCGAAATTGCCGTTCGGGGCAACGCCGAGATCCCAGTTGGACGCCTCGTTGAAATCGCTGCTCGTGCTGCCATCGAAGAACACGTCAATGGCCCAACAAGTCGGGCTGCTCGTCGCGATCGATACGAGGCTAAGTAGCGCCGTCAGGCGAGCGGGGTTCCATGAAGTTGTCATTGTCGCTGCTCCGGATGATCGAATAAATCGGATCGATCGTTCGTTGCTGGCCGTCGGCGACGACCGCCGCGCCGCCGCAAAAGCGCACCACGGTTGGCGCTTTTCGGACGCCCGAACGAACAGCCGGCCCGCCTGCCGCGGCAGGGGGCCGGCTCGTTGCCTTTGAATAGAAGTCCCACGGCGAGCGCGGCGCGTCGAGCCTCGCTCATACTGCGCCGATTTATTCTCGTGCGCGACGCCGGCACGAAGTCGTCAGCACGCTCGCGACCACGAGCAGTGCGATGGCTGACGGCTCCGGGATCCTCATCAATTGGATGTCGCCGACGGCCTGGTCGTACACCACCGTGTAGTTGGCGGGGTTCGTCACGCCGTCGACGCTCACGTTCGCAAACGTGCCGAAGATGCGGTTCGTGGCGAGGGCCTGATCACCGTCGAACAACGTGACCTTGCCGAGCGGCGCCAGGGCAAAGCCGTTCAGGTTCACCTCCAGGTCGTTGTTGGTGATGTTGATCGCATCCATCAACGTGATTTCGGAGACGCCCGAGCCGTCGGCGTCGAAGCGATACTTCGTGCGGATCTCGCCCGCCAGACTCTCCGACTCGAGGTTGAAGGCTTGCAGAGTTGCGTTGGAGCCGGCCATGCGAACCGTGGCGGACCCATTCGGAAAAAACCCGGACGGCCGCGGAACCAGGTTGCCGGTCAGAACGACGGAACCGTTGTCGGAAATCCGCACCTCGCCGGTCGCGTCGTTGTCCGCGATGAAGATCACATGAGCTTGGAAGGAACCATTGCCATGGACATTGAGGAGGCCGTTGCCCTGAAGGCCGCCGGGATTGGCGACCGTCTGGTCAAAGCTGGGGCCGTAGTTCCCCAAGCGCCAGTAGTTCTCGACGCCGGGCGTCGGATAAACCTTGGCCGTGCCGGCGATATCAAGCACGCCGTTGTCGCGCGTGCCGACGATCGGATCTGAACCACCGATCTGCAACTCGGCGGTCCCTGTCATATTGATCGCGCTGTCGCCGGCGCAGCACGCGCGGGCAATCTGAAAATTGTCGCCGCCGCCGGTGACGATGAGCTTTCCGGCGGACATGTTGAGCGTGCCGGCCGTTCCGAGGTCCCCAGTCGTCGGCCAGTCGGCGCCGACGATCAGGCTCCCGAGCGTGGTCGTGTCGCTGGTTCCATACGTGACGACGAAGCCGGCGTTGATCAGGGCTCGGTCGGCAGGACCCGGCACGGTGTCGTCATCGGCGCCGATGGCATCGTTCCAATTCGCGCCGGCGAGAAACGTGCCGCCATCCGCCGCGCCGCCATCGAAATCCTTGACGGCTGCCCAACAATTCGGGCCGGCCGCCGCCATGACCGCCAGCGCACCGACAACCTTCGCGAGTCTGTTCATGACACACCCTCCTTTGAGAAGCTGAAGCAGAGTAGGACGAGATGAGCTCTAACTTTCGGCCTCACCCTACTCTTTGTGCAGCGTGGCGTCTACTTAGTGCGCGATTCCTGCGACGATCGCGTGTTCGTCGCACGGCAAGTCACTCGCGTCGTGCGGGGAGCGCAACTGGCGCTGGGCGCAGTGCTTAAGAGCTCGCGCTTCGTTGCGATTTGCCAACCGCAGCGTGCTTCGACCGAGACGCCAAATAATCGTGATTACTTGGCGCGGGCGGTGGTCGACCTAGTCGATGGTCGAGGGCATTCGTCGCAAGTTCCGCGAGAACACCGCGACGATGGCCAGCGCGAAGAGCGTCAGGAGCTTTGCAGTCGGTTCGGGCACGGGCGTTAGCTTGAGCACAAATGCGTCGAAGCCGCCGGCGTTGGGTCCGCCGACGTTGCCCGGCGTCGTTCCGGCAAGATGTGCGCTGCCGGAGCCGTACGCCATTGCGCTATCGAAATTGATCATCGCGCCCATCTCTTTCGACCATAAGAGCGCTCCCGAGGGATCGTACTTGGCGACGACGGCGACAATCTGCTGAAACGCGATCTCCGTCTGCCCGCTGACGTACGCGTTGCCCGCGGCGTCGAGCGTGAGCGCAGAGAAGCCGTCGAAAAACGTGCCGCCGAACTGCCGCGTCCACAGGAGATCGCCGGAGTTGTTGTACTTGCTCAGAAAGCCGTCCGGATTGAAGGGAGAAGGAGGAAATCCCGTCTCGACGTAATTGATGCCGGCAACATAAATGTTGCCGTCGCCATCGACGGCGACGCCGGAAGGCTGATCATACATGGTGGAATGGGGAATCTCTCGCGACCAAACGGACTGTCCGGACGAGTCGAGTTTCTGGAGCCAGGTGTCGTAGAGATCCCGTTCGAAGGGTCCAATGCCATTGGACTCCCATCCCGTGAGATAGGAGTTGCCGCCGCCGTCGACGGCCAACGAGACGTCTTGCTGCCAAAGGTGGGTCGTGATTTGTTTCGACCAGAGGACGTTTCCCGAACCGTCGTACTTGACCAGGAAAGGGTCCGTAGCGAAAAAGACGGGCTGGAACAGCTCGCCACTCGTATGGCCTGCGAGGTAAGCATTGCCGCCGACATCCACGGCGACTGCTGAGCCTGGTGCGTCGATATCGTCATCATCGCCGAGCTGGCGGGACCAGAGTTGGTTTCCTGCGGGATCAAACTTGACAAGAAACGCTTTAGGTCCGCTGCTGTTTGGCGCAAAGAGGCTCCCGGTGGTTGAACCGCCCAGGTATACGTAACCGTCGGAGTCGATCGCCAGCGAGCGGCTATCGTCGTTGCCGCTCGAACCGAGCTGTTGCGACCAGATCAGGCCGCCTGTTGCATCGTACTTGGCCAAGAAAATGTCTCGCGATCCCGCGTTAGGGCCGGCGAGGCTGCCGCTGGTGCTGCCGGTGAAATAGACGTTGCCGCTGGCGTCCACGGCTACGGCGGAGCCAGTGTCGGCGC
>JBIOVA010000039.1:0-26506 GCA_044867485.1 Lacipirellulaceae bacterium | reverse complement strand
GGTCGGCGACCTTCGAGGAACGGAAATCAAATTCTACCGAGCCACTATATTGAGCCTCAGATGATTGGCTGAACGGGCGCCATTGCTGGCTTGCCCAGCAGTGGGCGCCGGGTCCCCGCTTCGCACTGCTGGACGAGCCAGCAGTGGCACCCTCATGGTTCAGCTTGTTTTCTGAGACTCAATACCTGCGCCGTCGCAGGCCGGCAAGCGCCAAGGCGGCCAGCGACGCCGTGACCGCGGCGGCTGGCTCCGGCACGACGACGTTAGTCGCTTTCAAGGTCGCCACGTCGCTGTCGGAGAGGGCCCGGCCGACGACCCAGACTTCGTCCATCGCTCCGCGGAAGTAGCGGTTGTTGTCACGCTTGGCCCCAAGGGCGCCGACCGGTGAACTGGAAATCAACAGGTCGCGGTTGGCGATCGGCTGGGCGCTGGTCTGGGTATGGCGCAGGACGCCGTCGGTGTAGAACCGCATGTCGCCAGTCGACTTGGTCCAACTCCACGCGAGGTGATGCCAAGCGCCGTCGTCGAAATTGGTGGGGCCGCCATTGGTTCCCGCCTGGGCGGCGTTCAAGGTCGTCGCCACGATGTCGCCGCCGTTGTCCGTTCCATTGTCGTAGCGCAACTGAGCGCGCGGGCGCAAACCCGCGTTGCTGTCGACATTGTCGAGTTGGAACCAGTACGTGAAGCGATGGACGCCCGCGGCGGCCGCCACATTGCCCCAGTCAAGAAGAATGGGGTTGTCGTCCCAACTCGCCTGGTCGGCGACGTTGACCCAGGCCGCGACGGTAAAGTCGCCCGCTGAGGCGCCGGCGATCTCGGTCAGTTGCGGGAAGCTCATCCAGGCGTTGTTTGCGGCCTGGGCCTGTCCGTTGGCGTTGGCGTTGCCAAATTGCGCCGCCTCGCCGAACTGCCCCGGCGTGGAGGTGATGAAGACGCCCGCGCCGGTGAGCTGCGTGGTCGCGTGGTGATTGCCTGTGGAATCCGCGGCGGTGAGGATGCCGTTGGCGTCGGTGGTGATGGCAGGTGCGTCAAACGACCAGTGGGCAATGGTGGCCGCGCGGGCCGTCGAGCAAGGCGCCGCCTGCAAGGCAATCGCGACGATGATCGCGGCAGGCCAGCCAATACGAAAAGCATTCATGAGGCAACTCCCAGGTGAAAGTAAAAATGATGAGATGGACCGCCGTGTAACATGGTTCTTCCTGATGGACCGCTCAAATCATTGAACATGCCGCAACCGACGCATGGAGCGGGTTGCCAGCAGCGCCAACGACGCTGCGAGCGTCGCGGTCGTCGGTTCTGGGATCGACAGCGTGGTCACGTCGAGCGCCGGCAAGCCCGCGGCGGCCAGTGCAGCGTTGAGAATCCCCGCGTCGGCGAGGTTCGTGGCGCCGTCAAAATTCAGATCGCCGTTGAGAATCGTGGTGACGTCGCCGACGCGGACATTATTGACGAGCTTCGTCGAGCCCCAACCGCTGACGAAGGCCGTCACGTCGGCGGGCGTGAGCGAGCCGTCCTGGTTGACGTCGCCGGAATTCGGCTTGAGGAACGTGCTGGCGAAGGCGTTGTCGGTCTTCAGGTTGAATGTGCCGCGATCGACGCCGTCGACGGTCTTGCCCATGACGAACATCGACAGCTCGTCGAGCGTGCCGTTGAAGTAGTCGGTGAAGGTCTGGTTGGCGCCGACGACCAGGAAGGCCGTCGCGCGATCCTCGTTGACGTTGTAGTTGCCGGGCGCGGCGGCGACGGCCTCGCCATTGATGTAGAGAATGCCGCCGCCGGTGGGCGCGGTCGTTCCGCGCGGCCGCACGACCATGACGTGCGACCAGGCGTCAAACGCCACGGGTGTGGTCGAGGTCACATTGGCGTTGTTGTATCGCAGCACCCAGTTGCCGGCGGCGTTGATGCTGACGCCGTGCTGGTTGCCGTCCAGGACAATATTCTGGATCGCGCCATTGCCGGCGGCGTTGGGGCGAACCCAGAGTTGAAAGCCGATATCTCGCAGACCCTTGTAGTTCAGGTTGCCGACGCCCGCGGAGGACGACGGAGTCGTGCCCGGAAACCCCAGCGTCAGGCCGGTGAGATAGTTGCTGATGCCGTCGAACGTGGCGCCGCGCTCGTTGGCGGCGGCGCCCGGTCGGGCTAGGCCGGTGGGGCCGACATTGGCGTAGATCGGGCCGCCAAACGCGCCGAACGCATTGGCCAGGTCTTGGAACGTGCCTGTGGCCGGCACGCCTGTGGAGTCAAAGGTGACGTTGCCCGCCGTCGCATTGCCGACGAACTGGCCGAAACCGGCCTGGCCGATCTCGCCGGCGTCGTCGCCGAAGCGGTAGGTGCGATCGACGGTGACGGCCGCGTTGGCCGCGCCGGCTCCGGCGACGCAGACCAGCAGCACCGTGGGAGCCACCGCCCGTCGGCGCCGAAGTCCCAGCGCCAGCGCGATTCCCGCCACGGCTGAGAGCGCGGCCGACGCCGGCTCGGGAATGGCGCTTTGCGCCGCGACGCCGGAGGTAGCGCCCAGGTTGCGTTGCCAGATCAGGAAGTCGGCGCCGTCGGCGTTGCCGTCGCCGTTGGCGTCGCCCGTGGGCTTCGTGGCGGTCGTCGACCCGTAGTTGTTTCTCCAGATCGCGAGGTCGGCGGAATTGACCATGCCGTTGCCGTCGAAGTCTGCCGGATTGGACGGCGGATTGATCGTCTCGAACACGATCGGCGCTTCGATGACCGAACCCGTTTCCGTGGTGTATTTTAACACCAAATCGGCGGCGTCGAGCGTTTGGTTGTAGGCGGAGCCCAGGCCGATGCTTGCTCCCGGAGCCAGCGTAGAGCTGCCCTGCAAGTACCACTCCGTCAACTCGTTGTTGCTGGATGCGGCGCCCGCCTCCCAGCCGTTGCCCGTGCCGTTGCCAACCGGGAAGCCGGCGGCGTTCTGGCTTGCGATGCGCGTCCAGTTGGCCAAGTCGAGCCCGCCGGAGGGGCTGGTAATCTCGTAGCTGCTGAAGGACAACGGGTCGGCGTTCGTCGAGTCGTTGCGAATCAGCATTTGTCCGTTGCTCTGGTCAATGACCAGCTTCAAACTCACCGGCAGGATATTGTTGAACGTGAACAAGTTGAGGACTTGTTCGTCGTTGAGCGCGCCGTTGTAAACCCACGTTTCATCCATCGAGCCGAGGAAGTAGCGATTGTTGTCCCGCTTGGCGCCTAGGGCGCCGACCAGCGAGTCGGAGATGAGCAGGTCGTGGTTGGTTTGCGTCGAGACCTGCGTGTGCCGCAGGACGCCGTCGGTGTAGTACCGCATCTCGCCCGGCGTCTTGGTCCACGTCCACGCCAGGTGATGCCATGCGCCGTCGTCGAAGGCGGTCGGCCCCGTGCCGGGCGGCGTCGGCTGCGCCGCTTGTGCGGCGCTCAACGTCGTGGCGATGACGTCGATATTCGCGGGGTCGACAGGCGTGTTGGCGGCGCGAATCTGCGCGCGGGGGCGCAGCGCCGCGTTGGTATCGACGTTGTCGAGCTGGAACCAATACGTGAACCGCCGCGTATTGGCCGGCGCGTTGCCCCAGTCGGCGAGAATCGGATTGTCGTCCCAACTGGCTTGGTCGGGCACTTTGACCCATGCGGAGACCGAGAAATCGCCCGCCGTCGGCCCCGAGATCTCCGTCAACTGCGGGAAGCTCATCCAGGCGTAGTTGGCCTGGGCCTGGCCGTTGGCGTTGACGTTGAGGAAGTCGGCGGCTTCGCCGAATTTGCCGGCGACGGAATTGATCTGCGGCCCGCCAGCTCCTCCCGTGCCGCCGAACTGCGTGGTGGCGTTGTGGTTGCCGCTCGCGTCGCTCGCCGTGAGGATGCCGGTTGCGCCCGTGGTGATCGAGGGGACGTCGAACGACCAGTGGGCCACGAGATTCTGCGCGGACGCAGTCGAGCCAAGGCCCGCCGCGACCACGAGGGCGAGCATTCCCGCCGCCAAGCGGCGACCGCGCAAGGAGCGTCGCGAGCGTCGCCCCATGCCGCCAACGCCGAGCGCGGCGGCGAGGGCCAGCAGCGTCGCCGCCGCCGGCTCAGGGACGGACGCGACCATCGCGGCGAAGGCGCCGACGCCGTTAGCGGCATCGTAACCCGCGCGGAACAGGGCGAAGTCGTTGATCGTGTGGTTGCCGTCGTTGTTCAGATCGCCTGCCTGGTAGCGCTGGGCGGCGGAGAGCGCCGCGAAGTTGACGCTCTGCCCGGACTTGAAGATCGTCCAGTCGGCGGCGTCGACGATGCCGCTGCCGTTGAGGTCGCCGGCGGGGATGGCCGTCCCCGTGTACGTCACGGGGACTGCCAGTTCGATCCCGCCCGCCAGCAGCAGCTTGGCCTGCACGTCCTGGTAGGGCGTCTTGATCCACACGGCGCCGAGGTTGATTGGCGACGCCGTGGCAAGGATGCCGCCGTTGCCGCCTTCGAGCTCGGCCTCGCTCATGTCCGTGAAATCGCCGGCGGCGGAGAGGACGGTCCAGTCGTTGTCGGCGTCGACCGAGCCGTCGCCGGAGTCGTCGTAGGCCACGGAGATCTTGGTCCACGCAGCGGGGTTGAAGGAGCCGAAGGAGTTCGAGGTGATCTCGTAGCCGATGATGTTGTAGTTGGTCGTTCCGGTCTTGCTGAGCGTGACGACGCCCGTGCCGCGATCGACCGTCAGCGCCGGCGCGTTGCCGCTCGCCGGGCCGAACGTGCCGGTGAGCCGCACGTTGTCGAAATTGGCTTGCACGAAGTCCGGCGGCGAGGGGCCAGCGGCGGCGTTGTTGGCGCGAATGACGATCGAGACGTCCTGGCCGACGAATGCCGCGGCCTGGGAGTTGACGTTGAGTGAGTACATCAAGTCAGTGACGTTGAAGGTGTTGCCCGTGTTGGGATCGACGTTCGCGGCGGCGAACGTGCCGAGGTCAACGCTGCCGGTGGTCGTCGCCAAACCGATGCCGTAATTCACGTTGGCCCAGGTGTCGTTGGCTCGGCCGCCGACGGCGACGGTGAGGGCGTACGTTTGGCCTGCGAGCAGCGCGCCGACGGGGATCGACGCGATCTGCGCCATGGAGTCGGTGTCGCCCAGGTTCATGAAGCCGATTTGCCGACCGTCGAACGGCGCGGGCAGGACGCCGCCGTTGGGCGTCATGTCGTAGCAGCAGTAATGGTTCGTGGTGAGCGTGCTGTCGGCGATGGGATCCCCGACGCCGTAGTTCCCCGCGGCGCCGCTGATGAGCGTGTAGTTCCAACCGGGGCCCATGTTGTTCGTGGAGGTGATCTCGCCGGTGTTGCTGTCAGCGGGATCGACGTCGGGCGTTTCAAAATTGGCGTTGATGCCGAGGCCCAACAGGTCGACGGCCTGTGCGGCCGCTTCGCGGGCGTTGGTTGCGGCGAAAAGCGTCGCCAGGCAAACGAGTACGGCCCATGTCGTGAATCGACTCATCACAGTCATCCCCCTCAGTGCGCGAAAATGCAGTTGTTGAATCTGTCGTCAGGTTAAGCTCTCAGTCCAGCGACGTGCGGCGGTTCGCTTCGGCCGTCAAAACTTGAGCGCCACGTCAATCAAGCCGCCGGCGCAGGTCTCGGGCGAGATTTCCTGCCCAAGCGTGGTGTGTGCGTTGTAGTTTTCGGGAACCTTTACGGTCGGATGCTTGATTTCGATGAAGTACAACCCGGGGCGAATCAGGCCGGTGACCGGCGGCGCGTTCTTCGGCAGATCTGCTTTCTGAATCGACAGCGTGGCGACGCCGCCGGGGCTCGTCACGCCGCTGGCCACCGGCACCAGCGCCTCGATGAGCGGAATCGGCACGAAGTACACGTAGGCCCCGGAGAGCGGCTGGCCGTTGCGGGTCACGCGGCACGAGGCCGAGAGCAGTCCCGTCTCGGGGTGAAAGACACGGGCGAGATTCGCCTGCAGTTCGTCCTGAGCGATTTGGCCGTTGCCGTTCTGGTCGTACTTGTCGATGCGGTTGCGGACGGCGGCCAGCGCGTCGAGCTCGTCGCTCGACAGGGATCCGTCGCCGTTCTTGTCGTTCTCGGCGATCAGCGTGCGGCTGGCTTCCGCGGGATCGACGTCGACGCCGCCGACGGCGCCGCCGCGACCGGAACATCCGACCAACGCCGCAGCCGCGAGCGCGCCCGTTGCGGTCTGCAACAAGCGGCGTTGGATCGAATGCATGTTTCCCGTGCCAGCCGACATCTCGCTCACTCCGCCTTTCAGACCCGCACCAACGCCTGCCAACGCTTTCGCCGCGTCGTCGCCGCTGTGGTCGCCGTTAACGCGGCGGCGGCGGCACAGGCACGGCCGCCTTCGCGCCCGACCCGTCGCGGGTGCCGTAGTCCAGATGGACCTGAGGATCAATGTCGTAGGAGATTCCCTGCACCGAGCCGTCGCACATGGCGACGTACCAAACGGCGGAGTGCGCGCTGCCGAAGCGCTGCTGCTGGATCGTGTCATACAGATCCTGAATCGCCTCGACGCTCGTGCGCCGCAGCACGTCGTCGTTGTTGCCGCTGTAGGCGCTCTCGGTGTCGGTGTAGTCGCGACCGTCTTCGTAGGCGACGACGGCGCAGTACTTCTCGCCGATCAGGTAGGTGTTGCTCGTACCGTCGCCGATCTGGGCGATGGTCACTTCGCTGGAATTGTGAAACACGCCGAGGACCAAGGCGTTGTCGTCGCTCGGCGTGGGCGGCGTGCGTTTGCCGCCGGCGGGCCACGAACCGGGGTTTTCACCCCACTGCACGTTGTCGACGGCGCCGGCGTTGCCCGCGTAGTCGCTGCGGACCATGGCGGTCACGATGTCACGATTGGCGTTGAGCTCCGGAAACTGCAAGTTGCCGGCCGGGTTCTCGGCAAACAGCGCGGCGGGGCGGCGCGACGGGCAGTTGATGATCGACACCGGCGTCATCGTGCGTCGCGAGGCGCCATCAAGCTGCGCCGGCGTGAGCGTGGCGGGTTGGCCGTCGGAGCCGAGTTGGTGGAGGGCCCGCAACTCGACGTACGGCAAGGCGCTGTAGAGCCAGGAGCCGGGCTGCTGGGCGCCGCTGCCGCGATCGGGGTCGCCGCCCCACCGCCACCCCCAGCCGCCGCCGGGGAAGTGGCCCTTGGAGTCGTGATGGTTCAAACAGGCCAGCGAGAGTTGCTTAAGGTGGTTCTGACACTGGCTGCGCCGCGCCGCTTCGCGCGCCGCCTGCACGGCCGGGAGCAACAACGCGACAAGGACGCCAATGATGGCGATGACCACCAGCAGCTCGACGAGCGTGAACGCGGCGATCGCCGGCACGGCGGACTTGCGGCGCCCGAGGGCGTGATTGCGTGTGAGCGGCGGCGTCATGTCGTTCGTCTCCATGTCAGGCGTCGCGTCGACGCCGGTTGCGATCCTGTTGCGCGGCTGGGCTTGCCGCGGCTGGGCCGTGCTACGACGCTCGCAGCGCCCCTGGCGTGCTGCCCCCCTAGCCAAAGCACCCAGGGGCGTGCGAGCGCATCGTACGGTCGGTGACTGAAGTCGTGCTCATTCTTGCGAACGCGCGAGGGTTAACGACCCGCACGCCGCAGGAACCAGCGACAAATCCTCGAACACTTCATCCCGGCAACTGCGTGCACCGGTCATGGCTTGGCGGCCGTCAAGCCGCCCACGAAGACCGAGTGGCGCAGAAAATCAGAAAATCGATGAGTTCACGAACAACGAAGAAGGATCACCCCGACGACCGACAAATCGATTCCGCCATCCGGTGCTGCCGCAGGCCCCACGCCTGCTGACGGCGACGACGCGGCGCGATGGCGTGCCGCAGCACGGCTTCCCACAGACCCAACTCACTCCCCGCTCGACGCTTTGCCGCCCCTCACGCGATCGTATTCACACGATTCGATGCGAATTGCGGCGACGGACGAGGACGCACTGCGTCGACGCGGCAAATCCTAAGTTTTCTGCAACCATGAGCTAAGGTTTTGCGGCACAGCTCGCCGTCGTCCCTGAGTTCGCCCCGGCGATGGCTCGCCCCGAGAATTTTCGGCGATCGAAGCGATTCGACGAATTCTCGAAGAAATGCGTAGCGCCACGCGCCTTCCGTCAGATTAGATATTCCGTCACCCTTCACAATCCAATTCCTTGGATTACAACTCCAATTTTCAGTTCCGTGCTCGCGGCGCAGCCGCGGATCGCAGCAACGATGCGTCGACGACTCCCAGCGCGGTCGTGGCGATTTCCTTAGTCGAGCGATGATGCGCTCAACAGCGGGTGTGCAGCGCGGCGGGGCGGCTCGCGTGGTCGACTGCGAACCCAATGCGCCGCGCGCGGGGTTGAGTGACAACGATGCGTTGAACGATGCTGTCCCGAGGGGCGGAGGACTTTGCGATGGCGATCTCTGTGTTGTGGGCTGCGTTGTGGGCCGGAGCACTCGCCGTCGACGCCGTCGCGGAACCTTCGCCGACGCCTGCTTGGCAGGGCTTCGTTCGATCGCACGAGAGCGGCGCCGCGGGGGTTCTGCCAGACTTTTCCTACGCAGGTTATCGCTTTTCAGAGGAGCCGCTGCCCGGTGTCGCGGAGCGGCCGCAGTTCGTCGTCACCGAGTACGGCGCCAAGCCCGACGACCCGGAGTACGATGATGCGGGGATCCAAGCCGCGGTCGATGCCGCGGAGGCCGCGGGGGGCGGCGTGGTGTTCTTTCCGCCGGGCAAATACCTGATCGCTCCCGACCAGGACGACGACCAGCAAATTCGCATCGCGCAAAGTCACATCGTCCTCAAGGGGAGCGGCGCCAACGCGGGCGGGACGGAAATCTTCGCGAACGAGCGGCGGATCGGGACCCGGCAATTCGTCGTGCGCCCCCGCCGTCATCGCACCGAGCGACTCACGACGATTGTTGCCAACGCGCCGCGCGAGAGCCACTGGATCAAAGTGGCTGATGCCGCGCGGCTCAGCGCCGGCCAGACCATCGTGATTCGCCACCAGAGCGAGGCGTTCACGCGCCGCTACTTCGACCCCCTGCCCTTGGCGCCCGAGTGGTCGCGGCTGTACGGCCGCCGCGGCGGCATGCAGATCGCCGAGATCCACACGATTGACGAGATCGACGGCGCCCGGGTGCGACTTCACAACCCCATTCACTTCGACCTGATCGTGCAGCCAGACGAACCGTTCCGCGTCGAGTCGTACCCGACGATCGTCGACTGCGGGATCGAGGACATCCTGTTCACGGGTCACTGGGACAGCTACCCGGAGGAATTCGTCCACCACAAGGACGCGATCCACGACAGCGCGTGGTGCGCGATCACCATGGAGAACGTCGAGGACAGTTGGATTCGCAATTGCGAGTTCCGCCACTGGAACGAGTGCGTCAACGTCCGCGGCGGCTACAAGGTGACGATCGAGAATTGCGACTTCACTGGCAAGAAAGGACACACGTCGATCCACGCCCGCACGGGTTACGGCGTGCTCGTGAAGAACTGCCGATTCCCGGCGGGCCATCACCACGGCCCCGGCACGGGCTACGGCGGCGTGAACACGGTGGTGACGCAGTGCCAGATGGAGGTGGATCAGAACATCGACAGCCACTCGGGCCAGCCGTTCGCGTCGCTGTACGACGACGTCGAGGGGGGCGTGTTCTGGAACCTAGGCGGCCCGCACCCGGGGCTGCCGCACCATGGCCGGCACCTGGTGTTCTGGAATTTCCGCCACCGCGCGACGCGGGATTTTCACTACGACTTTTGGGACGTCGCGAAGCGCCGCAACTATACGATCGCTGAGCCGATGTTCATCGGCTTCCAAGCGGACACGCAGATCACGTTCCGGCACGAGGGGCTCAACGAGTCGCCGGGGGCGATGGTCGAACCGCGATCGTTGTTCGAAGCGCAGTTGGCGCTGCGGTTGAAATCGGCCAAAGGCAAGTGACTCCCGTCACCGGGCAAATCGCACGGACCACGTGACTTCCCAGCTTTCGGGCGAACTAAGGACCGCGCGGACGAGTCGGCCCTGTTGCGTCACTTTGGCGTCGACGGCCCGCGGCGCCTCGACGGCGACGGCCTTCCACGCCGCGCCCTCGGGCACGACGATCCGCAGCTCGTAGGGGTCGCCGCCGATTACGCGGCTGACGCCGCTCAGCGTCAGCGTCGCGGGGCCCCAGCGCTCATCGGCCAGATCGACGATTCCCTGCGTCACGTGCCGCGAAGTACTGAGCACCTGAGGATGCGCGGCGCGGGGGCGCACGGTGAGAATGCGGCACGATTGGGGCGGAATTGTCGCGGCGAGTCGGCCTTGGATCGCAGGCGCCGGTTGGTTCGCCCAGTAGTCGAACGCTTCGTACTTGGCCGCCGAATCGAGGCCCATGCGCGCGAGCGATTCATCGACGACGAGCTCCTCGTCGCTCCAGTTGAACACGCCGATCACGTCGCGGCGCGGCTCGCCGCGGTCGTCGGTCAGCGTCCACAGCCGTGGCGGGTCGTGCTCGAACAGGTCGACCGGCCGCGGCAACAGGCCATGGCCAGGCATCGTGCGCTGCAGAATGGCGAGCCGCTCCTGCGGCAGCCCGGGGAGCCACTCGCTCGATAGGTTAAGCTGCCCGCTGACGGCGACCCACGAGCAGATGAGCTGCGCGTGCTTCAGCGGCATCTCGTCGCGCACATACACAGGGTCGGGGTCGTTGTACCACACGCGGCCGTGCAGGAAGTAGTGTCGGGAGCCGAACTCCGGTCCGCGGACCAGCCGGTTCCACTCGGAGCCGTTGTCGGGGCCGACGCGCATCGCGTCGACGAGTCCGAACGCTCCGCCGTACGAGCGCATGTTCTGCGGCCCGTTGCAGCCGAGGAGGAAGGTCTTGCGGCCGACCGCCTCGCGGACGAGTTTCAAGCCGCCGCGATACGCCTCGATGTTTGTCACGTTCGGATCGTGAAATACGGCGTCGCCGATGCCGTCGTCCTTGAACCCCGAGTTGACGTACTGCTGCTTCGTGGCCGTGCCGGTCCACAGGCCGTCGAGCTTGAGGTAGCGGAAGCCCCACTCGTTGACCACGCGGTCGGCGACGCTGCGCACATACTCGCGCACCTCGGGGTGTGTGAGGTCGAGGCATGTGCCGCCCCAGGCGGTTTCGTAGGGCTCGCCGTCGTCACGTTTGACGAACCAGTGCTGGCGATCCTTGAAGAACGGGTCGTAGTGCGTCCCTGCGAACGGCATGTACCAGAGCCCCGGCGTCAGGCCGAGCGCGGTCATGTGCTCAGCCGCTTTCTGCATGCCGCTGGGGTATGGGCCGTTGGGGTTGTGCTCGGTGAAGTTGCGCTTGGGACCATTGGTCGACTCGCCGGCTTGCCACTTGTCGTCGATCTGCACGACGGAGAAGCCGTAGGGGGCGAGGCGCTTGGCGGCGAATTGGGCGAGCTCGGCGAGGTGCGTCTCGTCGGAGGCGCCGCCGTGGGGCCGCGAGTACCAAGTGCAATAGCCGGTGGGCTGCGGCGGCAGCTTCACATCGTCGTGCTTCGCGACGAGATCGGCCCACGCTTCGAGCCCGAGCCGGGCGTCGTCGAAGTCGCCGACGGCGAGCGTTTCGAGTTGTTCGGTCGCGCCCGGTTCGATGCGCAGCCGGCCGTAGTCGAGGCGGGCGTCGACTTCGACGGCGCCATCGGCGTCGCGCGTGAACAACACGCCGCTGCCGCGCTCGTGCGTCATCCAGCCGAACACGACGCCGTTGCGGCTGACGGGTTCGACGACGGCGAGCCAGGCGTAACTTCCGGGATTCTTGTCCGCGGCCAGAAGTCCGCCGGCGCCGAAGGTCTTGAGCTCCGCGGCGGGCGCGCCCAAGTCGACGACGGCCGAGAGAGTCCGCACGCTGTTGGTGATCGCCGGTTCGGCGCCGCGGTTGGCCTGCCGCGACTGGAGGAGCACAAACGGCAGCTTGGCGAACAGCATGGCGGACGCGCCGCCGTCAGGGTCGGTCCATTCGATGGCCTGCCCAGCGCCCCACAGCTCGTGCTGGAGCGTGACAACTTGCGCGTCGCCCGCATCGCCGGAGAAGTTGCCGCTTCGCAGGAATTCGCGTCCCGAGTCCTTGCGAACGATTGACAATTCGCCCGCATCCTGCCGCCACGTGGCGCGGAGGCGCTCGTTCTCAATCGTCGCGTCGGCGGCGTGCGCCGTCGACGCCGGGCCAATCGCCGCCCACGCCAGAGCCAGAAATACTCCGCACCGAATGCCGAGCCGCCGCTTCGTCATGGTTTCCCCGGGCCCCGCCGGGGGCCAGATTATCCTCGTCGCAAGCGCCGCCGCACGAGCAGCGCGGCGCCGGCGGAGAGCGCGATCGCCGCGCCCGTGGGTTCCGGAACGACCTGAATGTTATCCAGGTAAAACTCGGCGCCGGTCTGGGCGCCGCGGAAGTCCATCGGCGTCGGATTGTGCAGGATACGCAGTTGCGTGAGGCTCGCAAGGGCCGTCGCGGCATTGGGCGTCGGATTCGTGTTCTGGTTGTGGGGGTCGAAATCGGAGGGACTGATGTTGAATACGATGTGGTGCCAAGCGTCGTCGTTCGGCACGGCGATGGCGTAGTTGGTCACGTAGGTGTCGCCGGTGCCGTTGGGGCCGAACGCGCCGTTGGCGAAGCCGATCCGCATCTGCAGGTTCGCGATGTTCGCGTTGGCGTGGCGGACGTCCATGGACAGTTGCGCGATGCCGGCGGAAATGTAGTTGCCGGCCCACTGCGCTTCGTTGAACGTGGCGACGCGGTTGCCGGCGCTCACCAGCAGGGCGTTGTCGCCGGCGCCGCCGGGCCCTACGTCAGGTACGTTCGAGGTCGTGCTGCCGCCCCAGCCGAGAGTCGTTCCACTCTCGAAATCATCCTTGACGTTGGGCGTGACCGCCCCGGCAGGCGCGGCGGCCGACAGCCCGAGCGCCAACGACAGGAAACTCCAAGCCAGCACGGCCAGCGGCGACGATGTTGATCGAGTCATAGGGCGAAGCTCCACACGATTCAGTATTCGGAAGTTCAGAGGATGCGATAACAACGACGAAGTCTCGGAAACAACTACGGGGCAGCGCGGCTGCCGGATCGACTCACGCAGGGAAGCGACAACGCCGCAAGAACGACGATCTACGCGGAAGCGTCGAGAAGGGGCGCCGCTTGCGGGGCGCCGCTCTTGTCAGGCGGCCGATTCACCTCATCGATCCGACGCATTAGCTACAGAAGTGCGCTCAAAATCAAGCGCTGTAGGAGGCGAAAGTTCTCGCCGACGGCGCGATCAGGCGCCGGCGGCGTCGCAGGGCATGGCCAGCGACGCACTTACCAGGATACTCGGCGGCGCGGGTTGTTAGTACTAAAAAAAGGCCGTGGGAAGCCCGTTTTTTGCCGCAACGCGGGACGACAGGCTGGATTCAACGGCTACTGGTCCTCGCGGAAACGGCGGCGGTAGTCGACGGCCTTCATGCCGATCGTCTTGTGGAAAACCGCCGAAAAATACTTTGGCTCACCGAACCCGCACCGCCCCGCGATTTTAGCCACCGGCCAGTTGGTTTCGGTGAGCAGCAGCTTGGCGCGCGCCAAACGCACGCGGCTGATCTCCGCCTTGATCGTGCGGCCGAGCGTCTTCTTAACTCGCTTCTCCAGCGCGCTCGGCGATTCGGTGGCCTGGTTCAGCACGTCGCGAACGGTGATCCCCTCGCAGGCATGCTCGCGGATGAACTTGATCGTGGCCGCGACTTCTTCGTCCTCGACCCACAGCAGGTCGGTGGAGCGCCGGGCGGCAATGCCCCGCGGCGGGCCCAGCAGGCACGGGTCGATCGGCGCCTTGGCGCCCGCCATCAGTTTGTCGAGCAGCACCGCCGCCTCGTACCCGATGCGGGCCGGGTTGACGTCGATGCTCGAGAGCGGCGGATTGCAGAGATTGCACAGGTTCGGATCGTTGTCTACGCCCAAGACGGCGACCTGATCGGGCACCGTCAGGCCCGCGCGACGGCAGGCGTCGAGCACCTGTTGCCCGCGGTCGTCGTGGCAGGTCATCACGCCGACGGGTTTGGGCAGGTCCTTGAGCCAGGCGACGATTTCCTGCTGCTGCTGCTCCCAACTCGGTCGGCCGTTGGCCGAGGGCTCGCCGCAGTAAACGTGGCAGGGGCGGCCGCCTTGCTCGACGTGCTCGACGAAGTAGTCGCACCGCAAGTCCTGGTTGGGATTTTCGCCGCGCGGCGTGCCGCAGAATGCGAAATGCTTGATCCCGCAATTGTGCAAGTGCTCAAACCCCAGTTGCGAGACGGGCCGATTGTCGACGCCGATGAACGGAATTCCCAAACGGGGCAAGGCGCCGCGGAGGTCGACCGCCGGGATGCCGGTGCTCAGGATCGCGTCGGCCATTTGCCGGCTATTGACGCGGACCAACATGCCGTCGCCCTTCCAAGTGGGCAGCCATTTCGGCGGCGGACTGTCGAGTCCGTGCGGCTCGAAAAACACGGACCACCGGCTGTGTTCCTGCAGGTAGCGCGCGACGCCCCGCAGCAGGCCGCGGGCGTACTCGCGCGAGGTTTCGATTAGCAGGGCGACGTGCAGCAGCGATTGCGACATAGCGACGAGAATTGCTCGAGCGCGCGCGACAGGCGCGGCCCCGAAGGCGGACGAGGGGGCGTTCGCGGGGCATCTCTCTTGATAACCACGCGCGGTGGACGTGTCCACTGGAAGAGGCGTGAAGCGGTGGAGCACGCAGTTGACAACCGTGCGGCGCGAGCCAAGACTGTCGGCGCGTGGGACCAGCGGCGCGCCGGCGCGTTGGCCGCTGACGATACAACCTTCTCGTACCCGTGGAATTCTCATGGCGCATCTGCTTCACCGACGCGAATTTTTGCGTGGCGCCGCGGCGACAGCAGCGTGTTTGGCCGCGGGCCGCAAAGCGCGCTCGGCGCCGGCGCCGGCGCCTGACGCGGGGCGCTACCAGTTCTGCGCCTTCACCAAGTACTTGCAACCGCTGTCATTCGACGAGCTAGCGGTCGCGGTTGCCGACGCCGGCTTCACGGGCGTGGAGGCCCCCGTGCGCGACGGCGGCCACTTTTCGATGGCCGAGGCCCCCGAGAAGCTGCCGCAGTTGGTCGAGGCGCTGGGCAAGCGCGGCGTGGCGATTACGGTGCTGTGCACCGACGTGCTCCGCGCCGACCAGCCGCATGCCGAAACGTGCCTCCGCACGGCGGCGAAGCTAGGAATCAAGCACTATCGCATGGGGTCCTACCGCTACGATCTGAATAAGCCGGTGCTGGCGCAGCTCGCGGAAATCCGTCCGGCGATCAAGGATCTCGCCGCGCTGAACCGCGAGCTGGGGATGCAGGCCCTGTACCAGAACCACTCGGGCGCCGACATGGTTGGCGCCGCGGTGTGGGACATTTTTGGCGTGCTCCAGGACGTGCCGCCGGCGGAGGTGGCGCTGGCGTTCGACATTCGCCACGCGACAATCGAGGCTGGGCTGGCCTGGCCCGCGGTGTTCAACGCGGTGAGCGGAAACATCGGCGCCATTTTCGTCAAGGACTTCGACTGGGACGGGCCCAGCGCTCAACACGTGCCGCTCGGCAAGGGGCGCGTCGCTCCGAAGTTCTTCGACATGCTCGCCGCGTCGGAATTTTCCGGCCCCGTGTCGGTGCACGTCGAGTACATCCGCAACGGCGACACGAAGGCCAACGCCGCGGCGTTGCGGGACGACTTGGTCACCCTCCGCCGCTGGATGCGCCTGTAAATCCCGCCCTGTCACACGGCAAGCCAACGCGACTCACCGCAGAGGACGCAGAGAACACAGGGGCAATGCAAGGACCCGATACGCCGATCAACGTTCTCCGGCCCTTTTCTCCTCTCTGCGCGGGCGCCACTGCTGGCTTGCCCAGCAGTGGGAGCCGGGTACACGCTTCGCACTGCTGGACGAGTCAGCAGTGGCGCCCTTGGCCAGCATTCCTCGGAAAAACTGGTGTCCAAGTCTTGAAAAGTGGATTGCCGGTTCGGTGCGCATATCTAGTCTAAAGACAAGAACATGCGCATCGCCTGCGGCCCTCGTCGCTTGTCGCTCGCTTGGACTGTTGCTTGATCCGCAGTCTCCCCAGGAAACTTCGCGTCGCCGCGTCGGCGGCGCTTCGCTCGCCGTATGGATATCGTTCAAGCTACACGCAGCGCGCCGGCCGCGCACGTCGTTAAGGAAACCGATGCGCGGGTCGTCGGCGCCGAGCTGTATTTGCTGCCCGTCGAAACGCGGATGCCGCTGCAATTCGGCTCCGAAACGCTGCGGTCGGTGACTTGTGCGCGGGTGCGCGTTGCCATCGTGGGGCGCGACGGCCGCGTGGCCGAGGGGTGGGGCGAGACGCCGTTGAGCGTTGAATGGGCGTGGCCGGGCCGCGGCAGTCACGCCAGCCGTCGGCAGAAGATGATCGACTTCTGCGGCGCCGCGCTGGCGGACTTCGCGCAGTTCGACGCCTGGGGACACGCGCTGGAAGTGGGCGCCGAATTTCAGCGGCACGCGTTGCCGGGGCTGATCGCCCAGTTCAACGCCAACCTCGCCGACGACGAGCAGCTTCCGCTGCTGGCGGCGCTGGTTTGCACCTCCCCGCTCGACCTGGCGCTGCACGACGCCTACGGCCGCCTGCACGACGTGCCGGTCTATCAAACCTACGACCGGCGTTACCTGACGCGCGACCTCGCCGACCTGTTCCAACAGAACGGCGCGACAAGCTACGACTTCCGGGGCAAGTATCCCGAGCAGTTCCTCGCTGCGACGCCGCTTCAGGAATTGCCCGCGTGGCATCTGGTTGGCGGACTCGACCCGCTCGCGGCGGACGACCTCACGGGCCGCGAGCCTGACGACGGCTACCCGGTGCTGCTGGGCGATTGGATCGATCGCGACGGCATCCAGTGCCTCAAGATCAAGGTGATGGGCCTCGACGCCCAGTGGGATTTCGATCGGCTCGTGAGGGTCGGCCGCATCGCCAGGGCGAAGGGCGTCGGCTGGCTGACCGTCGACTTCAACTGCAGCGTCCACGACCCGCAATACGTCAACGACGTGCTCGATCGGCTGCTCGAGGAAGAGCCGGAGCTGTTCGCGATGCTGTCGTACGTCGAGCAGCCCTTTCCGTACGATCTGGAAAAGCACCGGCTCGACGTGCGGAGCGTGGCCCTGCGGAAACCGCTGTTCATGGACGAAAGCGCCCACAATTGGCAGTTCGTCGAGTTGGGCCGCTCGCTCGGCTGGACGGGCGTGGCGCTCAAGACGTGCAAGACGCAGACCGGCGCGCTCTTGTCGCTGTGCTGGGCCAAAGCGCACAACATGCAGGTGATGGTGCAGGATCTCACGAATCCCATGCTCGCTCAGATTCCGCACGTCCTGCTGGCGGCATACGCCGAGACGACGATGGGCGTCGAAACCAACGCGATGCAGTTCTACCCGAGCGCGTCCGACGTCGAGGCCCGCGTGCACCCGGGGCTGTACCAGCGGCGCGGGGGGGTGGTCGACCTGTCGACGATCCAGGGCTCGGGATTTGGGTACCGGCTGGAGGAGATTGGCCGCGCGCTCCCCGAGCCGGTGCTGCGGATGGGTCGCATAGACGACGGCCGCACACGCATCGACCCGGCGGACGCGGTCCCCCAGAGTTTGGGGCGATAGAGATTGAGCCGATGCGGCGTGGCCCCGCCCCACCAGACGCCTCAAAAGATTAGTTGTTTTCGGCGTATTCTCAGTGACGTGCTGGGCCGTTTTCCGGCATAATGCGGTAATTGCAAGCGGACAAGGGACTTCGGTCGTTGCCGCGCCGATACTAGAATTGAACTTTTCATGTTGCCTGTGGTGGGTGGCGTTGAAGTTTTTGCTTGCTTGCGGCGCGGTTCGCAGGCGCGCGCCCCGTGGCGATGCGCAAATCCGCGTCGCGATGACAGCGCGGGCAGCGCTGCGTCGCCGCTCACGTCACGAAGGAGTCGCACGAGCATGTTCTCGTCATCCGGCTTGTTGCTGCGCGCCGTTGCTTCGGGGCGCCGCGGGCGCGCCGCCTTTACGCTGGTCGAACTGCTGGTCGTGATCGCGATCATCGGCGTGCTGGTCGCGCTGCTGCTGCCGGCCATTCAAGCGGCTCGCGAGGCGGCGCGACGCTCCCAGTGCCAGAACAATCTCAAGCAGATCGGTCTGGCGTTTCAGAACCACGAGAACGCGACCGGCGCCTTTCCCGCTGGCGGCTGGGGTTGGGGCTGGACCGGCGACCCTGACTCGGGAACCGGCGAGCGGCAGCCCGGCGGTTGGGGGTTCGGCACGCTGCAGTACATGGAAGCGGGAGCCATTTTCCGCGTCGGCGCCGGATTGACCGCCGTCAACAAGCGGCAAGCGCTCACCGCGCAGCTCGCGACGCCGATTCCCACGTTCTATTGCCCGAGTCGACGCAGTCCGATCATCTCCTACGGCGGCACCGAAGCGATCACCAACGCCAACCGACCGCCGGGCGATCTCTACGCAAAAACGGACTACGCCGCTAACGGCGGCTCGTATAGCCCCGCTGAAGGAAATCCCGTCGAATGGCATCGCGGTCCTGCCGAGAACTGTTTGCAGACCTATCCTGCTTGCAATTGGGGCACAGCTCCACGGGATTACAGCTCTGCCAATATTGCCAAAGTCTTCGACGGCGTCATCGTCCCGCGGTTCCCCCTCAAGCTCAAGCAAATCGGGGATGGGACGTCCAATACGCTGCTGTGCGCCGAGAAGTACGTGAACACGAGGTTCTACCAGGAAGAGTCGAACTACACGACCAACAGTTGCTCCGACAATAACCCCGTCTTCAACGGCTACGACTGGGACAACATCCGCTGGACCAAAACGGCGCATGCCACGCTCGGCCCGCAGTACACGCCCACACAGGACAATCCTCTCACCGACCATGGCTGCTCTCGACGGTTCGGCTCCGCGCACGGCGCAGTGCTCAATGCCGTCTACTGCGATGGCTCGGTCCAGACCATCGCCTACGACATCGATATCGTGGCGTTTCAGCTCCTCGGAATGCGAAGCGACGACGGCGTGATTCCCAAGTGATCGCCTCAATCGCGCGATCATCCGCTCGATCGACTTGACGCCGATCGTAACTTCGGCAGGCTGCGAACCAATGCGTACTACACGCCCTCATCTCAGCGTTGCATTGCAAGCAGGCGCGGCCAGCTTGATTGTTTCCGCACTTCTCGCATTCACGGGATGCGGGGGCGCCGGCGGCAAATCCGTCGTCATTGCCGATCAGCTCGACCCCGTCGCCGTCGGCAAGCGCGCACTCGAGTTGTACGACGCCGATAACAGCGGCAGCATCGACGCCGCCGAGTTGAAGCAATCGCCCGCACTGGCGAGCGCCCTGGCTCGCATCGATGCCAACAAGGATGGCGCCGTGTCCGCGGAGGAAATCGCCGAACGCATCCGGCAGTATCAGGCGCAGTCGGACCTCGTCCCCGTGTCGCTGCAAGTGGAGCGGGCTGGCGCCCCCGTCAGCGGCGCAACCGTCGTCTTCGAGCCCGAAAAAATCTTGGGCGAGGGGCTCGTCACGTTTCAAGGCACGTCCAATGCGTCAGGGGCCGTCTCGCTCGTCGCCGACGGCGTGGACCTTCCCGGCCTGCCCGTGGGCCTCTACCGCGTTCGCGTCTCGGGCCCGGTCGAGGCGATCCAAGGATGTGAAGTCGCCGAAGATTCGCCATCCGGCACGCGAATGACCTTGTCGCTGTAATCGCGACGCGTTGACGCCGTCCAACTCGGCTCGGCGCCGTCTCAGTCCCCGTTCGACCCGTTGACCGACTGCCCTGCCAACTGGTTGCCGAACTTCTTGCGGTACGCCCCCGGCGTCATGCCCACGACTTCCTTGAACATCACGTTGAGATACTCCGCGTGGGCGATGCCCACCTGGTCGGCGATCGTCGACAGCTTATAGTCGGTGTGCGACAAGAGGTCTTTGATCCGCCGAATCCGTTCGCGGTTGATTTGCGACTTGATCGTCCGGCCCACGCCGCGCATGAACCGCCGTTCCAGCGCGCTGCGCGAAATCGGCAGCGTCGCGACGACGTGATCGACGTTGATTCCCTCGTGGGCGTGCTCGCGGATGAACCGCACGGCGGCGGCCACTTCGGCGTCGCGAATCGCCGTGACGTCGCTCGATTGCCGCACGACCACATGCAGCGGGTTGACGAGCACGGGCTCCGGCGGCGGCGGCGCGCCGCGCATCATCTTGTCGAGCAGCGTCGCCGCCTCGTAACCGATGCGGCGCGTGTTGTGCTCGACGCTCGAGAGCGGCGGGTCGGCCAGGTCGCACAGGATCATGTCGTTGTCGACGCCGACGACGGCCACCTCGTCGGGCACTTCGATTTCGCACTCGCGGGCGGCGTTGAGGAGCTGCACGGCCCGCGTGTCGTTGCAGGCGACGACGCCGACGGGCTTCTGCAGGCCGCGAAGCCACTCGCCCAGCTCCTTTTCATGAAGCAGTCCGCTGGCCTCGATGCGGGACGTGTCGGACGTGTGCGGATTGGGTCCGTCGAGCGCGGCGAACTGTTGGCCATTGGCGGCGACGAGCGCGGCGAGCAGGTCGCGCCGTCGGCGCGAATAGTTGGCGCCCTGGAAGCCGCAGAACGCGAACCGCTGGAAGCCGCGTTCGGCGAGGTGCTCGTAGGCCAGTTGCACGACGACGTCGTCGTTGGTCTCCAGCACGGGGACGCCGGGCAGGTCATGCAGGCCGCGGAGGTCGATGGCGGGGATCGCGTGTTGCTGGAGGAACGAGACGATCTGCCGGTTTTCGACGCGGGCGATCATCCCGTCGCCCTGCCAGGACTCGAGCCAGGCGGGCACCGCGTCGCCGAGCATTCGCTCGTGGTGGTAGATCGACCAGTTGCGATGGGCCCGCGCATACGCGGCGATGCCGGCCAACAGGCCGCGGCCGTACGCGCGCGACGATTCGATGAGGAGTGCGACTTTTTTACGCATGAGATTGACACCGTCCTGGCGAACGCAAGGAGCGACCTGATCGGCGACCAAGATTCTTCGCTGCGCTCAGAATGACCGCTGTGAGGAAGAGTGACGCGCCCGGCGGCTCCGGGACGCCGCGGAGCATGCGGACGAACGAACCCGCGCCATTGGCGCCGTCGAACGCCGTGCGGAACAGGGAGAAGTCGGACAGGTCGTGATCGCCGTCGCCGTTGAGGTCGCCGAGCAGGTACGCATCGGTCGAGGAGAGCCCGGTGAAGTCGGCGCCCTGCCCCGCTTTGAACTTGGTCCAATCAGCGGCGTCGACGGCGCTGTCGCCTGTGAGGTCGCCGGGCAGGCCGGCGATCACGCGGGCGATCACGGCATTGGTCTGGTAGTCGATCTCCCACACGGCGGCGCCAGCGAGGTCGAACCGCACTTCGTCGTCGAACGTGCCGGCCAGCCCGCCGGGGGCGGTGAGGATGGCGAACTCGGCGCCGATGGCCGGCGCGTAGCCGTTGACGAGCCGAAGCGCAACGGCCCCGCCGAGCTGCGCCTGACCGGCAACGACGAGGGCGCCGAATTGCCCCGGCGCAGCCCCGCCAATTTCCGCGACGAGCGATCCGTTGGGCGCTTGCGCGAACGGGCCGGCGACAGGCAATCGCCCCGCGGCGCCGATCGTGAGCTCGCTGTCGCCGGGACCGCCGTTGGTGAGCGAGAGAATCGGAGCGACGATCGAATCGACGCGCACGGCGCCGCCGTCGAGGAAGACCGCGGCGCTCGTGGGCCCGGCCTTGGGCGTCGTGACGGCGACGGTGTAGATGGCCCAATCGACGCTGGTGGAGTCGCCGACCCACACGTTGACGGCGCCGGTTTGCAGGTGGTCAAGGTTGCCGCCCAGGTCGATCACGCCGACGAACGGGGTGGTGGCGTTGACCTGCCCCGCCCAGCCGAGGTCGGCGAACGTGCGGCGATTTTCCGGCGTTGCGTCGAACAGTTGGACGAAGTCGTTCGCTGACGAGGCGCCGACTTGCCTGAGGCTCATCGCGAGGAAGCCGTGGATCGCCCGTTCGCCGGGATCGAGGATGTTCTGCATGGTCATCGCGAAGTCGTGGTTGGCGCCCGCGCGGTCGAATCCCAGCACGGGCGCCGGGGAGCCAGCGTCGACCGTGGCCGACCACGCCGGCGCCACGAACGGCGTATCGACGGCGCCGGCGTCGAGCGTGTAGTTGTCGGCATCGCCGAGCATGTAGTCGCGCAGGCTCACGCGGTACAAACCGGGCGCGGCGTTCTCGGCCCACTCGGCCGGGTTGGTCCACGCGCCATCGCCGCCGCCCCAGTGGAACTCGCGGAGGTCGGATGAATCGTTCAACTGCGCGTCGTACAGACTCAACTCGCCGCCCGCGACGACCTTTGTGCCGTGCGAGTCGTAGTAGCCCGCGCAGCCAGCTCCGCTGAGATGACAATCCCCGGGGTTAATCGTGCCCGTCGAACCAATGAGCCAGCTCTGCGCGGTGGGCGGGCTCTGCACGATGAAACTGTTCGCCTCGGAATTCCAGATGACGACGTTGGCGCCGGCCCAGCCGTGCCCGCTGCCGCTGGTCCAGCGGTTCTGCACATTGATCGCATTGCCGTTGACGTCGATGCCGTCGAACAAGAGGCCGTTTCCCCAGCGGTGGTGCGGTCCGGCGTCGGCGCGCGTGTTGGCCGTCGAGGAATTGCGGAACACGATCGGCCCGGTGACGGCGCTGCCGGTGACGAAGTCGTGCCGTCCCGAATCGGCAAACGAGTTCTGCACGAGCGACATCTGGCCGTCCATGGCGAAGCTATATCTTCGCCCGCCGGTGACCACGCCCGACGGCAAGCGGCTGCTGACATTGTCCACCGTGATGTGCTGCGTGCCGTCAGCTTCGGACGTGAACACCGAGGCGTAGGAAAAATGCCTGGTTTCGACGTCGCGAACGTAACCGTCGTCGACCCGCGTGAAGCGCACGAAGCTCGGCGTGCGGGCTTCGTTGGTTTCCTCGCGGTCGTCGAGCGACTGGCCGCGGAGGTTCTCGACGCCGACGTTGCGAATGCGGTTGGGCGAACTGTAGGTGCGAATGGTTCCGCCGCCGTATTGCGCGTCGAGGGCCGTGGTGATCGGGGCATCGACGAAGACTCGATTGCCCTCGATGCGCGTGATCGTGCGATGCCAACGCAACTCCTGATCGCCGGCCGACCACTCTTTGCCGTCGGGGATCAGATGCATGCCGAGCGCCTCGATCCACGCCTGAGTGCTGGGGCGGAAGATTTCGACCATGCCGCCGACGGCCATTCCGGCCGTCGATGCCACGCGGAAGCTTTGCGCCCCGACCGGCACGACTTTGTCGACGATCGGAATCTGCGACCCGCGCGTCGTCCCGCTGCTCGAGCCCTGAATGTTGATGACGGGCGTGCTCGCGGAGCTGATCGAGTCGGTGCGGTTCTGCGAGACAATGTGCGTGTTGGTCGCCAGGCTGTCGCCGGCGCCCGCACCGCGGAGCACGACGCCGCTGGCCGTGATGGAAACGTGGCCGTCGACATTGAACTTGCCCGGTCCCAACTCGACCGCGCCGCGAAAGCCGTTGGCTTGCGTCGGCAGCGACGAAGCGAAGTTGATCGCGTCTTGGATGTGCTGCGTGTTGTCGCCGGCAAGGGGGTCGATGTGGATGACGACTGGCACGTCGCTGGGGATCGCCTTCTTCCCGGCGCCATAGCCGACCATGGAGAAATCAGCGATGCGGTCCCCCTCGGCGTCGGGCACGTAGACCAGCCGGCCGGTGACGCCGGTTTTCACCCAGCGGCTTTCCTGGGCTGCGGCGGGCGCAGCATTGGCCGTAAGCCACGCTGCCACGCAAGCGCAGCCGAGCGTCCATCGTCGAGAATTCCGCACGTTGGCCGCCTCCTCGCCCGGTGCGTCGCTGCATCGATGAGAAGATGAGATCTGTTGCGAGCGTTGGCCCAGAGGGCATCGTCGCCGCGACAATTCTTAACATACGCATTGCGGCAAATCCTTATGTCCATTTTTCCGAATCTCGACTCCAAATTCCCGCCAATCGGCATTTTGACGGCGTGACGTTGCTGGCGGCGGCGGGGATACTGAGGCCGCCGAATGTCGGGCAATCGCCGCGGCTGCGGCAGAGTTTGCCTGGTCTCAAAGCCTCCTCGCACCGGGTCGCGGTCGACCTTTTCCCGCCCGCCTGACCACGGTCCACCCCTTTTCCCGAGGAAACCGAACTATGAATTCGCGGCTCACTTTGCGGCGTGTCAGCACGGCCTTTCTCCTGATCCTGGCGGCCCTGTTCCTGGCAATTCTCTCCACACCCAGCGTCGCCCAAGCCAAACGCGGAGAGACAGCCGAGCAGCGCGACGCGCGCATGAAATGGTGGCGCCAGGCGCGGTTCGGCATGTTCATCCACTGGGGCGTCTACTCGGTGCCCGCGGGCGAGTACAAGGGCCAGCGGTTCAACCACATCGGTGAGTGGATCATGCTCGACGGCCACATTCCCGTGGCCGAGTACCGCGCCTACGCCCGCGAGTTCAACCCCGTGAAGTACGACCCCGAAGCGTGGGCCGAACTCGCCAAGAACGCGGGGATGAAGTACATCGTCATCACGTCGAAGCACCACGACGGCTTCGCACTGTTCCCTTCGGACGCGACCGACTGGGACATTGCCGACGCGACGCCGTACGGCAAGGATCTCATCGGTCCGTTGGCCGACGCGGCGCGGAAGCGGGGGCTGAAGTTCGGCTTGTACTACTCGCAGGCGCAGGACTGGACGCACCCCGGCGGGGCCAAGGCGAAGCACAAACGCGGCGAAGGCTGGGACCCGGCACACCTGGGCGACTTTGATAAGTACCTGGACGAGGTCGCCGTACCGCAGGTCCGCGAGATTCTCACCCGGTACAAGCCCGACGTGCTGTGGTGGGACACGCCCGTGGAGATGACGCCCGAGCGAGCGGCGCGGCTGGAGCCGCTGTTGGAGCTGTGCCCCGAGATCATCACCAACGACCGCCTGCAGCGGCCCGACTACCCCGGCGACTTCACCACGCCCGAGCAGCGGATCCCCGACACGGGGCTCGACGTCGACTGGGAAACGTGCATGACGATGAACCGCACGTGGGGCTACAAATTCTACGACCACGAGTGGAAGAGCGTCGAGCTGTTGCTGCGCAACCTCATCGACATCGCCTCCAAGGGCGGCAACTACCTGCTCAACATCGGGCCGAAATCGGACGGCACGGTCCCGGACGAGTCGATCGCGCGGCTGCAGGCGATTGGCCAGTGGATGGCCGTGAACGGCGAGTCGATCTACGCGACGACGGCGTGTCCCACAAAGCGGCCCGAGTGGGGCCGGATCACGACGAAGCGCGGCGACGGCCAGACGACGCTCTATTTGCACGTGTTCGACTGGCCGAGCGACGGCCAACTCGTGGTGGGGGTGACGAACAAGCCCGTCTCGTGTCGCCTGCTCGGCGACGAGGGCCGCGAGTTCGAGGTCGCCGGCGGCGCCGATGAGCCGCTGACGGTGCGGCTCGAGGGCGCGGCGCCGGACCCGATCGCCTCGGTCGTGGCGCTGGCGATCGAAGGCGAGCCGCAGGTCGCTGCTGGGTTCGCTGCGCCGCCGGTGAAGTCGGACACGGGCGGGCTGTAGAGACGAACACGGCGCCGCGGTGCGCCGGCCAATCGGGCAGCTTGGGGGTTCCGCACGCCGCAAGCATGTTAGGCGCCCCCTGGCCGGCTGGGCGGCAGACTGCGACCCGACGTTGCTTGGCGCGCGTGGGCGCGGTTGATGGGCCTGCTGAGGGAGTGGTTTTGTCGCGAAGCGCATTTTTGGCGACATAATTCCCCCGTTTGGGGGGCCAGCGGTCGGTGGTCAGAGGTCAGGGTCTGGACGATTTCCGCACTCCGCGACTCGTGCGCACGGGTTCGTCCAACTGCGCCCTTGCGGGCTTCGGCGGGACAGTCCCGGCGGTCTCCGATGACTGTCCCTGAGGGGCGCAGGTCCGGCGGCGGTGCAGAGTCACGGGTCGACGCGAGGCGTCGCCTGGCCGCTCGGGGATTGGGGGACGTTTGTATACTACACGAAAAGTGGCGAGTGGGCAAGGGGGGAATGGGCCGACCTACGTCGTGATTTTGCAGGAAGGTCATGCTCTGCCGCATCGCGGCGCGACGCAGGACGGCGCGGTAGGCGCCGCCGGCGTACTGGCCGCCGCGGTCGCTGTGATGAATGAGATTTGGCGGCGGCTGACGCAGGCCGATCGCCTGCCGGAGGGCTTCCAGAACGAGCGTCTCGGTCATCAGCGCGGCGAGGTCCCAGCCCAGAACTCTTCGCGAAAAGAGATCCATCACGAGGGCCAGATACGCGAAGTCGCCGGTCCGCAGCGGAATGTAAGTGATGTCGGCGACCCAGACCTCATCGAGGCGCGTCGGAGGCGGAGCATGGAGAAGAAGATTGGGACTGTAGCCCAAGCCATGGCGACTCCGCGTCGTCTTGGGAACGAACGACTTGGGCTGAATGGCCGTCAAACCCTGGATTTTCAGGAGTTTGGCGACTCGCTCGACGCCGCACGGCTCGCCCCGCACGCCCAACTCGAAAGCGA
>JBIOVA010000038.1:0-5560 GCA_044867485.1 Lacipirellulaceae bacterium | reverse complement strand
GTACCGCCCCTGAAGTTCACTGACGGGGCCGCGATAGACGTAGCCGCCCGTGATGCTGCCGCCAAACAGCGCCGAGGGGTGCGGCAGGGGGTTGCCGCTGTGGGCGTAGTCGAAGATCGGGTTAATGTCGCCGGGCGAGCCGGGGCCGCCGGCGAAGGGCGCGTCGGTAGCCACGGTCCCTTCGCGGTCAGTCCAGCCAAAATCGAGCGTCGCGGGCGCCGGATTGGCGAATTGGCTCGCCGGGATGAAATCGACTTCCTCCGCCGTATTGAATCCGACGTCACCGATGAAGAAGTCGCCCGTCTGGCGATCGAACGCCGAGCGGTAGGGGTTCCGCAATCCCAGCGCAACGACACTGACGCCCGTTCCCGGCCCGGGCGCCGTCGCGGGCGTTGTGAACGGCTGCGACAGGTCGACCTTCATCAGCTTGCCGTACGGCGACGTGGGGCTTTGAATGAGCGACGCGTCGAAATCGGGATCGTCGGCTTGCGTGCCGCCGTCGCCGGCCGTGACGAACAGCTCGTTGTTGTCGCCGCCGGGGCGAAAGTGAGCCTGGTTCATCGTGTGAAACACGTTGTCAAGGTTTTGATATTGCAAGAGCCGCCGCTGAAACGTCGGCGAGCCGGCGATCGTGCGGTATTCGTCGAGCGAGTTCACGCCGCTGTTGTTCGAGACGATGTAGAACAGGCCCGTGGACTGGTATTCGGGGTGAAAGGTCATCGACAGCAAGCCGCCGTCGGAGACGATCGTGCCGTTGGGATCGAGGAACGTCGTGAAGCCCTGGGTCTGCAGGTCGTACTTGCGAATCTTGCCAAGTTGGGAGTTGGCGTCCGCCCGCTCGACGATGTACAGCGACGTGTTGTCTCCCGGCGCCTGGGTCATGAAGATCGGTTGGTTCAATCCGCCGACGACGCGCTCGACGGTATACGCCGCGTGCGCCGCCGACCCGCCCGCCGCTGCGACGGCCACGGCGAGCGCCGCCCGCGCGTAGTCCAAATGCCTTGCCCGCCTCATCTCTCACCCCAAAGTTGCATGCCACATTGCCTGTTCCGTCGCTGCGAAGCCCCGCCGACAACGCCGACTTCTCCTGCCCCCCAGGGAAGTCGGCCGTTGTCGGCCGCGAGCTCGCAATCATTCGCTAACGCTTTGCGCGGCGACGCAGTGCGGTGAGCGCCACGCCCACGCTCCCGGCCAGCAGAGCGGACGTCGGCTCAGGAATCGCGTCGGCGCCGAGCTGGAAGTCCTGGGCGACCTGCGCCGCCGTTCGCGCTCCGTCGTAAATCCGTAGTTCATCGTAAATGCCGTCAAAGACCGAGTCGTCCCACTGGGACCGGCCGAGCCAAATGTTGTTGTCCGGCATAGCGCCAATATCGAGCCCGGCGGCCACTGGGGCCGAACCTACCAGGCCGCCGTCGATGTACATGGTGACGGTTCCCGGAAGTCCGCCCGATTGATCGAACACGGCGGCGAGATGCGTGATCTGCGTCGTGGACATCGCCGAGGTGTAGTCTACAAATCCCTCCGCGCCGACGCCCATGCGATGCGTGGTCGCGCGGATGGTTTGGTTCTGCCCGTTCTGCGGGATCAACTGAATGTAGTCCGCGTTGTTGCCGGCAGGCGACTGGTCTTCGCCGCCGTTGCTGGTGCCCGCGGAGAACAGCGCCGCCCAGTTGCGATTGGTCGCCGACTGCGCCCAAACTTCAACGGTGAGTTGACCAGCCGCGCCGCCGCTAGTGGCCGCCGTGACGATGCCGTTGGGAAAGTTCACGTAGGCGTCTTCGGTAATGTTGTTGGAATGGTTATCGTTGTTCGCCGAAACGTCGAGCTTGCCGCCGGCGTACACCGCCGTGGGCGCGCCGGGATCGACCACTGTACCGTGGGCGCCGCCGACCGAGTCGTCGGCGCTGCCGCTAAAGCTATAGCGATGCTTGAGCCCGGCGTGGGCCGTTGAGCACCAAGCCACCGCGAGTGCAGCCACCATCGTGCGTTGCACCTTCATGAGTTCTCTCCCCTCAAAAGTTGAAAATTAGAACTGGAACACACGAGAACAAGTCCTCTTTGCCCGACTTCTCTCCTGCAAAATCCCCGCGGCGGCTACGTCGCTAGCTCGACCTCCACGGCCGTGACCGAAGCGGCGGGAAAGGACCACGCGCCGCGGGGGTCGAGCGACTTCTTGGTTTCTTGCATCACCGTGCCGCTGTTGAGATTCGACAGCTCGACCATGGGGTCGTCGGCGATCTCGAAAGCGGTGGCGCGACTGATCGCCGCGTCGTCCAACGACAACGTCGCCGCCGCGCTCTGTGTGCGATTGGCGTTGACGACGTGCAAAAACAACTTGTCGTCGGTTCGGCTGGCGACCACGTCGAGGTCGGACGGCGCGGACTTCACATTGACGGAGTGGCGACCGATGTGATGGCGGTAGAGCTTCATCACGCGGGCCACCGGCATGAGGTACGCCTCGCCATGTGGCACGGGAATCATGAGGGCGTTCACCTGCCAGCGCGTTCCGCAAAAGTCGGCCGCGGTGGCCACTTGCAGCAGGTCGCCGTGCCGTTGGTGGTTGTTCAGGATGCGGCCGTAGGACACGCCCGCAGCCCACGTGGAGAGCACGTCGCAGCGGTCGCGCCCTGGGATGGCGAAGTGACACTCGGTCATCGCCAGCGGGAACTCGCGGCCGTCGAGGCTGTCGCGCACTTCGCGGATCTTGGCGTCGTTGATCGTCCAGGCGTCCATCAGACGCGCCCACGTGGCGTCAACGTCACGGCGATACCGCTCGCCTTCGAGCACGGGTTCCTTGGGGTCATCCGGATTGAACATATGATGGAAGGCCAGCATGTTCACATGGTCGCCGGCGCCTTCGAGCATCGGTCGAGCCCAGCCCGAGTCGCCCCACGCGACGAGCTGGATGTTTGGGTCTGCGGCCCGCATCGCCTTCGCGAACTCGACGGTCTTGCCGATCGTCGTGTCGCGGTCGAAGCCGCCCTGATCGTAGGAGGTCTCATTGCCGAGCTGCCAATGCCGCACGGTGAGCGGCTCGACGTGGCCGTGGTTGCGGCGCTCGGCGTTATCGGGATCATTGCAGTACCGCACCCAGTCGGCCGCTTCCTGGGCGTCGCCTGTGCGATTGCTTCCCTTGGCGCGACGAAAGTGGGCGCGACCGTCGGATTCAAAATTGACGCACACCAGCGGGTCGGCGTGCACCTGACGGCAAAAGTCGACGAACTCCGCCGTGCCGATCTGGTTCGATTCGAGGCCGCCCCACATGAGGTTAACCATGGTGGGCCGGCGGTCGCGGGGTCCGACGCCCTCGCGCCACCGGTAGTAGTCGGTGAAGATGCCGCCCCAGCGAACCATCGTCGGCTCGAGATCGCGCGTCGCGTCGATCACATCGTCGCGCCACTTGTCGTCGAGGTGGTTCCACGCCGCTTCGACTGAGCTGTCGGTCACGCCGAGCGGCTCCATAAACTGCATGTAGAGATACGGTGAGAGGGCGTGCCGCGGCGTAAGATCGATCTCTAGCGCCGTGCTGGCATCCGTTCCCGCGCGGCCGATGCGTGCAGCCGTCAGAGTCGCAGCGCCGGCCCCCAGGGCCAACGACTGAATTGCCGTGCGGCGTGACACCGTGACGCTCATCGATCGCGACTCCTGAACGACGCCGTAAGCCGCCGCGTCGGCGAGTTGAGCCGAGCGGCTGACTGCCCGCGTCGTCGTGCGACGACTCCGCAGGAAATAGACAAGGACAGATCAGCACCCCACCATAAATCCGCATGAAGCGGTCGTCGCCGCAGGATGAGACACCCCTCGCGTGCGACGCTCACGAGGAGACGAGCGAGGCACGATCTGCGCAACAAGTCCATTTTTCCTTCGTTTTGACGAATGCATCAATGAGATACGGCGTCTTAGTTCTTGAGAGATATGACTCATCACGATTGAGATAGATTTCTCTCCGAGAAGTCTTGGATCGTGGGACAATCCTTCGTAAGATTTATGGAATAGACGTATCTTCTGCGGGTTTCCGAGCGATTGGGCGGCGAGACCGCGTTGCCGGGCTTGCTGCGGCGTACGGCTCACTCAGAACTCTTGTCGTCTTCAGTTGAGATTTATTAGGCGGCCGCTGGCCGGGATTCGTTGCCCGGCGCAGGCGCCGGCGAAGGAACTGCGGCATGGTTGAACGTCCGCGAGTTGCGCTCGACGTGGAAACGTCGCTCAACTACGGCCGCCAGATTCTGGACGGCGTCTCGCGGTATCTTCGCGCCAATCGCCCGTGGTCGATCTATCTCGAACAGCACGAGTTGGGCAGCGATTTGCCGGGGCTCCTCAAGCGTTGGTCGGGCGATGGACTGATTACACGGCAAGCCACGCCAGAGTCGGCGCGGCTCGTGCGGCGACGCCGGCTGGCGGCCGTCGATCTCGGCGATATCCACGCGCACACCGGTTTGTTCCGCATCGGCTCGGCCCACGGGGCCATTGGCCGGATGGCGGCCACGCACCTGCTGGAACGCGGCTTCGAGCATTTCGCCTGCTGCGGATTCAGCGGCGAGAACTGGTCGGAGCGCCGCGGCGAGGGATTTGCCGCCGAGGTGAGCCACGCGGGCTTCGAATGTCGCATGTATGAGTCTCCACGCGCGGGGCTAAAAGTGTGGAAGCAGGATCAGACTCAACTGGTCGAGTGGATCCAATCGCTGCCGAAGCCCGTGGGCGTGTTCGCCACGAACGACCTGCGCGGGCAGCATGTGCTGGACGCTTGTGCGCGGGAGAATATCGCGGTGCCGGAACAGGCCGCCGTCATCGGCGTCGACAACGACGAGCTATTGTGCGGCTTGAGCAATCCGCAGTTGTCGAGCGTCATTCCAAACCCCGAGCGGATTGGTTACGAGGCGGCGGTGTGGCTCGACCGCTTGATGCGCGGCGAGCGGCCCGCGTCGCTCGAAGTTGAGGTGCCGCCGCAGGGCGTCGCCGTGCGGCAGTCGACGGACGTGTTCGCCGTGAGCGACCCGACGATTGCCTCGGCGCTGCGGTTCATTCGCGAACGGGCGTGCGACGGCGTGACCGTCCAGCAAGTGCTCGACCATCTGGTCGTGTCGCGAAGCTGGCTCGAGCGGAATTTCCGCAAGTTGCTCAGTCGCTCGCCGCAAGCGGAGATTCGCAATGTGCAGCTCAAGCGATGCAAGGAGCTGTTGCGGTCGACGACGCTGTCGCTCGAAAAGATCGCCCGGCTCACCGGGTTTGAGCATCCGGAGTATATGAACGTCGTGTTCAAACGGGAGACGGGTGAGACTCCGGGGCGGTATCGCACGGCGTGCGCCGCCGAGCAACTCAACGGGCATGCACGATGAGCTTGGTGCGGCAAACGTGCGCGGTGTATGGAGCGATGGCCGTGGCTGTCGCGCTCAGCGGCGGTCCGCGCGCGGACGCCGCTGACGTTTTGCCGCAGGCTCCGGTGAGTTTCGCGCGTTTGGTGAAGCCGCTGTTGGCGCGGCGGTGCTTTGCGTGCCACGGTCCGACGGCCCGCGAAGGGGGCCTGCGGCTGGATGTGCCGGAAGGGGCCGTGGCCGAGTTG
>JBIOVA010000037.1:0-41593 GCA_044867485.1 Lacipirellulaceae bacterium | reverse complement strand
CGGATTTTTTACGACCTCCGACCCCTGGCCTCCGACCCCTCGCGATCATGCCTAAACTCACCGTCCACGACGCCAAGGGAAAGAAGGTTGGCACGTACAACCTCGAGGCCACGGACTTTGCGCCGCGCATCAACAAGCAACTGCTGCATGATGCCATCGTGATGTACCAAGCCAACCAGCGGCAAGGCACGCATAAGACGAAGAATCGGCACGAAGTGTCGGCCTCGACCCGGAAGTTGTACCGGCAAAAGGGCACAGGCAACGCGCGGGCCGGCGACCGCAAGAGCGGCATCCGTCGCGGCGGCGGTCACATGAAGCAGATCAAGCCGCGCGACTACTCGTACTCGCTGCCCCGCAAGGCGCTGCAGTTAGCCACGCGGATGGCGCTCGCCGCTAAGGTGCGCGAGGACGCGATCGTGCTGATCGACAAGCTGGAGTTCGCGGAGCCGAAGACCCGCGATATGGCGGCGATCATCAAGACGCTGGGTTGCGACGGTCAGGCGGTGCTGGTAGCCACGAGTGAATACAGCCCGAACGTCTACAAGAGCGTCCGCAACATCGCGCGGGTGAGCGTGGCGCCGGCGGGAGAGCTCAACGCCCTGTCGGTGCTGAAGGCCAAGCGGCTGTTGATGACCACCGCCGCGGCGGACGCGCTCAAGGCGAAGGCGGCCAACGGGAAGCCGGCGGACGTCAAGAAGGATGCGGAGTAAGTCATGCCACGCCATGTACCTGCCAAGACGAGCGTCGTGCTGGAGCCGCATCAGGTGATCGTCCGGCCGCTGGTGACCGAGAAGGGGATGCACCGCTCGACGCGGAACAATGCGTACGCTTTCGAGATCAATCGGCTGGCGACGAAGGACGATGTGCGGCGGGCCATCGAATCGCTGTTCGAGGTGAAGGTGGTGAAGGTGGCCACGCAGAATCGCAAGGGCAAGCCGCGGCGGACCCGGTTCCGCGGCGGCGTGACAAAGGATTGGAAGAAAGCGGTCGTGACCTTGGACGCGGAGCACCGGATTAACTTCTTCTAAGAAGCTGTTGGCTGTCAGCAATCAGCTGTCAGCCAGAGGAAAAGAACGAGATCGCACCGTCTGGCTGAAATCTGACGGCTGAGAGCTGAAGGCTAAGATTCATGGGCCTACGCAAATACAATCCGACGACTCCCGGGCGCCGCGGGGCGACGGTGAGCGACTATGCCGAGTTGACGCCGGGCGCCACGCCGGCCAAGTGCCTGTTGCGCCCCAAGCCCAAGAAGGGCGGCCGCAACAATCAGGGCAAGATCACGGCCCGGCATCGCGGCGGCGGGCATAAGCAACAGTACCGCTTGATCGACTTCCGGCGGAACAAGGACAGCATTCCCGCCAAGGTCGACTCGATTCAATACGACCCGAACCGCACGGCGCGCATCGCACTGCTGCATTACGCGGACGGCGAGAAGCGGTACATCATCGCCCCAGTGGGCCTGAAGGCGGGCGACCAGGTGATGAGCGGACCGGAAGCTCCGGCAAAGGTCGGCAATTGCCTGCCACTGACGAAGATGCCGTTGGGCACGGAAATCTACAACATCGAACTGCGGCCCGGTCGCGGCGGCGTGTTGTGCCGCAGCGCGGGCGCCCACGCGACGCTGATGGCTCGCGAGGCGGAGTGGGCGCAGATCTCGCTGCCCAGCGGCGAGATTCGCCGGATTCCCGCGGCCTGTCGGGCGACGATCGGCTCGACGAGCAATCCGGACAACTTTGGCATCGTGCTGGGCAAGGCGGGCCGCAAGCGGTGGATGGGCCGTCGGCCGCACGTTCGCGGCACGGCGATGAACCCGATCGACCATCCGCACGGTGGCGGCGAAGGCCGAACCAAGGGCGGTCGCCACCCAGTGAGCCCGACCGGCAAGAGCGCCAAGGGCGGCATGACGCGCAATCGCAAGAAGCCCTCGAACCAAGCCATCGTCCGTCGCCGCCGCAGCCGGCGATACGGCGTGCAGAAGTTGATCAAGAAGTGATGAGAAGGCTGTCAGCTGTCGGCTGTCGGCTGTCGGCCAGAAGTGGCCGATGGCTTGATCTGGCCGATAGCCGACAGCCGATAGCCGAAAGCCAAGGCACATGGGACGCAGCACCAAAAAAGGCCCGTACGTTGATCGCAAGCTCTACCTCAAGGTGGAGAAGCTCAACGACATGGGACGCAAAGATCCGATCACTACCTGGGCGCGGGCCTGCACGATCATCCCCGATTTCGTCGGCCACACGTTCATGGTGCATAACGGCAAGCAGCATCTGAAAGTGTTTGTGACCGAGGACATGGTGGGGCATCGATTGGGCGAGTTCGCGCCGACCCGCAGCTTCCGCGGCCACGGCGGTCGGGCGAAGGCGGCGGCTACGGGCCCGGGCGGGGGCGGAAAGTCGTAAGGCGAAACATGGCATATTCCGCAGTCCACAAGCACGCACAGATTTCGGCCCGCAAGGTGCGACCGATCGCCGACTTGATCCGCGGCAAGCGGGTCGACGAGGCGCTGGCGATTTTGAAGTACCAGCCGCAGCGCGGCGCGCGGCTGCTGGAGAAAGTGCTCAAGAGCGCCTTGGGCAACGCCGACGACCGTCGGGCGCCGAACCTGGCCGGTCTGCGGGTGGTCGACGCGCGGATCGACGGCGGCCCGGCGTTCAAGCGCGTGCGGCCGGGGGCGCGCGGCATGGCGCACGTCATTCGGAAGCGGATGGCGCACATTCACGTGTCAATCGAGTAGGAGTGAGTACGTGAGTACGTGAGTAGGTGTTTGAAGCAGATCGACGCGTGCTTCGTGACCTACTCACCTACTCACCTATTCACCCGCCCTGCCGGAAGGCCGGGCGTGCAGAACACGGCTGAGACCAACACATGGGCCAAAAAGTCAATCCTACTGGGTTTCGCACCGGCATCATGCTGGGGTGGAAGAGCCGGTGGTACGCGTCGAAGAAGGAATTTGCGGACCTGCTGATCGAAGATTTTAAGATTCGCAAGTTCGTTCACCAGAAGTACAAGTTTGCCGGCATCCCCAAGGTGGAGATCGAGCGGACCCGCGACGAGGTCAAGGTCGTGCTGCACGCAGCGCGGCCGGGCGTGATTATCGGCCGCAAGGGCCAGGAAGTGGAGCAGCTTCAAGACGAGCTGCAGAACCAGGTTGGGCGACGGATCAACATTAAGATCGAGGAGATCGGCCGCCCCGAGATTCAGGCCCAGTTGGTGGCCGAGGACATCGGGGAGCAGCTCTCCAAGCGGGCGAGCTTCCGGCGGACAATGAAGCGCGCCGTGGAGCAGACGATGGAGGCGGGAGCTAAGGGCATCAAGGTGCAATTGGCCGGCCGACTGGGTGGGAGCGAAATGGCTCGCCGCGAAAAACAGATCGCCGGGTCGATGCCGCTCAGCACCCTGCGGGCGAAGATCGACTACGGGTTTGCGGAAGCCATGACCGCGCAAGGTCACATTGGCATCCAAGTGTGGGTCAACCAAGGCATGTTTGAGGACGAGACCGATGGCGCTGATGCCCAAGAGGGTCAAGCACAGAAAAAGCCAAAGAGGGCGTATAAGAGGTAACGCCACGCGTTGCAATCGCGTCGCGTTTGGCGAATACGGCCTGCAGTCCGAAGAGGGCGGCTGGCTAAGTGCGCAAACGATCGAGGCGGGGCGCATCGCCGCGCAGCAGTACATCCGCGGCGAGGGCAAGCTCTACATCCGCGTGTTTCCGCACAAATCGGTCACGTCGATTCCGCTGGAAACCCGCATGGGTAAGGGCAAGGGCGAGCCGGAGTTCTGGGCGGCCTGCATTCGCCCGGGCACGGTGTTGTTCGAGTTGGGCGGCGTGGGCGAGGCGCAGGCGAAGATGTGCTTCGCCCGTCTGGCTCACAAGATGCCGGTTCGCGTGCGGATGGTGAAGAGAACGTAAGGGGCTGTCAGCGATCGGCTGTCGGCTATCGGCCAGAGGGGTCGATGGCTGACTCTGGCCGATAGCCGAAGGCCGATAGCCGAGAGTCAACGATGACCAAAGCCAAAGAACTTCGCGACATGAGCGACGAGCAGCTTGGGCTGACGCTCAAGGACGCGGTCGACAAACTGTTTCGGGCCCGCGTGCAGCGGCAGACCGAGAAGCTGGATGCGCCGAGCCAATTGCGGCAGTTGCGGCGCTTGATCGCGCGGATCAATACGATTCAAACCCAGCGGCAGAAGAAAGCCGCGGCGGCCGGAGCATAGCCGTCGCGTCCCGATGGCTGAAAGCTGAGAGCTAACCATGCCCAAGAAGCAAATGATCGGCGTCGTCACGAGCGACAAGTGCGCCAAGACGCGGCGCGTAGAAATCGATCGGATGGTGCGCCATCCGAAATACGGCAAGATCCTGAAGCGGCGCACCGTGTGCCACGTGCACGACGAGCAGAACGCCTCGGGCCTGGGCGATCTGGTGGAAATCATCGAGTGCCCGCCGAAGTCGCGGCTCAAGCGGTGGGATCTGGTGCGGATCGTCGAGAAGAGCAGCGCGGTGGACATCGCTGCGATGCGCGCCGCGGCGAAGCAAGAAGCGGCGGACGCGGCGGCGGCGCAGTCGAGCAAGGGATAAGCGCAAGGTACGAGTCAGTCATGATCCAAATGCAATCCCGCCTGCAGGTGGCGGACAACACGGGCGCCAAGGAAGTGATGTGCATCAAGGTGCTGGGCGGCAGCCGGCGCCGATACGCACACCTGGGCGACGTCATCATCTGCAGCGTCAAGAGCGTGATCCCGGGCAGCGACGTAAAGAAGAAGGCGGTCGTTCGCGGCGTGATTGTGCGAACCAAGAACCCGGCCCGCCGAACGGACGGCAGCTATGTGCGGTTTGACAACAATGCGGTGGTGCTGATCGACAAGGACAACAATCCGCGGGGGACGCGCATCTTTGGCGCCGTGGCCCGCGAGCTCCGCGATCGCAAGTTCATGAAAATCGTCAGCCTCGCCAACGAGGTCGTATAACCATGTTGATTCGCACGGGCGATAACGTCGAAGTCACTGCCGGGGCCGACCGCGGCAAGCGGAGCCGAGTCATCCAGGTACTGCGCGCCGACGGCAAAGCGTTGGTCGAGAACGTCTCGCGCGTCTACAAGCATGTCCGCCGCAGCCAAAAGCATCCACAGGGCGGCCGGCTGAGCAAGGAGATGCCGGTCGAGCTGTCGAACTTGGCGTACGTGTGCGGCTCGTGCAGTAAGGCGACGCGGCTGGGGGCGAGGTTCCTGGCCGACGGAGCCAAAGAACGATTTTGCAAGAAGTGCGGCGCCAGCGCGGGGGAGATTGCCCCGGCGAAGAAGGCGCACGCGGCGAAGAAATAAGCGACATGTTTTCAACGGGCCGCCGGGCTCGGGGACGAGCCGGCTCGCTCCTGATAGTAAGAGTGTAAAGCGATGGCCAAAGCCGCCACGAAAGAACCGAAGGAAGCCAAAGCGACTAAGGCGCCGCCCGTGCCGCGACTCAAGGAGCGGTACGAGAAGGAGATTCTCCCGGCGTTGCGCGAACAGTTGGGTCGCGAGAACCGGCTTTCGCTGCCCCGACTTCAGAAGATCGTCGTCAGCATGGGCGTCGGCAGCGCCATCGCCGACAAGAAGCACATGGAAGACGCCGTGTCGGCCATGACCGAGATCACCGGTCAGAAGCCGTTGGTCTGCAAGGCGCGCAAGAGCATCGCCAACTTCCGGCTGCGGGAAGGATTGGCGATCGGCTGCAAGGTGACGCTGCGGGGCGCTCGGATGTACGAGTTCCTCGATCGGCTCATCTCGCTGGTCCTGCCGCGGGTGCGCGACTTCCGCGGGCTGAATCCCGACGCCTTCGACGGTCACGGCAACTACAGCCTGGGGCTGACCGAGCAGTTGGTGTTCCCCGAGTTGAACCCGGACAAGTATCTGCGAGCGCAGGGCATGAACATTGCCATCTGCTGCTCGGCGGGATCGGACGAGGAATCGCGGGAAATGTTGCGGCGATTCGGCATGCCGTTCCGGACGGAAGACACCGCAGCGTAGAGAAGGCTCGAGACGTGAGACGTGAGGCTTGAGGAAAAGAAGTTAATGACTTGCGGCATTGGCCTCAGGCCTCGCGCCTCGGGTCTCAAGCCTTCATCCTGAAAGGTGATTTGTGGCCAGTAAATCGAAAATTGCCAAAGCGATTCGGACGCCGAAATTTTCGACGCGTCGCGAGTCGCGTTGCCGGCTGTGCGGCCGGCCGCGCGCCGTGTATCGCAAGTTCGGCGTGTGCCGGATTTGCTTCCGCAACTTGGCGGACAAGGGATTGATTCCCGGCGTGAAGAAGGCGAGTTGGTAGGTGAAAGAGTGAGTCAGTGAGTCAGTGAGTAGGTGTGAATCGACATCGGCTGGAATTCAAATACCTACCCACCTACTCACTTACTCGCCTGCACGCGAAGAATGAGGTTTGCGAACGCGGCGTGAACCGCCGCGAGACGTAACAGGAACCGTTCCCCTATGATGACCGACCCCCTTGCCGACATGCTCACCCGCATCCGGAACGCCGTCCGCATCGAGCGGCCGTTCGTGGAAGTGCCGCTTTCCAAAGTGAAGCGCGGCGTGGCCGAAGTGCTGAAGCGAGAAGGCTACATTTGGGATTGGCGGGAAGAGCAGCCTGAAGGCAAGCCGGTTAAGCATCTGACGATCGACCTAAAGTACGGCCCCAACGGCGAGCGCGTGATCCGCCACATCAAGCGGGTGAGCAAGCCGGGCCGGCGCGTGTACAGCCGCTCGACCGAGTTGCGGCCGATTTTGAACGGCCTGGGAATTTCGATCATCAGCACCAGCCGGGGCGTGATCAGCGACCGCGAAGCCCGGCAGAAGAAGCTGGGCGGCGAAGTGCTGTGCGAGTTGTGGTAAGAGGGCTGTTAGCTAATAGCCATTAGCTGTTAGCCAGATGGGGCTGACGGCTTGGGCTAATAGCTAATAGCGAACAGCCAAGAGCTAAAACAATGTCCCGCATTGGAAAAAAACCAATCCCGATCGCCGACGGCGTGAAGGTGAACGTGTCGCAGCGCGAGATTACGGTCGAGGGCAAGCTCGGCAAGCTCGTGTGGACGCACCGCCCCGAGGTGACCGTCGCGATCGACGCCGAAAAGAAGGAAGTTGTCGTTACTCGCAAGAGCGACGATCGGCTGCCGCGGGCCCTGCACGGGCTCACCCGGGCGCTGGTTCGCAACATGGTCGAGGGCGTTTCGACGGGCTACGAGAAGCGGCTCGAGATCCAGGGCGTTGGCTATTTGGCCGCGGTGCAAGGCGACGTGCTGCAGCTCCGCGTCGGGTTCGCCAACGAAGTGCACAAGAAGATTCCGGCGGGCGTGACCGTGACCTGTCCGGACCAGACGCATATCGTGATCAAGGGAACCGACCGGCAGAAGGTCGGCCAGTTTGCCGCCGAGGTGCGGGCCGTCCGCAAGCCGGAGCCGTACAAGGGCAAGGGCATCCGATATGAAAACGAACAAGTGCGCCGCAAGGCCGGCAAGACGGCGAAGTAAGCAAGCGGTGAGCTGAGAGCTACGAACATGGAACACGCCAAATCATTAGGTCGTCAGCGACAGCGTCGCAAGTTTCGCGTCCGCAAGCATTTGCGCGGCACAGCCCAGCGGCCTCGATTGACCGTCAGCCGCACGCTGCGAAACATTACGGCTCAGGTGATCGACGATGAGTCGGGCAAAACGCTCGCCTCGGCGTCGACGCAGGACAAGTCGCTGGCCAAGGCGCTGAAGTACGGCGGCAACAAGGCGGCGGCCGAGGCGGTCGGCAAGACGATCGCCCAGCGGGCCGTCGAGGTGGGCGTCAAACAAGTGCGGTTCGACCGCGGGTCGTGCAAGTACCACGGCCGCGTAGCGGCGCTGGCCGAGGCGGCCCGCGCCGGCGGTTTGGAGTTTTAGCGAGCCATTTAGCCGCGTCGCTCGCGACGCGCGATCGAAGAATCTCAAGCGGAGCCTATCAATCGTGGCGACTGACAATCAAGACAATCAACGCAGCGGCGGCGGCGGTGGACGCGGCGGCCGTGGAGGCGATCGCGGCGGCCGGGGCGGAGACCGCGGACGGCGCGACTCGGGCCCGCAGGAAAAGCAGCGCGGCGAGTTTCAGGAGAACGTCGTCAAGATCAAGCGCTGCGCCGCCGTGGTGAAGGGCGGCCGGCGGTTCAGCTTCGCCGCGATGGTGGTCGTCGGCAACGGCACGGGCAAAGTTGGCTGGGGCTACGGCAAGGCGAACGAAGTGCCCCCCAGCGTCGAGAAGGCCGTCAAGGAAGGCATGCGAAGCCAGATGGAAGTGGCCCGCGACGGCGGCACGATTCCCCACACCGTGAAGGGTCGCTACGGCGCCGCCAAAGTGGTGCTGGTGCCGGCGGCGCCTGGTACGGGCGTGATCGCTGGCAGCGCGGTGCGCGCCGTGTGCGAGGCGGCGGGCATTCACGACATCCTCACCAAGAGCTTCGGCTCGAACAATCCCGTGTCGCTCGTCAAGGCGACGCTCGCGGCCCTTAAGACGCTGCGGCCGAAGATCGAAGTCGAGCGGCTGCGCGGAGTGAATTTGTCGTAGAAGACGAGTGAGTAGGTGAGTAAGTGAGTAGGTAAGAAGCAATGTTGATGAGGCTCCAAGCACCTACTCACCAGAAACACCGACACGCGAACCACAGAATTACGGCCGGCACAACGGCACACCACTATGAACCTCAGCGACGTCAATCGCGGCATCCACGGCAATAAGCAGCGCAAGCGGATTGGCCGCGGCAAGGGCTCAGGCACCGGCAAGACGGCCGGCCGGGGTCACAAGGGCGCCGGGTCGCGCAACGGCACGAGCGTGCGGGTTACGTTCACCGGCGGGAACATGCCGCTGGTGCAGCGGATTCCCAAACGCGGGTTCAACAACCGCTGGGGCCTGACGGTCGCGGTGGTCAACTTGTCGCAGATCGAGGAGGCGTTCGCCGCGGGCGAGGCGGTAACTCCCGAAACGCTCGCCGCCAAGAACCTGGCCCGCGGGCGGTTCGACGTGCTCAAGGTGCTGGGCGACGGCGACCTCAAGAAGAAGCTCAAGATTTCGGCCCACCGGTTCAGCGTCTCGGCGGCGGAGAAGATCAAGGCGGCCGGCGGCGAAATGATCTTGCTCCCCGGCCGCAAGACGGTGGAAGATAAGAACAGGGCGAAGCGGGCGGTCGCCGCCAAGAAGAAAAAGGCTGAGAAATAGTCGCTCAACCGAAGAAATCGCAAAGCGGAGAGCCGAAAGCGGAAAGCGGAGACCTCTGCCGGCTTTCCGCTTTCCGCTTTTGCGACTCGGGGATTAGGGCGCGTGAGCCGCTTTCGCCAATCACGATAGGATTGCTTCCATGTGGGAAAAGCTTCGCGTCGTTTGGCAGATTCCTGAGCTGCGCCGCAAGATTCTGCTCACGCTCGGCCTGCTGGCGGTGTATCGGCTGGGCTTCCAGATTCCGCTGCCGATCGTCGACGCCAGCCGCGTCGAGACGTTCAACGAGAGCGACGCCGGCATTGCCGGCGTGCTCAAACAGGTGACGGTCTTTAGCGCCGCCAACTTAAGCCAGATCACAATCTTCGGCCTGGGGATCATGCCGTACATTTCGGCGTCGATCATCTTCCAGCTTCTGGCGAGCGTCTACCCGCCGCTGGAGCGGCTGCAGAAGGAGGGAGAGGCGGGGCGGAAGAAAATCAACGAATACACGCGCTACGCCACGGTGTTCATCTGCATCGTCCAGAGTTGGATTTACGTGTCGTCGTTCGCGGGGAATCCGCGATTTGGCTTCGTGCAACCGTCGTTTCTCGATCCCACGACAGGCGAGTTGACCTGGGGTTGGATGATCGTCGCCGTGCTGACGATGACGGCCGGCACGGTGTTTCTCATGTGGGTCGGCGAGCAGATCGATGAATTCGGCATCGGCAATGGGATCAGCCTGTTGATCATGGCCGGCATTCTGACGGACATGCCCGGCGCCGGGTTGCAGCTCATCGAGACGTCGTCGCTCGAGTTGACCGGCGGCGGCGGTGAGCTGGGCATCGAGCAATTGTTGATCCTCGCGCTGATGTTCGTGGCTGTCATCGTCGGCGTGGTGTACATCACGCTCGGCCAGCGGCGCATTCCCATGCAAAGCGCCAAGCACGTCCGCGGACGGCGGGTCATGGGCGGCACGCGGCAGTACCTGCCGCTGAAGGTGAACCAGGCCGGCGTCATGCCGATCATCTTCGCCAGCAGCTTGCTCATGCTGCCGGCCCTGCTGTTTGGGGCGATGGCGGGTTGGTTCGACTCGAACGGCTGGGCGGGCCGGCTGTTCGCCAATTTGCAGCAGGCGTTTCAGCGGCAAGGGTTTTTCTACGCCTTGTGCTACATTCTACTCATCTACTTCTTCTGCTTCTTTTGGACCGCGATCACGTTCAACCCCAAGGACGTGTCGGACAACCTCAAGAACTACGGCTCGTTCATCCCCGGCTATCGGCCCGGTAAGCGCACGGCGGACTATCTGGAAAAGGTGATGTTCCGCATCACGTACGTGGGAGCCGGGTTCCTGGCGCTGGTGGCGATCATTCCGATGCTGGTGTCCGGATCGCTCGGCGTGTCGCCTCTGATCGCGAGCTTCTACGGCGGTACGGGCCTGCTCATCGCGGTGAGCGTGGCGTTCGACCTGGTGCAGAAGATCGACAGCCACTTGGTGATGCGGAATTACAAGGGGCTGCTTGAGTCATAGCGCTTACGAGCCGCCGCATCGTCTGCGATGGCGGCGATTGACGAATTGCCGAATCACGGATGAGCGCCGCATGGCGCTTTTCCGACATTCCTCATTCGTCATTCAAATATTCGTCATTCTCGCGAGCCGTTGTTCCCGCCATGCGTATCGTCTTCCTCGGTCCTCCTGGCGCCGGCAAGGGGACGCAGGCCATCCGCGTGGCCGAGCGGCTGGGAGTTCCGCACCTTTCGACCGGCGAGATGCTCCGCGACGCGACCCGGCGACAGTCCGAATTGGGGCGTCAGGCGGCCGAGCACATGAACGCCGGCCGGCTCGTGCCCACAGAGCTGGTTCAAGCTCTGGTCGAGGAACGGCTGGCCCAGGCTGACTGCGCCGGCGGATACCTGCTTGACGGGGTTCCGCGGACCGTCGAGCAGGCCGAGCATCTCGACCGGCTCCTGGCGGCCCGCGCCGCCGGCCTCGACCTGGTCGTCCACCTCGACGTTCCCGAAGACGCCCTGCTGGCGCGGCTGGCCGGCCGCGGCCGCCAGGACGACGCCGAAGAGGTCGTCCGCGAGCGGCTTCGGCAGTATGATAAACTGACCAGACCGCTTACCGAGTACTACCGCGGCCGGGGCGTGTTGCGCGAGGTCGACGGGCTGGGAACGCCCGACGAAGTCTTCGCCCGCATCATCGCCGAAGTTCGCGAGTAGCGCCACGCCCCCGACACAGGCTTAAGATCGCATCGCCGCATTGACTCTGCCGACGTCGCCATGGTGAACCTCAAATCAATGCGCGAGATCGCTCTCATGCGGCGGGCCGGGCTCGCCGTGTGGGAAGCCCATCAGATCGCCGACCGCATGGTCCGTCCAGGGGCCACAACCGCGGCCATCGACCGGGCGATCGCCGAGCACTTCGAGCGGCTCGGCGGCCAACCGTTGTTCAAGAATTACCCCAATTCGACGCGCAACAAGCCGCCCTTCCCGGCGGTGTGCTGCATGAGCGTCAACGAGGCGGTCGTGCACGGCATCCCCAACGAACGGCCGCTCAAGGAAGGCGACATCCTGAGCCTCGACACCGGCGTGCGGCTGGGCGGTTGGTGCGGGGACTCGGCGTGGACGTACGCCGTGGGGCGTATCGCGCCGGAAGTGCAGCGACTGCTCGACGCGACCAAGGGGGCGCTGTTTCTGGCCATCGACTTGATGAAGTCCAAAAGCTACTGGAGCGCGATCGCCCGCGAGATGGCCACGTACATACGCGACCACCGGTACTCGACGGTCGAGTGCTTCGTGGGCCACGGCATTGGCCGGGAAATGCATGAGGATCCGCAGGTGCCGAACTTCCCCAGCCGCAGCTTACGCGGCAGCGGGGATTTTCGCATCGAACCGGGGCTGGTCATCGCCGTAGAACCGATGGTCAACATGGGCACGAAGCGCGTGAAAACGCTGGGCGACCACTGGACCCAGGTGACGGCCGACGGGAAGCCGAGCGCCCACTTCGAGCACACGGTCGCGATCACGCACGACGGCCCGCTATTGTTGACCGTGGCGCCGACGCCGGCGGAGAAGGCGCAATTGGCCGTTCCCGCCGCGGCGTCCTAAGAGGGTGGCTGGGGCAACGCCCCAGAAGCCCCGCTGGGGCGCCGCCCCAGCCACCCGGGCGGGTCTCGTTGACCCCAATTTGTCGTGCCGGCGGGCCTTGTGGCGCTGGGCCGAGAACGGCTATATTGCACGGTTCCCATGTCCCTGCCCTGCTGCGAGTGAGTGTGTGCGATGAAGGTTAAGGCCAGCGTCAAGCGCGTCTGCGACAAGTGCAAGGTGGTGCGCCGCCGCGGGGTGGTCCGCGTTGTGTGCAGCAACCCGCGCCACAAGCAGCGGCAGGGATGAGAGCCAGGGGTTGGGAGTCAGGGGGTCAGGGGTCAAACACGCGACGGTTCGACGCGATTGACGCCTGATTTCTGACCCCTGACTCCTTCGGCGGCTGCCAATTTGGCTAGCCCGCGACGATCGAGTTTGTTGGAGCAACTGCAATGCCTCGTTTGCTTGGCGTCGACATTCCGGCAGATCGCCAGACGGTGATTTCGCTCACCTACCTGTATGGCGTGGGGCCGAAGATCGCCCGCGAGCTGTGCCATAAGGCGGGCGTCGATCCGCAGGCCAAGGCACGCGACCTGGGCGAAGACGCCGTGGCCCGCATTGCCGCGCTGCTCGACAAGGATTACACCGTCGAGGGCCAACTCCGCCGGCAGGTGAGCCAGAACATTTCGCGGCTGCGCGACATCGCGTGCTACCGCGGCGTTCGGCATCGCCGCGGACTGCCGGTGCGCGGTCAACGCACCAAGACGAACGCCCGTACCCGCAAGGGACCAAAGAAGACGGTCGCCGGAAAGAAGGGCGTGAAAGACCTCCGTTAATTGAACCCAACCCACGTTAGCCGCGACGCGCAGGTCTTCCGCAGCGGAGCGCGGCGCTCGAGAACGAGATTTTGGAGTTAAGAATCAGTGGCGAAGCAAGCAAAGGCAGCCGCGGCCCCCAAGGCCAAGAAGGCGCGGCGAAACGTGACCGTGGGCATCGCCTACATCACGGCGACGTTCAACAACACCACCGTCACGATCACCGACACCAAGGGCGACACGCTGTGCTGGGCGAGCGCCGGCACCAGCGGCTTCAAGGGGAGCCGCAAGAGCACGCCGTTCGCCGGCCAGATGGCCGCCACGCAAGCGGCTGAAAAGGCCCGCAAATACGGCATGAAGGACGTCGAGGTGCGGGTCAAGGGTCCGGGCAGCGGTCGAGAGAGCGCGATCACGGCGCTGGAAGCCGCGGGTCTCAAGGTCAAGTCGATCGAGGACGTGACCCCCCTGCCCCACAACGGCTGCCGGCCGCGGAAGAAGCGCCGCGTATAGCATTTAGCCTCCGGTCAGTGACCGGGGGGCTATGTGAGTTCGCATACCACATATCAATTTCGACCGAGTTTCTATTCGCAAGTTATGGCACGATTCACTGGACCTGTTTGCCGACTTTGCCGTCGTGACGGCCTCAAGCTGTTCCTCAAGGGAACGCGCTGCGATACGCCCAAGTGCGCCATCGAGCGCCGCGATCAGCCCCCCGGGCAGCAGCAGAACCGCCGCGGCAAGCTGACCGACTACGGAACGCACCTTCGCGAGAAGCAGAAGGTGAAGCACTACTACGGCGTCCTGGAGCGGCAGTTTCGCCGCTACTTTGAGCGGGCCGAGCACACCAAGGGCAACACAGGCGATGCGCTGATGAGCCTATTGGAGCGGCGGCTGGACAACGTGGTGCATCGCCTGGGCTTCGGGTTGAGCCGCGCCGCGGCCCGACAGCTTGTGGCCCACGGCCACGTGACCGTCAACGGCAAGCGCGTGAATGTGCCCAGCTATCTGGTGCGCGTCGGCGACGTGATCCGCGTAAAGAATCGCGCGAAGAGCCTCGACCTGGCTCGCGGCCACATGGCGGAGAGTTCGCGGCAGGTTCCCGATTTTCTGTCCGTCACCAGCACGGACGTGCCCGAAGGCATTGTCAGCCGTCTGCCCGCGGGGGAAGACGTGTCGCTGCCCGTTCAGACCCAATTGATCGTCGAATTGTGCTCGCGCTAGTTGGCGGAGCATTCATTTAGCCCCCCGGAAACGACCCTGAATGTGGCCGGGGGTGTGGAGAACACACATGCATATCCGATGGCGTGGACTTGAACTGCCCAGTCAGGTGATTTGCGACGCCGCGACGCTCTCGAAGACCTACGGCAAGTTCATTGCCGAGCCGTTCGAGCGCGGCTTTGGCACGACCGTGGGCAACGGCCTGCGGCGAATTCTGCTGTCGAGCCTCGAGGGCAGTGCGATTACGCAGATCAAGGTGCACAACGCCCAACACGAATTCACCACGATCGCCGGCGTCATGGAAGACGTCACCGACATCGTGCTGAACATCAAGTCGCTGGTCGTGAAGAACCACAGCGACTCGACCAAGGTGCTCCGCGTCGAGCGTCGCACCGCCGGCGAGGTCCGCGCCAGCGACATCGAGGCCGACGAGTCGGTCGAGGTGATCAACAAGGACCTGTTGATCGCGACGCTGACCTCCGACGTGCCGTTCATCGTCGAGATGGTGGTCGAGAACGGACGCGGCTACGTGTCGGCGGCCGAGCACGGCCAGCAGATCCAGGAGATCGGGATCATTCCGATTGACGCGGTGTTCAGCCCCGTCACGCGCGTACGGTATGACGTCGAGGAAACCCGGGTCGGCCAGAAGACCAACTACGACAAGCTCACGCTGGAGCTGTGGACCGACGGCTCGATTACGCCAGAGATGGCGATGGTCGAGTCGGCGAAGATTCTTCGCAAGCACCTCACGCCGTTCGTGCAGTACACGCAACTCGGGCCGCAGGTGCACGCGGCGGCTCGCGGCAGCCAGCAGATGGGCGACGCGGCGCTGGAGGCCAAGCTCAACATGCCGTTGTCGGAGCTCAACCTCTCGGTGCGGGCCAGCAACTGCCTGGAATCGGAAAACATCATGACGGTCCGCGATCTGGTCTCGCGCTCGGAAGACCAGCTCCTGGAGGTCCGCAATTTTGGCGAGACCACGCTGGCCGAAGTGCAGCAAAAGCTGCGCGACCTCGGCCTGCACCTGGGCATGCGTCTCCCCGCCATCGCGGCCGCGTATTGAATTGGACCAGCGAGTCCCCTCCCCCGCTTGAGTAACGAGTCATGCGTCATCGTCGTAAAGGCCGCACGCTCGGCCGCAGCCCGAAGCATCAACGGGCGCTGTTGCGCAGCTTGGCCAGCGCGCTGTTCCTCACCGAGCGGGACGCGGAGTTCGATCCCAACCCGCCGAAGGTGAAGGGGCGGATCATCACCACGGTCACCAAGGCCAAGGAAGTCCGGCCGCTGGTCGAAAAGTGCATCACGATCGCTCGCAAGGGGCTGGCGGCCGAAGGCGCGGCGGCCAAGTTCGGCACCAGCGCCGAGCGCGGCTCCGCCGAGTGGAAATCGTGGCGCGAAGGCCCCAAGTGGAAGGACTGGGCCAAGGCCGTGGCGCCCGCCGTGGCGGCCCGTCGCCGGTGCATCGAATTGCTAGGCGACAAGGGCGCCGTGCGGGCGCTGTTCGCCGCCGTAGCGCCGCGATTTACCGATCGTCCCGGCGGGTACACGCGGATCGTGCGGCTGGCCGCGCCACGACTCGGCGACGCGGGCCCGCGAGCCATCCTGGAGTTCGTGGGCGTGCGAGACCGCGTGGTGCAGCGGAGCCAGAAGCCGTCCTTCGAAGAAACGCCAGCGGGCGCCGCGAAGTAGCTCCTGCGATTCGCGCCTCGCGAGGAGCGGTCATGGCTCGCCGCGGGCAAGGATTCGATTTCACGTCCGCGGTGCGCGTCGTCTGCGCCGATATGGCGGCCCGGCTCCCCGAGCTGCGTCACGTCGAAATCGACCGCGTGGCCATCGGGCTCCGCCATGCGCGGCATCGGCAACCGCATGGCGTGTACGCGACGCTCACGCCGCTGCGCTTCGCCGGCGGCCAGGTGCGGGAAGTGCGCCGCGGGCGCGGGTTCCGCATCCAGCCGATGGTGGATCGGGCCGGGCGGGAATTTTTGTATCTGCTCAGCTTCTATCTCCCGCGGTTTCTCGACCTGTCGCTGGAAGGGAAGCTGTCGACGATCGTGCACGAGCTGTGGCACATCGGCCCGCAGTTCGATGGCGACCTCCGGCGGCACGACGGCCGCTGTTACGCCCACGGCCCGTCGCAACGGCGGTACGACGCGGCGATGGATCGGCTGGCGCAGCAGTGGCTCGCCCGAGACCCGCCGGCCCACGTGTACGAATTCCTGGGCCGCAACTTCGACGAGTTGCACGCCGAGCACGGCGGCGTGCGCGGTCAGCGCTGGCCCACGCCGCGGCTCATGCAAGCATGAGGTCGGTTGCGAGTTGGATGGTGCTAGCACGCACGTCGCATTGACGCCGTTGGCAGCGCCGCGTACTGTCCGCGGGCTTCTTGGCGGAGGTGCGCGGCGCGTGCGGCCACGGATGGTTGCGTCGCCGTCGCGTGAGACTGGAAGGCGAAGACGCAAGCGGATGGTACGCGGACTTCTGTGCGCCGGCGTTTGTGTCTTGGCCGGGTGCCAGGCGGCGCTCAGCGTGCCGTCGGACGCGGCGCTGGAGAAACTGCTGCGGCCCGTCACCACGTCTCCTGACAGCGTGACGCTCGAAATCTTCGAAGCGCGAATTCCGCTTGACGAGAGCGGGCGCGCCGACGCCCTATGGCGGCAGGTCGACGAGCAGATCTTCGACGCCGACCTGCGGCGCAGGCTGCTGGCCAACGGGCTCCGCGTCGGCGTCTTGGGCGGCACGCCTCCCGACGAGCTCTCCGACCTGTTGGGCCTCGTGAGCGAGGCGCCCAAAGAATCGTCCGAGCGGGTGATCACGCCCGAGTCCGCCGTGCCCCGCGTCACGCGGCGCGTCGTCCAGGTCAATCGGCAGGCGCCGCGAACGATTCAAGCGTCCGACGTGCTGCCCGAGGCCACAATCTTCGTGGGCGAGGGCGGCCAGGTGCACGGCACGACCTATCGGCCGGTTGAGGGCCGGTACGAACTGCGGGCCCAAGCGGCGCCCGGTCAGCGCGTTTCCGTGCGGCTAGTACCCGAGCTGTACCATGGGGAGTTGCTGAACCGATACTCGGGCAGCGACCAGGGGAATCTGTTGATCATGCCCTCTCGCGAGCGCAAGTCGTTCGAGCAGCTCACGATCGCCGCCGATCTGGCGCCGGGCGACATGCTCGTGCTCGGTTGTTTGCCGCAGGCGGATGCTAGTCTGGGCGGCGTGCTGCACACCGTGACGAGCAAAGGCCGACGGGAGCGGAAGCTCATCTTGGTGCGGGCTCTCGAAGCTCCCGCCAGCGAAATCCTGGCGGGGGAGTCGGGTGCGCAATACGCACCCTCGCTTAGCCCCCGGTAAGGGACCGGGGGTCCAATGCGGCCCCTCTCGATTCGCGGCCGGCAGTGCTATAATGCCCTCACTTTCGGCGGCAATTGTGCGCCCCGACCCGGTTTGTTCGTGGAGTTCCTGCCATGCCCCTCGTACCTTTGCGCCTACTGCTCGATCACGCCGCCGAAAATGACTACGGACTCGCCGCGTTCAACGTGAACAACATGGAGCAGATTCAGGCGATCATGGAGGCCGCCCGCGAGACCGAGTCGCCGGTGATCATCCAGGCCAGTCGCGGCGCCCGCTCCTATTCACAGGACAACTACCTGCGGCACCTCATGCTCGCGGCGTCCGAGCTCTATCCGCAAATTCCGATCGCCATGCATCAGGATCACGGCAACAGCCCGGCGACGTGCAAGAGCGCCATCGAGAACGGCTTCACAAGCGTCATGATGGACGGCTCGCTCAAGGAAGATGGCAAGACGCCGGCTGACTTCGCATACAACGTCGCCGTCACTCGCGAGGTGACGGAGATGGCTCACGCCGTGGGCGTGTCCGTCGAGGGTGAGCTCGGGTGCCTGGGGTCGCTCGAGCACGGCGAGGGTGAGCAGGAAGACGGACACGGGGCCGTCGGCAAGCTGTCGCACGATCAGTTGCTCACCGATCCCGACGAGGCGGAGCGGTTCGTCGCCGAGACGGGCGTCGATGCGCTGGCGGTGGCGATCGGCACCAGCCACGGCGCGTACAAGTTCACGCGCGAGCCCACGGGCGACGTGCTGGCGATGGACCGCATCGAAGAGATTCACCGGCGCCTGCCCAACTGCCATCTCGTGATGCACGGCTCCAGCAGCGTCGAGCAGTACCTGCAGGACGTCATCAACAAGTACGGCGGCAGCCTGAGGCCAACCTGGGGCGTGCCAGTCGAAGAAATCCAGCGCGGCATCAAGAGCGGCGTTCGCAAGATCAACGTCGATACGGATTGCCGGCTGGCAATCACCGGCGCCATTCGCAAGGTGTTCGCCGAGACGCCCGAGAAGTTCGACCCCCGCGACTACCTGAAGCCGGCCCGCGAGGCGATGAAGAAGGTCTGCAAGGATCGCATGATCGCCTTCGGCCAGGCGGGTAACTCGACGAAGATCAAGCCGGTGTCAATCGGCAAATTCGCGAGCTTCTACGCGGCCGTGTAAGCCGCCAGGGGCCTTCGCGAGGCTATAATTGCAGCATGAGTACTGCCGCGCGCCTGATCACCGCCGAAGAGCTGTTTCGTCTGCCCGAGGACGAGACGCGAGGGTGCGAGTTGATTGAAGGGGAGATTGTTCGTATAGCGCCGCCGGGTGGAATACATGGTGTTGTGACGCTAGAAGTGTCATCTCGCTTGGCGTCTTACGTCCGACAGAACAATCTGGGCGTCGTGGTTGCCGCCGAGACAGGTTTTTTCATCGCGCGAAAACCCGACGTCGTATTCGCGCCAGATGGAGCTTTCATTCGTCGCCGGCGCGTCGAAACGTTGGGGATTCCGAAAGCATATTTCACGGAAGCGCCGGCCCTGGTCATCGAAGTCATGTCGCCCGGTGACACCGTCAGCGAGGTAGCCCTCAAAATGCGGCGATGGATGGATGCGGGCGTCGAGTTGGCGTGGGTCGTCGATCCCGCGGGCCGCACCGTGACTGTGTACCGGTCGATCGACGACATTCGAGTGCTGACGGAGAAGGACATGCTCAGCGGCGAAGACGTCGTGCCGGGCTTCGAATGCCCGATTGCGGAGCTCTTCGCCGCGTTGTGACGCGTGCCGCCGTTTCTTGCAACGCTGAGGCATGGCGATGATCCGTCGCGATATTCGCCTGGCCGACGGCTCCGCGGAGTGGATGCTTATCTCGCAGATCGAGCACGCGCGGATCAGCGCCGAGTTGGCGTCGCAGTGCGTAAGCTGTTTTGGTGCGAATGCGACGTTGACAACGCTGCCCGCCGTGCGCGACGAAGTCCTCGAAGCCATCCTCCATCACGACGACGGGTGGGCCGAGTGGGAGAAATGCCCGAGGCTCGATCCCAAGCACGGTCGGCCGCTCGCGTTCACCGAGATCGGGCCCGCCGAGGCGACCGCCGTTTGGACGCGGTCGATCGACGCGGCCGAGGCCATCGGCCCGCTCGCCGCGTGGATCGTGGCTGGACACTTCCTGCGGCTCGCCAAACATTCCGACGCCATGCAGACCAATCCGCAGATTGCCGCGTGGCGCGAACAATCTGCAGCGCGCCGCGCCGTATGGCTCGATGCGTGGCAAAGCGCCGACCCCGTGTTGCACACACGCGCGCTGGCCGGCGAAGCGCTCCAGTGGCTGTGGACGTTCGACGAGGTGAGCCTGTGGCTGTGCTGCACGTGCTCGCGAGCGGGGCATGCTATCCCCTGTGCGCCGGAGCCGTTCTGCGCCGGTCGCGGCACGCCGATCGAGATGGAGCTGCTTGCCGTCGGCGTCGAGCTGGCCACCGCTGTGCCCTGGCGGCTGGCCGTCCGCGAAATCAAGGTCGCCGCCGCGGGACAGGTTGTGCCGGCGGCGCCGTTTGGCAGCCCGGCCGAACTGCTGGCGTCGGCGGCGCCGAGAAAACTTCGCTGGCTGCTAATTCCCGCTCGAATCCACGGCGAAACCCCCACGGCGCCGCGGAGTTGAATGCGCAGGGGATTGATGTTCGGCGCGGCAAAGATCTCGGGACGCGTCGATCCCGGGACGCCGTGCGCGATCGTCGACCGCCCCGTTGCACACCTTGTCTCCAATCGAGAAAGAAGAGGCCCGATATGACCACTGCAAGATGGACCGCCGGCGTCATGCTGGCGGGCCTGCTGTCGGCGGTTGCCGCCGCACAGGACGACGCTCCGCCGGGACCGCTCCCTGGCGGTTCGCCGGATGGCGCCCAGCGCTCTCCCGCGGTCGAACTGTTCGACGTGGATGGCGACGGCGCGTTGAATGACGACGAGATCGGCCGCGCTCGCAGTTTGTTGCAGGAGCTGCGGTCTCACTTGGGCGAGCGGATGCGCCAGCGCCGCGGCGAGCGCGATGCCGTTGGTGAGCGAGACGGCGACGCTCCGCGCGGCGATCGGGCTCGCGACGGACGGACTGAGCGGGGCGGAGATCGGCGACTGCCGCGCGCTGCTGATGAAGCGCGCGGCCCCGCCGCGCCGCCGCGCGGCGAGCCAATGCGGTTGTTTGGACGATTCGACGCTGATGGCAACGGCGAACTCAACCGCGATGAGTTCAGTCGCTTGATGGGCGAGATCGGCGATCGTCGCGGCCCCGGCGGCCCGCCGGAGGGTCGGCGGTTTGGACCGGGCGGCCCGCCGGACGGTCTGCCAGGTCCGCCGGAAGGCCGGCCCGACGGGCGTCGCTTTCGCCGTCCGCCCACGCCGCCGGAAGGCGACCGCGGTCCCGAAGCGGATCGACCCGCAGGGCCGCCGACCGAAGCGGGCGACGCCGATCGCGACGGCCCGCCGCCCCGGCGATTCCGTCCCCGCGACGGCGACCGTGGGCGACGCCCGCCACGGGACGACGCGGCGACCGATCTGCCCGAGGCGCCGAGATACGAAGCGCCCGCTGCGGACGATGGCGTTTGATCCGCGATTCGTTGCGCAGGAGCGTAAACTGCCGCCCCCATGCGGGCCGACCGGCCGCATGCGGGCGGCGTCGTTTTTTTCGGGTTATGCGGGTCACGAGGAGTGCCATGCCCTCGTCTTCGTGGGCATGTAGAAACGCCGAGAATATGGCCATGTCGGCAGACCTCGGAGGCCATGCCAACCGATGGGCCGCGGGGTTTGGCAAAGCACGCAGAGGCGCTAGCGGCAGTTTGCTGGCCCGATTCCGGCTATCTATAATAATCAAGTGACGCGAGATCCCTTTCGTCCTGTAGCGCGCCCCCTGCCTTTGTTCGAGCCTCCCCTGGCATTTCCTGCCCGTCCACGGTTCGCTGTGCGGGTGTCCCCGTTGAGAGATTTCATGCGCGGCACCTGTTCTCGGCGTCAATGGCTCGGATTGGCTCTCACGGCATTTGTGTTGGCGGAGTCGCTTGGCGCATCAGTCCGCGCTCAGGAAGAAGTCGCGACTGAGGGTCCGCAGTTCGGGCCCGGCGTGTTGACGGTCATCGAACCGTCGGTCGACCGGGCCGACGCGATCAGCGTGCATGATGTGGTCGAGCTTACGGCCCAGGACCAGCTCAACTGGCAGCCCTCGAAGTGGCTCAAGTGGGAGTCGGCCACGAGCGCGCCCACGAATCGCACGCTCCGCGAAATGGCGCAGGGCACGGCGTTCCCGCAGGACGTGTGGGCCCTGGAGTTCGCGTTCAAGCCGCTGCGAATGATCGAGGTCGACGTGCCGCAGCCCAGCGGCCGCGTACAGCGCAAACCGATCTGGTACATGGTCTACCGCGTGCGGAATACGGGCGCCGGGATCAAGCCGGAGGTTCAACCCGACGGCGAGTACGTAACTGCCGCCGCGGCGACGAATCCGATTCGCTTCCAGCCACAATTCGTACTGATGAGCCAGGACAGCGACGGCTCCGACGGGCAGGTGCGCAAGGCGTATCTCGATCGCGTGATCCCCGCCGCGATGGAGGCCATCCGGCAGCGCGAATTGCCCGGCGGCCGGCTGCTCAACAGCGTCGAGATGGGCGAGCAGGAATTGCCGGTTGAGTCGGGCCGCACGCAGCGCGGCGCCTGGGGCGTGGCGATGTGGGAAGACGTTGACCCGGAGATCGACTTCTTCTCGGTGTACGTGGGGGGGCTGACCAACGCCTACCGGTGGGACGACCCAGCGGGCGCCTACAAGGCCGGCGATTCGCCGGGCAAGGGCCGCAAAATCGCCCGCAAGATGCTGCAGCTCAATTTCTGGCGGCCCGGCGACTCGCTCGACCCCAACGAGCGGGAAGTCCGCTTCGGCTCGGCCCCCGGCGAATCGACCCGCTACGGCGGCGGCGAAGGCGTTGCTTACCAGTGGGTTTACCGGTAAAATCACCGGGCTCGGAAGGCTTGAGGCGTGAGGCCTGAGACTTGAGGCATGCAAGCCTCGGCGTCTCCTGGTTTGGCCCCCTCAAGTCTCGCGTCTCAAGCCTCAGGGCTCCGACAATGGCACATAAAAAGGGTCAGGGTTCCAGCAAGAACGGCCGCGATTCCAACGGCCAGCGCCGCGGCGTGAAGCGCTTCGGCGGCGAGCAGGTCATCGCCGGCAACATCATCGTCCGGCAGGTGGGCACAAAGTTTCGCGCCGGCAAAGGCGTGGGCCAGGGCCGCGACTACACCTTGTTCGCGTTGGTCGACGGCCACGTGAAGTTCGACCAGGAAGGCCGCCGGGTCAACGTGCTTCCGACGCCGTCGGCGAACTAGCGGCGCGACCGCGTACAACCGAAACCACCGCCAGGGATGCGCCGATCGGTGCATCCCTTTTTTGTTCCTCCATTTAGCCCCCGGTCAGTGACCGGGGGCTAAATGAAACGCCAAATGTTCATCGATCGCGTCACCATCGAAGTCGAAGCTGGCCGCGGGGGCGACGGGTGCGCCAGCTTCCGCCGCGAGAAGTACGTACCGCGCGGCGGGCCGGACGGCGGCGACGGCGGCGACGGCGGCAGCGTGATCGTGGTGGCCGAGCCCGGCGTCGACAGCCTTGCCGCCCTGGTGCACCGCAAGCACTGGCGGGCCGACCACGGCACAAGCGGCAGCGGCAAGGGCTGCCACGGCGCCAAGGCGTCGGACCTGGTCATTCGCGTCCCGCCGGGCACGGTGCTCATCGACGCCGCGGGGGACTACGTGCTCAAGGACCTCGCGGAGCCGGGCGCCACGGTGTACGCGGCCCGCGGCGGCGCGGGCGGCAAAGGGAATCTGCGGTTCAAGAGCTCGACCAACCAGGCGCCGCGGCAGTTCACGCGCGGCGGCGCCGGCGAGAAGCGTCGCATCACGTTCGAGCTCAAGGTGATTGCCGACGTCGGCCTCTTGGGCAAGCCGAACGCCGGCAAGAGCACGCTCCTGAGCCGCGTCTCGCGAGCCCGGCCGGAGATCGCCGATTACCCGTTCACTACCAAGATTCCCAATCTTGGCATCGTGCAGATCGACATGGATCGCACGATGGTGATGGCCGACATCCCGGGACTGATCGAGGGCGCCCACGCCGGCGCTGGGCTGGGGCACGAGTTTCTGCGGCACGTCGAACGCACCCGCGTGCTGGTTCATCTCATCGAGCCGGCCCCAGTCGACGGCAGCGACCCGATCGAGAACTACCGCGCGATTCGCAACGAGCTGCGGCAGTACGACGTGGACCTCGCCTCGCGCCCCGAACTGGTCGCCGTAAGCAAGGGCGAGCTCCCCGGCGCCGAGGACGTGCGTGCGAAGCTCGCCGAGGAAACCGGCGGCGAAGTGCTGCGGTTCTCGTCAGTCACGGGCGAAGGGCTGAGCGCCCTGATGTCGCGCACTTACGCGATGCTCACCGAGGCGCGCGAGGCGGCCACGCCGGCGCGGGTCGTATGACAGCCGCTGCGAGCAACTGGCCGGGCGCCATTGCGCTGGCGATCGACGTGCTGGCGATCGACCTTGGAAGTAGCTGGGTGAAGCTCGGGTGGTTTCCTCGCGGCGGCGAGTGCTCCAGCGATCGGGCGCCGAGCGCGCTGGCCATCGCCGCCCCGCCCCTGCCGGGGCCCGCGGAATCGCTGCGCGTCGAACACCGTTCGCGCGATCCCGAAGCGTGGGGCGCCGAGATCGACCAGTGGCTCGACCGCGTCGCGATCGACGAGTCGGCATGGTGCTTGATCGGGTCGGTCCAGCCGAAAGTCGCGGGACTGCTGGCGACACGGCTCCAGGGGCGACGATGGGGGCGTGTGGAATTGCTTGCCGCGACAGACTTGCCGCTTGCAGTGCGAACCAAGACGCCGGCGCGCGTCGGGATCGACCGTTTGCTGGCGGCGGTGGCCGTCAACCGCCTGCGTAAGCCGCACACGCCGGCCGTCTCCGTCGACATGGGCACGGCGACGACCGTCGACGTGGTCGCGGCGGACGGGGCCTTTGAAGGCGGAGCGATCCTCGCCGGGCCGTGGCTGTCGCTTTCGGCATTGCACTCGGGGACGGCGTCGTTGCCGGCGCCGGATGTCACGGGGCTCGCCCAGCCGCCGGCGGCGATCGGCAAGTCGACGGAGGAAGCACTTGCGTCCGGTGCGTTTTGGGGAGCGGTGGGGGCGGTGAACGAGTTGGTGCGACGCACGGCCGACGAGTTGGGCAGCGCGCCGGAGCTGTTTCTCACCGGCGGCGCGGCGCCGGCGTTTGCGGCGCTGATTGAACTCGACGGTCGGCCCGCGCGGCACGTGCCCCATCTGGTGCTCGCCGGGATTCGACTCGCCAGCGAGGGACTGGCGACGTGATGGCGACGCCCCGCGACGCGTCTGCGAATCGAGCAAGCGTGCTCACTCCCGTGGGCCGCGGCGCGGTGGCGGTAGTTGCCGCCGAAGGCGCGGCGGCGCTCGCGGCGATCGACGCCCACTTCGACGCTGCGAATCGCAAGTCACTTTGCGATCAAACAGTCAATTGCATTGTCTTCGGCCACTGGGCCGAAGGCGCCCATCGCGAAGAGGTCGTCATTTGCCGAACGGCCGAAGTTCATATCGAGGTGCACTGCCACGGCGGCGTAGTTGCGGCGGAGCGGATTCTCGCCGCGTTGGCCGTCGCCGGGTGCCGAATCGAATCGTGGACGGAATGGGTGCGAGCCGACGCCGCCTGCGTCCTCGACGCCGAGACCGAGATCGCACTGGCCGCCGCGGCCACGCGGCGCACCGCGGCGATCCTGCTCGATCAACGTCACGGGGCGCTGAGCAGGGAAATCGAAGCCCTACAACAGCTTCTTGCTTCGTCGGCCGTCGGAGCCGCCGCCGTGCGGCTGACGGCGCTCGTCGACCGCGCCGCCGTGGGCCTGCATCTCACGCGCCCCTGGCAAGTGGCGATCGCCGGTCGGCCAAATGTCGGCAAGAGTTCCCTCCTCAACGCCTTGGTCGGCTACCAGCGGGCGATCGTCTTCGATCAGCCGGGGACGACCCGCGACGTGCTCGCGGCGGAGACTGCGGTCGACGGCTGGCCGGTGCGGCTGACCGACTCGGCTGGCTTGCGCACGGCGAACGATCCGCTAGAGGCGGCCGGCGTCGCCCTGACCAAGGAGCAACTGGCGCGAGCCGATTTGATCGTGTGGGTGCTCGACGCTGCGATGTTGACGCCCGCGGAACTGGCCAATCCGGCCACGACAGTTCGCCGCGAGCTGGCCGAAGAGGTCGGAGACTCTCCACCTGTGGCGCCGTTGGTCGTGGTGAACAAGATCGACCTCGTCGACGGGCCTCGGCCGAGCATGTGCGTCCGTGCGTCGGCGCTCAGCGGCGCCGGGCTCGACGAGTTGCTCGCGGCGATCGCCGCTCGGCTCGTGCCGCAACCGCCGGCTGCTGGCGTAGCAGTGCCATTCACCGAGCGACAGGCGGCGCTATTGCGCGAGGCCGCGGCACACGTCGCCGCCGGCCAGCGGGATCGAGCCGTGGGCGAATTGCAGCGCGTGATCGTGGGAGACGCTCCCGCGCCAAACGCCGCGACCTGATGCCGCGTCCCACGCCAGCGGCGCCGGCGCCATCACGTCTTCGGCCGTCGGTTTTTTAGGCACGACCACCCCATTTTGTGCAATGCGGGTATCCGTCAGCGCCGATAACGGACAATGGCATAGCAGCGCCGCGCGAGATTGGACGCGCCGGCGCTGCACCGTGAAGTGCGCCGCCGCATGACGCAACCACACATTGAGGGCGGCGCGGGGGCCGCGTTAGTCGGCTCCGGTCACGCCGCGTGCCGCGCTTGCAGGAGGATGATGCGATGGCAGGGGGGAAGTTACAGGCCGCGCGCACACGCTGCGCGCGTTGCCTAGCCGTCGGGTTCGTCGGCGGCATGCTCATTTCGCCGTGGGGAGGCGCCACCAGCCTGCGGGCTGACGAGGTCGACGCCGGTCCCGAGCTGCCGGCATTCGCCGGCGACTCGTCCGAAGAAACGCCGCCGTATATCGACGAGCAATCCGTCGTCGTCGAGTCGGAGCCGCTGCCCGACGAGTCGGACCTGGTGATCGGCGACGCTGAGGCTGGCGGAGAAGACTTGGAACCGCTTGAGCCCATTGCCAAGGAGTCGGAGCGCGAGCCCGACCTCGCCGATCCCCCGCTGGGCGACCCGGACGCCCCGGAACCGACGCTCGCCGACGATTACGCTGCCGTGGCGACCGACGGCGCTAGTCCGATCACGCCGACGCCACTGGAGTCCGACGAGCAGCCGCCGACCGATGACGTGTGCATCGACGAAGCACTCTCGCCGACGGCGCCCGAGCGTGAGACGATCGCCAAGATTCAGGCCGCGAGCTTCAACGGCGTGACGCCGGGCGTCACGACGCGGGCCGAAGTGTTGCGCGCGTGGGGCCAGCCGACGTCGAGCGTCAGCCGCGGCAGGACGATCGTCTATCAGCAGCCGAATTATCCCGCAATCACGCTGTCGCTCCGCAGCGACGTAGTCCAGTTGGTCGAGGTTGACCTGCCCATCGCGGCCGACGCCGAAACGCTGATCGAAAAGCTGGGGCTGGCGACGCTCAGGCCTGCCGTCGCGACCGACGAGCATGGCGCCCCGATTGCGACCGTGTTCCCTGAGCGCGGCGTCACGCTCGGACATCGACCTACAGAGTTGGGGGAACTCGCCACTGATTCGCGAGACGACACGTCCACGGATCGCGTTTACGAGATCGTCCTGCAACCGATTAACGCCGAAGGGTTTGCCTTGCGGGCCGAGACGTGCTCGGCGCGGGACTACACTGGTCGCATCGCCGACCTGGAAGAGGCGCTGCGGCTCGATCCCCACGACGGCCGCGCGCGGTTTCTGTTATCTCAAGCCAAGCTGGCCACGGGCGCGGCCATCACGGCGGAGACGCTCGCGAGCGAAGCGGTTGACCTGGAGCCGCGAAACTACGAATATCGACTGCACTGGGCGCGGTGCCTTAAGTGCCTGGCCCGGTACGACCAAGCCGTCCAAGAGACGCGTGCCGTCCTCGACGCCGCCAACGCGCATCCGCTATTGCGAGCCGCGGCGACGGAACAGATGGCCTTGCTGGCCACGGTCGGCACGCTGGAGGTGCAGAAGCGCTCCGCTCCGTTGATCGAGAAGACAATTGAGATGGCCGACAAGATTGCGGCGAGCAAGAACCCGCTGGAGTCCGCGGCCGCAACGCAAATCCTCATTGGCGCTCACCTCGCCATGGCCGAACGGATCGCCGTCGGCGATTGGAAGGAGAAGGACAAGTTCGTCGGCCAGTGGATCGCGCGGGCCTCGGCCCTCGCGGAACAGTTGATCGCCGACGGCGCCGGCGACGTGTCGCTGCGGCTGCAAGTGTCGGTCAGCGCGCTGGCGGCCGCGTCGAAGTTCGACTCAACGGTCAACCCGCAACCGTGGGTCACCGAAGCCGAGGAAGCGGTCACCGAGTTGGAGGAGGACACGGTCGATGCGCTGGCGCTCGCGGAGCTCGAGTGGCAGCTCGGTCTGGCGTACTTTTACGCGGCCGAGATTTCGCACCGCGCCGCCGAGGCGGGCAAGGCGCTCGAATACGGCGAATTGGCCGAGGAATCGCTCGTCCGCGGCGCCGCGTCGCGGGGCGAGCTGCCGGACACCCAGTTCATGCTGGGTCGGGTCTATTTCCAAGTCGGCGCGGTCCACGCGGTGCTCCGCGGCAATCACCAGGAAGCGTGCCGGTGGTACGACCGGGCGATGGAGCCGTTGTCGCTGCCGACGCCCGTCACGCCGCTGGCGGCGCCGGGAGTGCACGGCGACGCGCTGGTGAGCATGGCCGTATCGTACTGGGAGACCGGCGACCGCGATCGTGCCTACGAGTTGACCGCCGCTGGCGCGCAGCTTGTGGAGCAAAGCATCGCCGAGGAACTGCTGCCGGCTAGCGCGCTGGAAGTACCGCGGAACAACTACCTGGCGATGGCGCGGGCTCTGGGCAAGGTGGCAATGGCGACGCCCGCAGTGGCGGAAGATGAGCCACCGCAGGTGGCCCAGCAGGAACAGGCGCCGTCCAAGCGCGCCTCCCGCAATCCAGGCGGCCAGCAGCGGCAGATGCGCACGGCGACCCGTCGCAACACGACGTCGAGCAACGTCCGTCGGCGGTAACGCTCGCCAGTCGGCTCTCGTACAATGGGGGCAACTCTGCCTGGCCCCATGCGAGCGACGTCGATGCGCGAGTTTCGTCCAAGCGACTACGGTCCTGTGTTGGCGCCGTTGGTGAGCGTCGATCGTTGCCGGCCGCTTGACCACGGGCAACCGGAGCGCGCCGCGGCCGGCGCGCTCCAGGCGGCGACCATCGGGTCGGCGTTCGCGCACGCCAAGCTGGTCGATCGCGACATGGCCGCTGTATGTCTGGCGGGCGTTTGGCTCGTGCACGACTTTCTCGACGAGTCGCACGCAATCAGCCAGCACATCGACACGCCCTCCGGCGCGTTCTGGCACGGCGTGATGCATCGCCGCGAGGGTGACTTCTCGAACGCCAAGTATTGGTTCCGCCGCGTCGGCCGGCACGAGGTGCTCGACGAGCTCGCAGCTTTGGTTCCAGAACAAGGCGGCGAGTTCGACCCGTTCGCATTCATCGACGCCTGCCAGGCGGCCCTTCGCTCTGGTGGACCAGTCGTCGAGCGCTGCCGCCGCATCCAGCAGGCGGAGTGGGAGTTGTTGTTCGACTTCTGCTACCGGCATGCGGTCAGCGCGTGACCATCATCGGCTGCGGGACTGTGCAGTCGCGACGCGCTGCTGTGTCGCCGCGACGCGCCCTTTCGGCGACATAAGCGCAGACTATCGCATGCTATTGGCATTTTGACCGCAGCACAGCGGGCTTCAACCCTTGCGGGCGGAGCATGAAAATCGATACTTGAGGGCTCGAATACCCCAAAAATAATGCGGAGCGCCGTCCCGGCGGCGCCGCCCAACTCTCCTACGAAAGGACCCGCCATGGGACGCTCTGGAGCCGTGACGTTCAAAGGCGCGCCGCTCACACTCGCTGGCCAGGAAGTGAAGGTCGGCGGCCCGGCACCGGACTTCAAGCTGCACTACTTCGAGGGGGGGCTCAAGGAGCTCAAGCTCGCCGACCTCAAGGGCAAGCCGACGGTCATCAGCGTCGTGCCGTCGCTCGACACGCCCGTGTGCCAGGTGCAGACCAAGACCTTCAACACGAAGCTCGGCGAGTTGGGCGACAAGGTCAACGCCCTCACCGTGAGCCTCGATCTGCCATTCGCCCAGAATCGCTTTTGCGGCGCCGAGGGGATCAAGAACCTTCGCACGGCCAGCGACTACCAGGACCGCAACTTCGGCGTGAGCTACGGCACGCTCATTGAGGAGCTGAAGATTCTGAGCCGGGCGGTGTTCGTGCTCGACAAGGACGGCAAAGTGGTCTACGCCCAATATGTGCCCGAGGTGGCTAGCGAGCCGGAGTACGAGCCGGCGCTGGCGGCGCTCAAGTCGGCGTTGTGAAATCGGTTCCCGAGATTCCTTCGTGCCTTTGTGCCTTCGTGGTTCGTCCCTCTGCTTGAAAGGATTTCACATGAGCACAACGCGTGTCATGCTGGCGGAAGCGATCGGCACGTTCTTTCTGTGCTTCGCGGGGATCGGGGCCATTCTTTCGACGCAGGCGCCCATCGAGAGCGGCGCCGGAATCGTCGGCATCGCGCTGGCCCATGGGCTGGCCCTGTCGATTGCGGTGAACTGCTTCGGCGGCGTCAGCGGCGGTCATCACAATCCGGCCGTAACGATCGGCATGCTCGCCGTAGGGCGGATCAAGCCCGACCGTGCGGTGCAGTACGTCCTGGCCCAACTCGCCGGCGCGACGCTGGCGGCCTATCTGTGTAAGAGCTTCTGGCCCGCCGAGGCGGTGAAGACCGCGATGCTGGGTATCCCGCTTCCGGCGCCTACGAACATGCCCGGCGTCGAAGGCGCCTGGCTGACGATGCCGGTGCTGCTGGGACTGGAGGCCGTGGCCACGTTCCTGCTTGTCACCGCGGTATTCGGCACGGCGGTCGACGAGCGCGGCAAGGGGGTCAAGATTGGCGGATTTGGCATCGGGCTGACCGTGGCGTTCGACATCCTGGCGATCGGGGCAATCACCGGGGCGTCGATGAATCCCGCGCGGTCCTTCGGACCGGCGCTCATTTACAAACTGACCGGCGGGGCCGACGGGGCCAACGCCTTTCAGCTCCACTGGTGTTACTGGGCCGCACCGATTGCCGGTGCAGTGGTTGCGGCAGTCGTCTACGAAAAATTGATCCTGGGGAACGACAGCGATGGGTAGATTGGTAGTCGTCGTGGTTCTGCTGGTGGCCCTGGCCTGGCTGGCGAACAAGTTTTTACTTCAGGGCGGCGATCCGAACCCGAACGACGCCAAGCCGCTAGCCGCGGCGGACGCCGACGGTGCCGCCGCTAAGGGCGAGACGCCAAACGCATCCCAGGACGCCGCCGCGCCGGTGACCGAGGAAGTCGCCGTCGAAACCGCCGCCGAGGCGGCCGTGGCCGACGCGGCGCCGGCGGCAACCGTCGAAACCGACGTCGATCCCGAAGCCGTCGCCGAGACCGAAGTCGCGGAAACCGCGGCCGAAGTTTCCGGCGAGGAGCTTGCTGACTCGATCCCGGAGGAGACGGTCAAGCTGGGCGACCCGTCGCTCACCGGCGGCATTCCCGGCGACGGATCGGCGTCGCTCGGCGAGATCGAGACCTGGCTGGCCGATCCCAAGAACCACGCGGTGCTGAAGCCGGAGCTCCCGCGGGGGCTGGCGTTGGGCGCGGCGGAGATCAAAGGGCTCGCGGAGAACCCGCTCACTCGGGCCAAAATCGAGCTTGGCCGACAACTCTACTTCGACCAGCGGCTGTCGGTCGACGCGTCGATCAGTTGCGCCAGTTGCCATGATCCGGACACGGGCTACGCCGCGAACACACAATTTGGCATCGGCGTCAAGAAGCAGATGGGCGGCCGCAACTCGCCCGCGGCCTACAACCGCATCCTCAGCGGCCCGCAGTTCTGGGATGGGCGAGCTGCGACGCTCGAAGAACAAGCCAAAGGACCGATCGCCAATCCGATCGAGATGTCAAACACGCACGAGGCCTGCATCGCAGGGCTCAAGAGAATCCCAGGCTACGTGGCCCAATTCGAGGCGATCTTTGACGACGGCGTGACGATCGACAACGCCGCGCGGGCGATTGCGTCGTTCGAGCGGACGCTCGTCACCGGCCCGACGCCGTGGGACGTTCATCAGGATCTCAAGTCGTTCGAGGACGCCTGGTCGGCCGAGCTCGAGGATCTGGACGTGCTCAAAGCGGAGGCTCCCGAGTTGTACGAGGAGTACACGGCGCTCAAGAAAGCGTCGGAGGAGCACCCGATCAGCGACAGCGCGGTGCGCGGCGGCGAGCTGTTCTTTAGCGACAAGTCCGGCTGCACCGCGTGCCACGTGGGCGCCAACTTCACCGACGAACTCTACCACAACCTGGGCGTCGGCATGGAGGCGGCGGAGCCGGACCTGGGGCGGTTTGTCATCAGCAACGTGGAGAAGGACAAGGGCGCGTTCAAGACTCCCACCGTACGGAACGTGTCGCTCACCGGGCCGTACATGCATGATGGGTCGCAGAAGACGCTCGAAGAGGTTGTCGAGTGGTACGCCAAGGGCGGCCATCCGAACCCCTGGCTCGACGAGAAGGTGAAGAAGCTCGACCTGACCGACCAGGACAAGCAGGACCTCGTGGCGTTCATGGCCGAGGGGCTGTTGGGCGAGCTGCCGAAGGTGGAGCGCACGCGCTTGCCGGCGGATCCCGTCGCGGCGGCGGAGAACACAGCGGAAACCGCCGCCGAAACGAGTGAGACCCCAGCAGGCGGGTAGTTGGCGCCAACGCCGCTTGCGATCAATCCACGACGCGGGTTTCGATCACGCGGGCATCGATGATCTTGTCGCCGCGCGGCGCTGTCACCCGCGGCTCCTCGCCGTCGCGGCCAATCACCTGGACGCGGAATCGCGTGCGGAACCATTGCATCAGGCTGCGGCGGACAAGCTTGCGCGTCGGCGGCAAGAGTAGCGCGAGTCCCGCAACGTCGCTCAACACGCCGGGCAAAAGCAGCAGCAGGCCGGCGACGCCGATCAACAGGCTGTCAAACAACTCGTCGGCGGGCAAAACGCCGCTGACAAGCTGCTGCCGGACGCGCATCGCGGCTCGCCAGCCTTCGATGCGGGCCAGGGCCGCGCCAGCCAGACCGGCGCCAAGCACGAGGGCCAAGGTGGGAATCCACCCGATCCAGTTGCCGAGCTTGAACAAGATCGTCAGCTCGGCGACGGGAAGGGCGACGAAGATGAGCAGGATGATGGGCAGCATGTCGGTTGACCAATCGTAACGCGGCGGCTGCTCCAAGCAATCGCCGATGGTTGCGCCCATAGATCGTCTAAAGTCGTGTGACGGGTTCAAGCCTGTTTTCTCGGGCTTTTCTCCATAGATCGTCTAAAGTCGGCAAGAGTCCCGGCGGCTGGCCTGCCCCTGGCGGAGAGTTCGCCAGGGGGTTTCCGCGCGCTTGTCTCAAATAGGGAACAGACGTATACTATTGGCTCCTGCGGCCGTTCCCCATGGCTCCGCACAGTCTGCGAGGCTGCGATGGACTCTCCTGACCGCCGCCCCGCGCCGCGCGGCCGCGGCGCCGCCGTGCAGCCGGACAATCCGTACCTCGCGGCGCAGCGCGTCGACGATCTCGAGCACGTTGCCGACGACGAGGAGTATCTGGCGTCGCTCGAACGCCCGCCCACCGAGTATCTCGACGATGCCTCGCAGTCGATCGTTGCGACGAACGACAGCCCGGACATCGGCTTCCGCTACAGCGTGAATCCCTACCGCGGCTGCGCCCACGGCTGTAGCTATTGCTATGCCCGCCCCGGGCACGAATACCTCGGATTCAGCGCGGGGATCGACTTCGAGACCAAGGTGCTGGTGAAGCGCCGCGCCCCGGCGCTGTTCCGCGAGTTTCTGGCGAAGCCGAAGTGGTCGCCGGAGGTGATTGTCTTTTCGGGAGTGACGGACTGCTACCAGCCGATCGAGCGCGAACTGCGGCTCACCCGCGGCTGCCTGGAGGTTGCTGCCGAGTGCCGGCAACCGGTAGCCATCATCACCAAAAACGCGCTGGTAACGCGGGATCTCGACCTACTGTGCGAATTGGCGGTCCACCGGGCTGTGCACGTCTCGGTGAGCGTCACGTCGCTCGATCAGTCGTTAGCCCGCGTCATGGAGCCGCGCACCAGCAGTCCGGCAGCGCGTCTGCGGGCCATCGCCGAACTCTCGGCCGCCGGCGTCGCGACGACGGTAATGACGGCGCCAATCATCCCGGGGCTCAACGACCACGAAATCCCGGCGATCCTCGCCGCGGCCCGGGAAGCCGGCGCCCACTCGGCCGCGTATGTGCTGTTGCGGCTGCCGACGACAGTCCGCGACGTGTTTCTCGACTGGCTGCACCGTCATCGGCCGAACCACGCGGCCAAGGTCGAGAGCTTCATCCGCGCGACGCGCGACGGCCAGCTCAATAGTTCGAACTGGGGCGAGCGTCACCGCGGTCGGGGCCTCATTGCCGAGCAAATCGCGCAGACGTTCAAAGTGTTCGCTAAGAAGCACGGGCTTGACCATCGCCACGAATCGCTGAATGCGGCCGACTTCCGCCCGCCGCTGATCAATGGTCAACAGATGCTGTTCTAGAAGAGACTAACCACCAAGGCACAAAGGCACGAAGAAGAGAAAGAAAGGTTCGTCCGCAGATGTCGCAGATATGCGCAGATTCAATTCCTATTCTTCTGTATCTGTGGACATCTGCGTTCATCTGCGGACAGCTCCGGTTCTTCTTCGTGTCTTTGTGCCTTGGTGGTTAGTCTGCTTTTGGGAGTTCACCCAGCGCTGCGGCGAGGACGGCCTCGACGTAGGCGGCGACTTCCGGCTCCTGCGAGGCGCGCGGGCCGGCGATGTTGAGGCGGGTCACTCTGCGCTCGGCCAGGAATTGCCGCAGGACGACGGCGGCTTCTAGCGGGCCGCGCTCGGCAGCGCACAGATGCAGCGTCGGCTTGGCGAGCGACGCGGCGATTTCGGCGGTGAGGCCCGTGCCGCCGGTTAGCTCGGGCCGCGTGGTGAAGAGCACCGTGGCGTCGCTGTCGCGGACGTTCCACTTGGTGCGCTGGTCGTACTTGGCCGTTGGCGTTTCGCGGAGTTGATAGCGGGCATCCAGCGGTCCGTCCTCGGCCACGCGGCCCAGCGGGCACCAGCCGTCGTGCGGGAGGCCGGCGCGGATGGCAAAGTCGAGCGCCGCCCGATCAGCGCCGGTTTGGCCGCCGGAAACGATGGTCAGCAGCTCGCGTCGTGCTTCTGTCATTTCGAGGTCTGCCGAGGAATCCGGCCGGCCTCCCCTCGCAGCTTGCGGCCGGACGCCTCGGCAGACCTCGGCGTGACATGCTTCAGGGCTTCAAACCCGCCGGAATGCCGTTGGGAAACTCCTCGGCGATCACTTGCTCGATGTACGCCACGCGGTTAGCCGGCTTGGGGTGCGTGCTCAAGAACTCGGGCGGCCCGCCGCCCCCGCTGGCCTCCTCGAGCACCTTCATCACGCCGATCATCGACCGCGGATCGTACCCGGCCTGCTCCATCAGCCGCACGCCCCATTTGTCGCTTTCGAGCTCGGCCTCGCGGCCGTACTTGGTGCTCAGCACGGCGCCGACCATCTGCCCCATGCGGGCGCTGTTCATGTCGCCGCCAAGCACGCCCACCGCGCCGGCGATGCCTTGGAACAGCCCCTGTCGGGCCATCTGCTTGTTGCCGTGCCGCGAGAGAACGTGCCCCACTTCGTGTCCCAGCACTCCAGCAAGCTGCCCCTCGGTTTCGAGGGCAGCGAACAACGCCTGCGTGATGAACACCTGCCCGCCGGGCAGTGCAAACGCGTTGACCGTTTGCGGGTCGGCCAGCAGCGTGAAACGGAACACATCGCGATAGGGATTTCGAAGTTGGATATTGGGATTCTGGCGATTTTTCTCGGCGAGGTCCTCGTCAAGCGCATCGAGCAGCTGGGAGCCGATCCGCGACACCATCTGCTGGCCGCCCCGATCCGGCGACGGGCCGCCATGCATGTTGACCATCTCGGGCGCCGCCTGCATGCCGAGCCGCACTTCGTCGGCTTCGTCGGTGAGGGCGACGCGCTCCGACTCGCCGGTCACCTCGTTGACGTCGCCGGGCTTGGCGTAGTAGCTGATTACGGCGAACAGGGCGATCGCCAGGGCGATGAGCAGCCGCATCTTGAGCGCGCTGCCCATGCCGCCTTGCGGGCGTTGTTGCCGGCCGAAGATCTGCCGGCGATCGTCGCGATAACCGCGGGGAATGCGCTGCTGATTGGGGAATGGGAATGGCAAGCGCATGGGGCAACACTCCCGCGACGACAGATGAGGGAAATGTCCGGTAGTGGGCCCGTTTCCCGAGTTGACGAATTTGTCATTCCGAGGTCTGCCGAGGAATCTTACCGGACCCTTCGGCAGACCTCGGGGTGACAGGGCCAACGGACCCACGATCGACAGTCCCCGTAAGTCGCCGCCAGTATACCAGACGGCTAGAATGGAGCCATGCACCGCATGCCCCGGGTTGAAATCGAGTACTGCACGCAATGCCGTTGGCTGCTCCGCGCCGCATGGATGGCTCAGGAGCTGTTGACCACCTTCGCGGGTGAGTTGGGCGAGGTGGCGCTTGCGCCGGGCACGGGCGGCGTGTTTCAGATTCGCGTCGATGGCGAGCTGATCTGGGACCGCGCCGCACAGAACGGCTTCCCGGACGTCAAAGAGCTCAAGCAGCTCGTCCGCGACCGCATCGCCCCACAGAAAGACCTGGGCCACAGCGATCGGTCAGCCCCGTCTTAAGAAAACCACGACGGCACGACGAGCACGGCGGGTCGTAAAGTACGCCGAACGTCCAATTGTCTGAAACGTCGTGTTCGTCGTGCCGTTGTGGTGAAATGCCTAGGCCGCCATGCAGTTGCTCAGCGCGACCACCGCCAGCGCCGTACACATCACCGGATCATCTTCCTTCATCAGCGCGCTCGCGCGATTGACGAAGCGGCCGTTCGGTCCCTGTTTCGCCGCGACCGCCGCGGCCAATTGCCGCCGCTCGGCGACAGGCCACTCCAGCTTGCGATAAACTTCTGCCCGCACGGCGTAGTGATAGAACCGTATCGCCTCGCCCCACGGCTCGGGATGCTCCGTCGGCACCCCCTGCGGATAGTTCACGTCCGTGTGCGCTTTCAACCACGCCTCGGCCGCCGTGACTCGCTCGTCGTCCCGTGGCACGCCCGCCGCGAGCAGCGCGAGAATCCCGTCGCACGTCGCCGTCGCATAGCTCCGCCAGTGCGGCGTTGGATCGCTTTCCTGTCGGCCCTTGTTCGCCTCGAGCACGACCGGCGAAAAGTAGAATCCGCCGTCGAACGGCGGCGCGTCCGTTGCCGAAGTGATCGCGGCGTTCTCTGGCGAGGAAGGCCCCTCGCTGTCTGAAGAAGGCGGCGGCGCGAGAGTCGCATGGTTTGGGGCCGCGACTTGGGGCCGCGCCGCCGCCTGGGGAAGCTTCTGCACCACGCGCAGGAACTGCTGCGCCTTGGCCTTGTATTCGTTGGGCAAGCCCGCGAACCGCGACAGTTCCAGCGCATCAAGCGCGCGCCGCGTGTGCGCCAAATCCATGTGGCCTGACTGACCCGGCTTGAGCGCTTCCTGAAATCCCCACCCCCCGTAAGCCACATCCTTCGACGAGAAGCCATCGGCTTCATCGAACTGGGCCGTCACCACGTAGTCGCGCATCTTGCGAATCGCCGCCTCTCCAACCGCGCGACTATGCATTTCGCGATAGCTCTGGCTGCGATTGATCGCCTGCAGCGCATAAGCGGTGCTGTAAACCGGATACTCCGTCACATCCGGATCGAACAACCCGAGCGCACCCTGCTCGTTGAGTCGCTTGAGAATGAATTGACCGGCGCGGTAAACGCGGCCATACTCGTCGCTCGACATGCTGTCGATCGTCCCCAGCAGCGAATGCAGCACGAACGGCGTCAGCGCCTGTCCGCTGCGGAGCACGCCGTACTGTGGACTGTGCCATCCGCCGTCGTCCGCCTGCTGCGACCACAGATAATCCACGGCGCGATCAAGCGCGCGCCGCGCCGCGGCGTCCTGCCACGCAGCGTCCTTTTCCGGCTCCGCCGTGCGCACAACCCGCGGCCACGCAACTGTCGCCGCCACGGCCGCCGCTCCCTGCAGCAGCCCGCGACGCGACAGCCAACGTGGATTTCGGTGGAGCGTCTGGCTCATCGCGTCACCAACCTCACGGCTCGCGCCGGGGGCACTTAAAAAGTCTCGCAAGCAAAACGCCCACAGCAGCCCCCGGCGCAAGCCGTGGGGTTTCCGACTGGCGCGATATCGATTTCTACAACGAAAGAGGGCAAAAAACTGACCGCCGGACCGACCAGATTTGCGAAAATTGCCGTCAATTCGGAGTTGCCGCCTTCTCGCCATTCACGGCTGCCACCTGCTCGGCGTTCTCCGTCGTCCGTTTCGCCATCGCCAGCAAAAACTCCGCATCCTGGTCCGCCGCCAGGCACTGCACGACGGCCGCCGTGCAGAACACGGGACTGCTGATGCAATGATGGCCGCTCCAACTGCCGTCGGCGTTCTGAATTTTGGCAAGCCGACCCTGCATCTTGTCCTGCCACTGATGGAACTTGTCGCCGCCGGCGATGAGCAGCGTCTCGCTCGTCATGAGGTAGCTGAGAAACTCTTCGCCGCCGTTGTTGCCGAAACCGGCCAGCAGTTGCTCGTCGGCAAGTCTCTCAATTTGCTGCTCGTTTTGCTGGAACGCGTCGGCGAATTTTTTCGCTTCCGCGGGGCCTGCGACGCCGGCGCGGCGCAGATTTTCCTCGCTCACCGGGGCGTCGGCCTCTAACTCGCCGCGGGCCTTGGCCTCGTCGATGACTTCGGACGCACGCCGCGCATCGGAGGCGTTGCCGCGGCCCGAGCCGCTGAAGGCGTACAGCTCGACGCCTGCCGCAGCGCCGGCGGCCGCCCGGCCGGTTTCGCGGCTGTAGTTGCCCTTTTGGTAGTTGCGGGCGAGTTCCAGTTTGTCGGCGTCGACGGTCTTGCCGCTCGCCGCTGCGAGTTCCAAGGCCGAGCACGACAACGAGGACTGCAGCACCGGCGCCCAGCCGCCGCCGTCGCCCCAACTGCCGTCTTCCTTCTGCGAGATTTGCAATTTTTCCAGGCACACGTCGAGCGATTTGTCCACGCGCGCGTGAAGTTCGTCATCCTTGGGGAGCAGCGACAACGCGCGGGCCAGATATTGAGCCGTCATCGCCGTGTCGACGAATCGGCCGAGCTTCGCTTGCGGTTGCGTGCCGGCAATGTCGGTGATCAGCGCGCCGTCTTTGGGCGCCTTCTCGACGGCCGTGAGCAGGTATTCGAGCCCTTTGCGGACTTGGGCCTGGTACTCGCCGCCGATCGGCGTGTGGCCAGCCCGCAACAGGGCCAGGAGCGAGAAGCTGGTGGTCGCCGGGTCGGTGACCACGGCATGTGGATCGCGAATGTCCTGCTGAGCGTGCGAACCGCCGCCCCAGCCGCCGTCGTTGTGCTGCGCGGCAATGAGCCAGGCGACGCCCTTGGTGACAAACTCCGGCACGCGGCCAGGTTTGATCGCTGTCGCTACTGCCGTTTGCGGCTTAGTGCCCTCCGCGCCTGCCTGCTTCACGGCCGCCCCGCCCTGCTCTTCCGCCCCCAGTCGGGAAACGCCCCACACGCCCGCCGCCAACGCCATTGCCAGCACCGACCATTTTGTTGTGCGCATCGCACGCCTCCTCAAGCACCGGGACAAGAGATTCTGGACGACAAGCCGGCCAGCTCGCGGCCGCTGACGCCTTCGATGCTTGAAGTTTACTGAAAGTTCCCGCGAGTCCATGTAACGGGCGGGTAACCTGCAGAACGCTCGGAATATGTCACTCTGAGGTCTGCCGAAGAGTCCGATGGGTGGACTTGCGGCCGGACCCTTTTCGGCGGACCTCAGGGTGACAGGGCGCGCCCAGCCCTCACTCGTCCGGCTTGCGTCGCCGGCGCGTGCGGCCTTGCGGGGCGAACATTCGCCGCACCGCCGCGACGCCTTCCAGCAGCCGGTCGACTTCCTCGGGCGTGTTGTAGAGATAGAAACTTGCCCGCGTGCTGGCGGTGATGCCGAGGCTGGCGTGGAGCGGCTGCGTGCAGTGATGGCCGGCCCGCACGGCGACGCCGAACTGGTCGTTGAGCACCTGGGCGAACTCGTGGGCGTGAATCCGCTCGAAGGCAAAGCTCACGAGTCCCGCGCGGTGCTCGGGCGTCGGGCCGAGGATTCGCAGGTCCTCCACTTGCGACAGCGCGTCGTAGGCGTACCGCGCCAGTTCCTGCTCGTGCCGGTGGACGCGGTCGACGCCAACGGCTTCGAGGTAGTCGATCGCGGCGCCCAGGCCGATCGCCGGGACGATCGGCGGCGTGCCGGCTTCGAACTTGGCCGGCAGCGCGGCGGGCGTGAAGCTATCGAGCCGCACCTCGCTGATCATGCTGCCGCCGCCGAGGAACGGCGGCATCGCGTCCAGCAGCCGCTCCTTGCCGTACAGCACGCCGACGCCGGAGGGGCCGAGCATTTTGTGGCCGCTGAAGGCAAGGAAGTCGCAGTCGAGCGTTTGCACGTCGACGGCCAAGTGCGGCACGCTCTGGGCGGCGTCGACGAGCACAATCGCTCCCGCGGCATGGGCTTGGCGGACGATCTCGGCGATCGGGTTGATTGTCCCGAGCGTGTTCGAGACGGCGGCGACGGCGACGATCTTCGTCCGCTCGGTGAGCAATCGCGGCAGCGCGATCATGTCGAGCCGGCCGTCGGCGGTGAGCGGGATGTGCCGGAGCACCGCGCCGGTGCGCGCCGCGGCCTGCTGCCAGGGGACGAGGTTCGAGTGGTGCTCCATGACGGTGAGCAGCACTTCGTCGCCGGGCCGCAAATTGGCGTCGCCCCAACTGCGGGCAACCGTGTTGATCGAGGCCGTCGTGCCCTGCGTGAAGATGATTTCGTTGAAGCTCGCGGCGCCGAGGAATCGCTGCACCTTGCGGCGGGCGTGCTCGTACTGCTCGGTGCTCAGCTCGCTAAGCGTGTGAATCCCGCGGTGGACGTTAGCGTAGGTGCGTTCGTAGACGCCGCTGATGGCGTCGATCACCTGCCGCGGCCGTTGGGTGCTGGCGGCGTTGTCGAGAAAAGTGAGCGGCTGCCCGTCGCCAACCTCCTCGCTGAGGATCGGGAAGTCATTGCGCAGCGACGCGGGCAGGAGTGCGGTGCGGTCGACGGCGTGTGACGCGAGTGTGCTCATTCGGGTTTGTTCGTAACCGGCGAATGCACCGCCTGCTGCAGAACCTTCCACGACAGCAAGCAGCACTTTTGGCGGTTGGGCGTGAGTCGCGGGCCGTAGAGTTTCAGCATGTCCTCGGCGGAGAACTCCTTCAAATCATCGACGGTCTTGCCGAACATCTCTTCGAGCAGCATCGACGCGGACGCCTGGCTGATGACGCAGCCCTCGCCATCGAAGAACAAGTTGCGAATCTTGCCGTCATCGTCGAGCGCGAGCTCGATCCGCACCACGTCGCCGCACAGCGGGTTCTTGTCCTCGTGCGCGTGCGTCGCCTCGGCCAAATGCCCCCGATGGAACGGGTCCTCATAATGGTCGAGGATGTGGTCCTGATAGATTTCTTCGTCGGAAGTCATCAGCAAAGCGATAATCGCGAGTTTCGAGGCCTCAGCGAGCCGGGTCGTCCCCGACCCCGGCAAGTCCCATTAACTTAGACGAACCGATGCGGGCCAAAGTTCAGTCTAAGAGCGACGCTGCGGAGGGACAAGTTTGCGCATGGCGAGCG